>NZ_JAUQWH010000116.1 GCF_030757795.1 Actinoplanes oryzae
ACCGGCCACCCGGCGCTGATCCTGGGCCGGCGCACCGACGTGCTGGCCGCCAACCTCCTGGCCCGGGCGCTGCTCACCGACTGGACGAAGCTGCCGGTGCGGCACCGCAACTACACCCGCTGGATCTTCCTCGCGCCCGAGGCCCGGACGGCCTTCACCGACTGGCCGACGGTCGCCGCCGACGTCGTGGGCACGCTGCGCCTCAACGCCGGCCGCTTCCCCGACGACCCGGGCATCACCGAGCTGGTCGGCGAGCTGACCATCAAGAGCCCCGAGTTCCGTACCTGGTGGAACAGCCACAAGGTGCACCAGCGCACGCACGGCATCAAGCGGATGACCCACCCGGCCGTGGGTGCCCTGACCCTGAGGTACGAGGCCCTGATCCTCCCCGGCGACGCGGATCAGACCCTGTTCCTCTACACCGCCGACCCGGGCAGCCCCTCCGACGACAACCTCCGGCTGCTCGCCCTCTGGGCCGCCCAGCAGCAGGCGTGAGCCTCACCAGCCGGAGACGAAGGCGAGCCCGTGGCCGGTCGCGACCAGCAGCGTGACGGGCAGCCCCCACCACCGGGCCCGGGGCAGCAGGACCCACCACGCGGCCGAGGCCGCCGCCACCAGCAGCACCGCCAGCAGGCCGTAGCCCGCGACCTCCCCGGCGCGGTCCGGCCCGGCCCAGCGGGCAGCAAGCACCGCACCGGCCGCCAGCAACCCGCCGACGTACGCCGCGGCACCCGCTCCCACCGCGCACAGCACCGCCCTGACCGGGCCCGGCCGGAATCTCGTCACAGCTCTCATCCCAGCACCCCGGCGGTCCCCGCACCGGCGAACGGCGGTCAGGTGCGGAAGGGACCGGTGATGCAGTAGGTGATGCCGCCGGAGCCCGAGGAGGCGCCCGTCGTGCCGCGCTGCGACGAGAAGTAGAAGCGGTTGCCCGCCGGGGTGAAGGCCGGGCCGGTCAGCTCGGAGCCGCTCTGCCCGGTCACCCGCAGGAAGACCGAGACCTTGTCGTCCGGCGTGATGAGGCAGATCTCCATGTTCCCGCCGTCCTCGGCCACGAACAGGTCGCCGGAGGCGGAGCTGGTGACGTTGTCGACGCCGGTCAGCGGGGCCGGGCTGGTCAGGTTGTCGTCGTAGGCGAGCTCGTACGTGTTCGCCGCCGGGTCGAGCTGCCAGACGCGGTTGTCGCCCTTGGTGGTGAACCAGACCGTGCCGCCCGCGTAGTGGCAGCCCTCGCCGCCGTTGAAGACCTTGGCGCCGGCGACCTGGTATCGGGTCGCGGTCGGGGAGCCGTCCGGGTCGGGGACGGTCGCCCACGTGTACGAGCCGGCGGTGGCCGTGCCCGCGACCAGCACCTGCAACGTGCCCGCGGACAGGTCTCCCCACGTGGTGGGCACGAAGCGGTAGAGGCGGCCGTCCGGCTCGTCCTCGGTCAGATACACCACCTTGCGTACGGGATCCGCGGCGGCAGCCTCGTGCTTGAAGCGGCCCATCGCGGGGCGCACGACCGCGGTGCCCCCGAGCGGATACGTCTCCCAGACGCGGCCCAGCGCGATCTCCTCGCACGAGAGCCACGTGTTCCAGGGCGTCTTGCCGCCGGCGCAGTTGGTGTTCGTACCGGACAGGATGCGCGAGGCGCCGGTGACATTGCCGTCGGCGTCGAAGACGATGCGCGACGCGCCGCCGCCCATCGCCGCGGAGGTCTCGGAGTTGGAGACGTAGACCCAGCCGGAGCCCTGCGGGACGACCGCGCCGCCGTCGGGGGCGTCGTGCCACACGTACGAGGTGCCGGGCACGGTCTGGCGGGAGCGCGCGACCACCCGGCTGGTGAAGCCGGCCGGCAGCTGGATGCCGTTCGCGTCGGCGGCCAGCAGGGCGCCGTAGGGTCCGCTCGCGTTCTGGGCCGGGGCGGCGTAGGCGGCCGACCAGGCGGTGAAGGGCAGTGCCACGCTTCCGGCACCCGCCACGGTCGCTCGCAGCAACGTACGCCTGTCCATGGATCCTCCTCGATCGCCGCTCGATGTCCGGAGGCTAGCTTTCCGTGACGGTGGAACAACTGAGCGTGCGATGACGGGAAGTCAACGATCCGGCGAAGGAACGACGCTCAAGTAGGGCACCACGCCGCCGAAAGGTTCCCTCGATCAGACGAGGGAGGCAGTCATGTTCGGTTCCAGCAAGCGGTCCGCGGCGGAGCAGCTGCACGCCGAGTTGGCCGAGAGCCGGGCGGACGTCCAGGCGGTCACCACGCTCATGCGGGCGATGGAGAGCGCCACGGCACCCGAGGAGGCCATCGGCACCGCGCTGCGGCTGGTGCGGGACCTGTTCGGGTGGGCGTACGGATCGTACTGGCAGCTGGACCGCGCCGCCGGGGTGCTGCGCTTCGCGCAGGAGCACGGCAGCGTCAACGACGACTTCCGCCGGGTCACGCTCGAGGCCGCCTTCCCCGAGGGCGTGGGCCTGTCCGGCCGGGCCTGGCGCAGCCGCGACCTGGTGTTCGTGCGCAACATCGCCGACCTCGCCGACTGCGTCCGCGCCCCCGTCGCCGCCCGCGCCGGCGTGCGCAGCGGCGTCTGCTTCCCCCTGATCGAGGACGGGCACGTCGTCGGCACCATGGACTTCTTCGCCACCGAGGAACTCGGCCCCTCGGACGGCCGGATGGCCGTGCTGCGCGCGGTCGGCCAGCTGGTCTCGGGCGCCCTCGCCCGGCTGCACGAGGCCGTCCGCCAGGAGAAGGCCGTCCAGGACACCGAGGCCGTCTCCACCGTGATCCGCAAGCTCACCGAGGTCACCAGCCGCGACCAGGCCCTCCGGGTGGCGCTCGAGACCATCCGCGCCGACTTCGACTGGCAGTACGGCTCCTTCTGGCTGCTCGACGAGGACGCCGCCGTGCTGCGCTTCGCGCTCGAGTCCGGCGACGCCGGGGCGGAGTTCCGCAAGGTGACCATGTCGGCGTCCTTCGCCAAGGGCGTCGGGCTCTCCGGCCGGGCCTGGGCGCGCGACGACCTGGTCTTCGTCGAGGACCTCGGCGAGCTCACCGACTGCGTGCGCCGCCCGGCCGCCCAGGCAGCCGGCGTCAAGTCGGGCGTCTGCCTGCCCATCCGGGTCGGCGGCAGGATCATCGGCACGATGGACTTCTTCGCCACCCGTACACTGATCATGTACCCCGGGCGGGAGAGCGCGCTGCGCAACACCGCGTTCCTGGTCGGGCAGGCGCTGGAGCGGTTCGCCTCCCAGGAGCAGCTGCGCACCGCCGGGCGTACGCTGCTCGACTCGATCGCCGAGGTCGAGCGCAACGTCACCTCGGCCGCCGCCGTGGCCGCCCGCAGCGAACAGCTCACCGTCGAGGCCAACCAGCAGGTCGCCGATCTCGGCCAGGCCAGCGCCCAGATCAACGAGGTGGTCCAGGCCATCCAGGCGATCGCGGCCCAGACCAACCTGCTGGCGCTGAACGCGACGATCGAGGCCGCGCGCGCCGGGGAGGCCGGCAAGGGCTTCGCCGTCGTGGCCGGCGAGGTCAAGGAGCTGTCCGGCGAGACAGAGCGCGCCACCACCGAGGTCAGCGCGAAGGTCAGCACCATCCAGTCCCGCGTGGACGCCGTCACCGCGTCGCTCTCCGAGATCCACCACGCCGTGGAGGAGATCAACGAGACGCAGAAGCTGATCAGCGGCGTCCTCACCGACCAGATCGCCGTCACCGGCGCCATCCTCGACTGACGTTTGGAGATTCGATGCCGAAGCAAACCCCGTGGAGCAAGTTGCGCGCCGGCAACCGCCGCTGGGTCCAGGAGCGCAGCACGGCCGGCGCCGCCCGCGGTGCCGCCCGCCGGGCCAAGCTGAGCACCTCCCAGGCGCCCTTCGCGCTCGTCCTGGGCTGCTCCGACTCCCGGCTGCCCGCCGAGATCGTCTTCGACCAGGGCCTCGGCGACCTGTTCGTGGTCCGCACGGCCGGCCACGTCCTGGACACCGCCGTCCTCGGCTCGATCGAGTACGCCGTCGCGGTCCTCGGCGTCCCGCTGATCGTCGTCCTCGGCCACACCGGCTGCGGCGCCGTGGCCGCGGCGACCGGCATCGTCGACGGCGCGCCCGTCCCGCCCGGCCACATCCGCGACATCGCCGGCCACATCGCCCCGAACGTGCTGCGCGCCCGCGCGGCCGGCGCGGAGACGGCCACCGAGATCAGCGGTCACCACTCCGCGCTCACGGCCGACCTGCTGCGGGAGCGCTCCGCCCTCGTGGACGCCGCCGTGCGCGAGGGCCGGCTGGAGATCGTCCCGGCCCAGTACGACCTCTGCACCGGCACGGTCGCCGAGGTGTCCGCCCAGCCCACCGCCGCGGCGGCAGCCTGACCGTGTATTTATGAATTCACTTGGTCGCGGTTTATGAATTCACCTGGTCGCGCCAGGCGAGCCAGGCCCTCAGCTCGGTGAAGTCGTAGTCCGGGCCGTTGGCCTCCACGGTGAACAGGGTGGCGCCCAGGTCCAGCAGCGGCCGGCCCTTCTCATCCGGGCTGCCGTCGACGGCGACCGAGATCTCGATCTCCGCGGGGTCGCGGCCGACGTCGGCGCAGTGCTGCCGCAGGATGCCGGTCTTGCGCCCGACCGTCTCGGCGTCGCCGAAGCTGTGCCAGATGTCGGCGTGTTGCGCCACCAGCCGCAGCGTCTTCTTCTCGCCGCCGCCCCCGATCAGCACCGGGATCTTACGGGTGGGCGGCGGGTTGAGGGCCGCCCATCGCTGCTCGATGCGCGGCAGCGAGGACGCCAGGTCGTCGAGGCGCCCGCCGGCGGTGCCGAACTCGTAGCCGTACTCCTGGTAGTCCTTCTCGAACCAGCCCGAGCCGATGCCCAGCAGCAGGCGCCCGCCGCTGATGTGGTCGACGGTGCGGGCCATGTCGGCGAGCAGCTCGGGATTGCGGTAGCTGTTGCAGGTGACCAGGGCACCGATCTCGGCGCGGGAGGTCTGCTCGGCCCAGGCGGCGAGCATGGTCCAGCACTCGAAGTGCTTGCCGTCCGGGTCACCGTAGAGCGGAAAGAAGTGGTCCCAGTTGAACAGGATGTCGGCGCCCAGCTCCTCCGCCTCGGCGGCGGCTCGGCGGATGGCGGCATAGTCGGCGTGCTGCGGCTGCAGCTGCACCCCGATGCGGACAGGCCGGATAGTCATGATCGGGACACTATCGGTTCTCAGTACGCCAGATGGTCCCTTGTCAGCCCGGCCACCCGCTCGACCAGGGCGATCCCGTCCGCCATGCTCGCGTTGCCGTGCGAGAGCACCGCGATCGACACGTCCGTGTCGCGGTCCGCCGAGACGACGCGCCCGATCGAGTTGACGACCCAGCGCCCGCCGTCGGCCGTGCTGGTGTCCCAGCCGTTCTTCACGGCCGCGGTCTCGCCGTCCCGGGCGACGGCCGGCACACCCCAGTCCTGGTCGGCGTTGACGGTGCTCATGAGGTCGAGCGCGTACCGGCGGGAGTCGGCACCGAGCGGGCTCTCGTCGCCGGCCAGGTCGCCCAGGAGGCGTACCTGGTCGTCGGCGGTCGTCCTGCTCAGGCCCCACTTGGGGTCCACCGTGGTCTCCTCGAGGCCGATCCGGCCGTTGCAGCCGGTCAGTCCGCCGGCCGCGCCCAGCTGCTCGAAGAGCGCGGTCGTGGCGTCGTTGTCACTGGCCCGGATCATCCGGGCGGTGAGCTCGCGCTGCTCGGCGCTCAGCCGGCGGTCCTCGTCCTGGGCCCGCAGCAGGGTGCAGGCCAGCACGTCGGCCTTCACGACGCTGGCGGTGGTGAACTGCTCGTCACCCCGGTACGAGAACCGCTCGCCGTTGGTCTCGTCGAGCACCGCGACGGAGAACTCCGGGGCGGTCACCGCCAGGTCGGCCAGGGCGGCGGTCAGCTCGGAGCGGCGGTCGTCGCGTGTGACGTCAAGGACGGTCAAGGCGCCGCCGGCGACGACGAGGACTCCGGCGGCGGCGAGGACAAGAGTCTTGATTCTCGGCACCGGTGCATAGTGCCGCGCGCGGCGGCCGGCCGCCATGGATCGTCCCCGCGCAGGGTCCTGGCAAGACAGCTTTCCGACATGGACGACTCGCCGCGGGCCCGCCCGGGCCGGACCGCGACGGGTACGCTTCCCGGATGAAGGATTCGTGCCGCGTGGCCCGCCCCCGGACGTGAAGCGGTCACGGGGCGGGCCGCCGTGCCACCGCCGCTGACCTGGGATCTCGAGGCCGGCCTCGACGCTGCCCGCCTGACCCTGCACGGCCGCCCGGACCACCGCTCGGTCGACGCGCTCGGGCCCGTCCTGCGCAGCCGCACCGCCCGCTCGCCGCACTGGCTGGTCGTCGACCTGCGGGCGCTGAACTCCTACGATCTGTCCTCCGCCGCCGGCATGACCCTGCTCGCCGCGTGCGGCCGCCGTACCGGCGAGGGCGCCACCCTGGTCCGCGGCCCTCGCCCGCGCGCCGCCACGGCCCCGCCGTCCCTGCCCGGCGGCGACCCCTGGGCCGCCCCGCGCCTGTCCCGCGTGGGCCGCATCGTGCTCGGGCACGCGCCGGAGCAGCCCTCCGTCAGCGAGCAGCTGCTGCCGGTCAAGGGCGCCGGCCACCAGGCGCGCACCGTCGTCACGGCGGCCTGCCGGGCCTGGCGCATCCCGCAGGCGGCACCGGCGGCGGCCGCGGTCGCCACGGAGCTCGTCCTGCTCTCCTCGCGCGCCGCGTCCACGCTGATGCTGCTCACCGCCTGCCCGTACCGGGGGATGCTCTATCTGGCCCTGCGCGGCGGCCGGTCCTCCGCCCTGCCCGCCGACCTGTCCCTCACCATGATCAACGCCCTCGCCGACGCCTGGGGGCTGCTGGCCGACGGCCCCGACACGGTGACGTGGGCCGCCGTGCGCGTCTGACCGGCACCCGGCCGCGGCCCACCGGCCGCTAAGGTGGGAAACCGTGCCGGGCGCCGAGCGGATTCTCAGCCGCGCCACCGGCCATGCCGCCGGGGTCCTCACCGGACTGACCGCCGCGGTCGTCCTGGTCGCCGGCGGTGTCCTGCTCGGACCGGCTTTGCTGCTGCCGTGGACCCGCCGGGCGGCGCAGCGCTGCGCCGCCCATGTCGCGACCGTCCTGGCCCGGCTGGACCTGCGCCGGCGGTCCCGCTTCTTCGCCGACCCGGTCCCGGCGGCCGCGGGCGGGCGGCCGGTCCTGCCCTATCTCGCCGCCCGGGCCACGGCCGGGCTGCTGTCCGCGCTGGTCCTGGCCCTGCTCGGCGCCGGGCTGGTCCTGGCCGTGGTGCTGGTCCGCGGCGCCGGGATCCGGCCCAGGCCGCGGTGCTGCTGGAGCAGGCCCACCGCGAGTCCGAGGAGCTGCTGGCCGAGCTGCGGGAGGTCGCCTGGCGGGCGTACCCGTCCGCGCTGGACAGCCTCGGCCTGCCCGCCGCCCTCGCCGGGGTCGCCGAACGGTCCGCCGTGCCGGTGCGGGTGCACATCGCGCGGGAGCTCACGCTGCCCGCGCCCGTGGCGACGACGGCATACTTCGTGGTGTCGGAGGCGGTGACCAACCCGGTCAAGCACTCCGGGGCCTCGCGGATCACCGTCGCCGTCGAGCGCCCGGACGGCAGCGTCGGGATCCGCGTCACCGACGACGGCACGGGCGGCGCCAATCCGCGCGGCGGCGGGTTGTCCGGCCTGCGGTCGCGGGTCGGCGCCCTCGACGGGCGGATGATCGTCACCAGCCCGCCGGGCGGGCCGACCGAGATAACCGTGGAGATACCGTGCGCGTGATCGTGGCCGAGGACTCGACCCTGCTGCGCGAGGGCCTCGCCCGGCTGCTCGCCGAGGAGGGCCACGAGGTGCCCACCGCCGATGTCGCCGGCGTCGGCTACCTGCTCAAGGACCGGGTGTCGCGGGTGGAGGAATTCCTCGACTCCCTGGAGCGGGTGCACCGCGGCGGCGCCGCCCTCGACCCCGAGGTGGTGCGCCAGCTGCTCGCCCGCACCACCCGCACCGACCCGCTGAGCCGCCTCACCGCCCGCGAGCGCGAGGTGCTCGACCGGATGGCGCAGGGCCACACGAACGCCGCCGTCGCCCGGCAGCTGCACGTCTCGCAGAGCGCGGTCGAGAAGCACGTCAACGCCATCTTCGAGAAGCTGGAGCTGACCCGCGCGGACGGCTACAGCCGCCGGGTCCTGGCCGTCCTGCGCTATCTGGGCTCGTGAGACCGGCGCCGGGCACGCCGGGCGCGGCCGGCCACGAACCAGGCGGCCGCGAGCCCGCAGACCACGATCACGACGTTCTGGTACGCACCCACCCAGCCCTCGATCCGTGACCAGTTCTCGCCGAGCCCGTACCCGGCGAGGATGAAGATCGTGTTCCAGATCAGGCTGCCCAGCGTGGTGAACAGCAGGAACGTCGCGACCCGCATCCGTTCCAGCCCGGCCGGCACCGAGATGAGGCTGCGGAAGATCGGGATCATGCGCCCGAGGAAGACGGCCTTGACCCCGTGCCGGGCGAACCACGCCGCGGTACGGTCCACATCGGCCAGCTTGACCAGCGGCAGCCGGGCCGCGACCGCCCGGACCCGGTCACGCCCCAGCAGCGCCCCGACGCCGTAGAGCGCCAGCGCCCCGGTCACCGAGCCCGCCGTGGTCCAGCACACGGCGGAGGCCAGGCTCATGGTCCCCTGACTCGCCGCGACTGTCGGGTGGCGCGCCGCAGCCGCGGGGTGCGGAAAACCACAGGGGGATGACGGCCCGGCCGGGGGGTATGCCCTCGGGGATCCCTACCGAGGAGGCCGACATGACCACCAGCCCGCAATCCCCCCAGGGCCTGCCGCTCGCCGCCCAGGTGGCCGCGGACGAGACCGACGACGAGACCGCCACCCCCGGCGCGGGCCCGGCCGTGGGCGCCTCGGACGCCGAGGCCGACGCCGCCGCCTCGGGCGCCGACGCCGACCTGCGCGACGCGACGCGCGACTCCGACGGGGTGCTCGTCGGCGAGGACGACGCGGAGGCCGACCGGCGCAACTCCGGAGCCTGACCGCACCGGGCGGCCCGGCGGCGTCCCGCCCCGTCCCGTCCGGCGAGGCGAGGCGAGGCGAGGCGAGCAGATCTATGCCGAATCAGCATCGATACGGCAACCGGCGTCTTGGACAGCATCGTTCCGGCATGCCACCGTCGGATGGTGATCAAGTCCCGTCTCGCCTCGGCCGTGACCCTGCTCGCCCTCACCGCCTGCGCCGCTCCGCCGACACCGGCCGCGCCCGTCTCCCCCGCGTCCCCCGGAGCCGCGTCCGCCCAAGCCACGTCCAGCGAAGCCGCGTCCGCCGGAGCCACGTCAGCCCAAGCCACGTCCCCCGGAGCCACGTCCAGCGAAGCCGCGGCCGCCGAAGCGGCCTTCCTGGCTCTGGAGCAGGAGTTCGACGCGCGGCTCGGCGTCTACGCGCTCGACGTCACCACCGGCCGGGAGGTCGGGCACCGGGCGGACGAGCGCTTCGCCTACGCCTCCACCCACAAGGCCCTCACCGCCGGCGCCCTGCTCGCCCGCACCACGCCCGCCGGGCTCGACGAGCTCGTCACCTACCGCCGCGCCGACCTCGTCGCCCACTCGCCCGTCACCGAGCAGCACGTGACCGGCGGCATCAGCATCGGTGCCGCCGCGGAGGCCGCCGTCCGCGTCAGCGACAACACGGCCGCCAACCTGGTGCTGGCCGAGCTGGGCGGCCCGGCCGGCTTCGAGAGCGCCCTGCGCCGGCTCGGCGACACCGTGACCGAGCCCGCGCGCGTCGAGCCCGCCCTCAACGAGGCCCGGCCCGGCGACGAGCGCGACACCAGCACGCCGCGGGCCCTGGCCGGCGACCTCCAACGGTACGTCCTCGGTGACGCCCTCGCCGCCGAGGACCGCGAGGTGCTGACCGACTGGCTCACCGGCAACGCGACCAGCGCCACGCTCATCCGCGCCGGCGTCCCCGCGGGCTGGCGGGTCGCCGGCAAGAGCGGCGGCGGCGGATACGGCACCCGCAACGACATCGCCGTTGTGTGGCCGTCCCCCGGCCACCCGCTCGTCCTGGCCGTCCTCTCCCGCCGCGACACCGAGGACGCCGAGTACGACGACGCCCTGATCGCCCGCGCCGCCACCGCCGTGACCCAGATGCTGCGGTAGCGGTGGACCACCGCGCGAGCTGATCATGCCGTCGAGTAGCCTGCCCGCGATGACCAGATACGCGGCACTCCTCGTGAAGGCGACGGCGACAGCGGCGGCCACGGCGGCCCTGCTGACGGCGTGCAGCTCCGCCCCCGCGACACCGGCCGCGGAGCCGGCGCCGGCGACGTCCCCGCCCGCCGCGCCGCCGTCCCCGTCGGCGCCGCCCCCGTCCTCGTCGCCCACTTCTTCGCCCGGCACCGCCGCGCCGGGCGCCCCCAGCGCGGAGGCCACCTTCGTCGCGCCGGCCGCCAAGTCCTGCCCCGACGTCGTCAAGGCCCTCGCCAAGCCCACCGGCGTGCCGTGGCAGCTCACCGACGACACCACCGCGGCCGGCACCGCCGTGCGCACCTGCGCCGCCCGGTCCACGAAACCGGCCGCCCAGCTGCGCATCGCCCTGCACCGCACCGACCCCGAGGTCGACACCCCCGAGACGCTGCTGGACGCCGCGCAGCAACGGACGGGCACGTGCAGCACGCCGCTGGCCGACCCGCCGGACGGCGTCGGCTACGCCGTCAGCTGCGCGGGCAACGGCACGGCCACCACGACGTTCGTCCTCGAGTCGGGATGGGTGTGGGTCGAGGTCGCCGCGGACGAGGGCGACGCCTTCGCCACGACCGCCTCCCGCAAGGCCGCGGTGAGCTCGCTCTCCCTCATGTGAGCCGGTTCCGGAACCCCGGGCCCTGGCCCGGGGCCGTCCACAGTCGATAGCGTGGCCGCGTGGAGCTCACGCCGGTCCGCCGCGGACGGATCGCCACGTCGCTCGCCTTCCTGCTGTTCGGGGCGGCGCTGGGCACCTGGACGGCCCGCATCCCCGCGGTCAAGCAGCAGCTCGGCCTGGGCGACGGCCGGCTCGGGGTCGCCCTGCTCGCCTTCGCCGCCGGCTGCATCCTGGGCATGGCGGTGCTCGGCCGGCTCACCGACCGCCTCGGCAGCGCCCGGGTGCTCGTGCCGGCCGCGCTGCTCGAGGGCCTGCTGCTGGCGGCCGCCGGCCTGGGAGGCGCGCTGCTGGTCGGCACCCCCGCCGCGGGCATCGCCGGGTGGGGACTACTCGGCGCCGGGCTGTCCGGCATCGCCCCGCAGGTCTACTCGGCGGCGGGCAACCGCGACCCGCAGCGGGCCGGGCGGGCGCTGTCCACCGTGGTCAGCATCGGCACCGCCCCCGCGCCGCTCGGCCGGGAAGGCGCCGGCGCCTCGTAGCGCCGGGCAGCACGCCGCCGCCTCGGCAACAGGGACGCGGACAGGGGCGCAACCTCGCGAACGGGAACGCGGACGGAAGCGCGGCCTCGCGAACGAAGACGCGGGCGGGGGCCGCCGGTGAGGCGGCGGCCCCGGGAGACCTCAGGACTGGATGAAGGCCAGCAGGTCGGCGTTGATGGTCGCGGCCTGCGTGGTCGGCATGCCGTGCGGGAAGCCCGGGTAGGTCTTCAGCGTGCCGTTCTGCAGCAGCTTCGCGGTCAGCGGGGCCGAGTCGTCGTAGGGCACGACCTGGTCGTCGTCGCCGTGCATGACCAGCACCGGCACGGTGATCTTCTTCAGGTCCTCGGTGAAGTCGGTCTGCGAGAAGGCGACGATGCCGTCGTAGTGCGCCTTCGCGCCGCCCATCATGCCCTGGCGCCACCAGTTCTGGATGACGGCCTCGATGGGCTCGACGCCGTCGCGGTTGAAGCCGTAGAACGCGGTCGCGGCCAGGTCGCGGTAGAACGCGGAGCGGTTCGTCGCCGTCTGCTCCTGCAGGCCGTCGAAGACGCTCTTGGGCAGGCCGCCCGGGTTGTCCTCGGTCTGCACCATGAGCGGCGGGACGGCGCTGATGAGCACGGCCTTGGCGACCCGCTCCTCGCCGTGCCGGGCGAGGTAGTGCGCGACCTCGCCGCCGCCGGTCGAGTGTCCGACGTGGATCGCGTCGTGCAGGTCGAGGTGGGCGGTGAGGGCGGCCAGGTCGTCCGCGTAGTGGTCCATGTCGTGACCGTCGGCGACCTGCGCGGAGCGGCCGTGCCCGCGGCGGTCGTGGGCGATGACCCGGTAGCCGTGCTGCAGGAAGAACAGCAGCTGCGTGTCCCAGTCGTCGGCCGACAGCGGCCAGCCGTGGCTGAAGACGATCGGCTGACCGGTGCCCCAGTCCTTGTAGAAGATCTCGGTGCCGTCGGAGGTGGTGATGTAAGGCATGAGCCGCAAGCTACGCCGCCGCGGCGCCCCGCCACCACAGCACGGCGGGGAACGACAGACCCCATTGCCCGTACGACGCCCCGGGCTTGACACGTCACCCCTGAGCGAGTTTCCTTTCCACCTCGTCGGTGCCCGGCATGGCGTCGGAGCACGACAGCTGCCCGGCGACGATCGCCCCGGCCGCGTTGCAGAAGCGCAGCGTCCGCTCCAGATCCCACCCGGCGAGCAACGCGTGACACAGCGCGCCCCCGAAGGCGTCGCCGGCGCCCAGCCCGTTGACCACCTCCACGGGCACGGGCGGCACCTCCACGACGCCGGACCCGGTCACCCCGAGCACCCCGCGCGGACCCAGCTTCACGATCGCGAGGCGGGCACCGCGATCCACGGTCCGCCGCGCCGCCACGTCCGGCGGCGTGCCCGCCACGGCGGTCGCCCACTCGTCCTCGTTGCCCACCACGACCGAGGCCAGCGGCAGCGCCCGCTCGACCCACGCGCGGGCCTCCTCCCGCGACGGCCAGAACATCGGGCGATAGTCCAGATCCAGTACGGTCAGCGCGCCCCGGTCCCGGGCCGCGAGCGCCTCGAGCGTCGCGCCGCGGCTGGGCTCCTGGCTCAGCCCGGTCACCGTCACCCAGAAGACCCGCGCCGCCCGGATCGCGGCCAGGTCCAGCTCCGCGGGGCGGATCTCGAGGTCGGGCGCCTTCGGGAACCGGTAGAAGTACAGCGGGAAGTCGTCCGGCGGGAAGATCTCGCAGAAAGTCACCGGCGTCGGCAGCCCGGGCACCGCGGTCACGTACCGGTCGTCGACCCCGAAGCCACGCAGCGCGTCATGCAGGAAGTCCCCGAAGGGGTCGGCGCCCGTCCGCGTGATCACCGCCGCCCGCCGCCCGTGCCGCGCCGCCGCGACCGCGACGTTCGTGGCGCTCCCCCCGAGGAACTTGCCGAACGTCTCCACCTCCCGCAGCGACACCCCGATCTCCCGGGGATAGATGTCGACCCCGATCCGTCCCATCGTCAGCACATCGAAACCCGTCACCACACCACCCTGCCCCCTACCAGCCCACCTCACCACCGCTGATGCGTCCTAGGATCCTGGACTGCTGGGCTTGGATCCTTGCGGGCGCGGGCGGGATCCGTCACGGCACAATCGACGGCGGCGTCGTCAGGACAGTTCGGGCCGCGCCGACCAGCGGACATCAGCGCCCTGCTGCGGCGACGCCGAAACGGCTCACCGGCGGCAGCGACCGCACGACGGCTTATCCGGCGGCCGCGCGGAGGCGGGCGGCCAGAACATGACAGCGCTCGATCAGATCGGGCGGGTCGAGGACCGTGAACTCGTGGCCGAGCAGCACGACATGCATGAGCACGAAATCGAGATCGGCCGCCCCGCTGCGCACCTCGCACCGGTCACCGCCGCGGGGCAGGACGACCGCCGCCGACGCGGGAATCTGCGCGCGGACCGTGGCCTCCGGCGCGTGCACCAGGAACCGCGCCTGGTGACGGTAGGCGCGGCTGGCCACGCTCTCCTGCACGTACGCCACCGGGTCGGGACCCGGCCGCGGCCGGAAGTGCCGTCCGCCCGCCGTCACCTCGCTCATCCGGTCGGCGCGGAAGGTCCGCCAGTCGTGGCGATCGAGGTCGTACGCGAACAGGTACCACCGCCGCTCCGACGCCACCAGCCGATGCGGCTCGACCCGCCGCACCCCGTCGCGCGCCGAGCGAGAACCCGCACGTGCCGCGTCGTCCGGAAAAGCAGAGAAGCCCGCGGAAGGAGAAGAGCCCGCAGGTCGCGAGGAGCGCGCGTACCGGAAGCCGAGCTCCACCTCGTCCCGGCACGCGCGCGCCAGGGTCAGCAGCACGTCCGGCCCGACCGGCGTCCGCCCGTGCGCCCCGAACGAGTCCACCGTCCCGGACAGCGCGCGCACGTCCTGCCGCAGCCGCGCCGGCAGCACCCGGTCGAGCTTGGTGAGCGCCCGCAGCGCGGCGTCCTCGGCGCCCGCCACCTGGCCGCCGGCCCCGGCGAGCAACGCGGCCGCCGTGGCGATCGCCTCCTCGTCGTCGAGGAGCAGCGGCGGCAGGTCCTGCCCGGCCCCCAGCTGATAGCCGCCGCCGGCGCCCTGGCCCGCGTGCACCGGGTAGCCCAGCGCCCGGAGCCGCCCGACGTCCCGGCGTACGGTCCGCGGGGTCACGCCGAGCCGCGCGGCGAGCTCCGGGCCGCTCCAGACGCGGCGCTGCTGCAGGAGGCCGAGCAGGGTGAGGACGCGCTCGGTCGTCCCTCGTTCGTCCATGCCGTGACCGTAGCGGACCGATCCTGTCCGCCTCGGCTGCGACGATGACGGCATGGACACGTGGAACACCATCCTGATCGACCAGTGGGAGTGGCACTGGCAGCACCACGTGCGGGAACGGATCGCCGGCCTCACCGACGACGAGTACTTCTGGTCGCCGGTGGCGGACGCGTGGAACGTCCGGCCGCGGGGCACGTCGAGCGCACCCGTGCAGGCCGGCACCGGCGGCTTCACGATCGACTACGGCTTTCCCGAGCCGGTGCCGGCACCCTTCACCACGATCGCGTGGCGGCTCGGGCACGTGATCGTCGGCGTGCTCGCGGTGCGGAACGCGGCGCACTTCGGTGCGGCGCCGGCTTCGTACGAGAGCTGGGTCTATGCCGGAACGGCCGCCGACGCGCTCACGCAGCTCGAGACGCAACTCGACTTGTGGCTGACCGGTTTGCGGGCGCTCGGCGAGGAGGGGCTGCGGCGCCCGGTCGGCGACAAGGAGCCCTACCCAGAGGCGTCGACGGCCGAGCTGGTGCTGCACATCCACCGCGAGCTGATCCATCATCTGTCCGAGGTCTGCCTGCTGCGCGACCTCTACGCGAGGAGGAACGAACTGTGAGCAAGGAATTCCAGGTCACCCTCGACTGTCACGACCCGCGCGCGCTCTCGATCTTCTGGCGAGATGCCCTGGGGTACGTCCACCCGGGCCCGCCCGGCGCCGATCTGCCCCCGGGCGCCGACCCGCTCGCGGCGTGGGACGACTTCCTGGAGCGCAACGGCGTCCCGGAGCAGCACCGCAACACCCGCTCCGCGCTGGAGGACCCGGACGGGCGTGGCCCGCGCCTGTTCTTCCAGCAGGTCCCCGAGGACAAGGTGGTCAAGAACCGCCTCCACCTCGACGTCCGCGCCGCCCCGGGCCTGCACGGCGACGACCGCATGGCCGCCCTCGAAGCCGAGTGCGACCGCCTCGTGGCCCTGGGCGCGGAACGGCTGCGCCGCGACGAGCCCGCTCCCCCGCTGAGTCTCGGCTTCATCGTGCTGGCCGACCCCGAGGGCAACGAGTTCTGCCTCGACTGAGGCCGGACACGCGTACGGCCGGCCGGGGCGGTGCCCTGGCCGGCCGTACGGGGGAAAGGATCAGACCTCGGCGAGCGGGACCGTCTCCGTGGTGGTGACGACCTCGCCGTCCGGGCGGACCTCGGTGTTGGAGATGGTGACCATCTCCTCGCGGGCCACGACCTTGATGCGCTTGCGGCTGTGCGGCTCGCCCAGGGAGATCTCGTGGGCGTCGAGGCGCTGCCAGCCCGCCCAGGTGGTGAAGGTCAGGCCGCGCTGCTCGAAGAAGGCGATCACGTCCGCCGGGTCGGCCGCGGTGGCCGCCGGCAGGCTCTCGGCGTCGGCGAGGAGGCTGGTGACCGTCTCGCCCGCGTCGCCCTTGGTGTGGCCGATGAGGCCGACCGGGCCGCGCTTGATCCAGCCGGTGACGTACATGCCCGGGATGTGCTCGCCGTCGAGGTCGAGGATGCGGCCGGCCTGGTGCGGGATCGTGCCGGTCTTGGTGTCGAACGGCAGGTCGGGCAGCGCGGTGCTCAGGTAGCCGACCGCGCGGTAGACGGCCTGGACCTCCCAGTCGGTGAACTCGCCGGTGCCGCGGACCCAGCCGTCGCCGGTCAGCTCCTGCGTCTCGGTGCGCAGGCCCTCGACCTTGTCCGTGCCCAGCACCTCGACCGGCGCCTGCAGGAAGTGCAGGTGCAGGCGGCGGGGACGGTCCTCGCGCGGGTCGCGGACGGCCCAGTTCTGCAGGATGTCGACGCACATCTTGACGTGCCGGGTCTGGCGCATCATCTCGAGGCTGCCCTCGTCGAACTCGATGCCCTCCGGGTGCACGATGACGTCGACGTTCGGCGAGTGGTCGAGCTCGCGCAGCTCCTGCGGGGTGAACTTGACCTGCGCCGGGCCCCGCCGCGAGAAGACGTGCACGTCGGTGACGGGGCTCGACTTGAGGTGCTGGTAGACGTTGTCCGGGATCTCGGTCTCGAGCAGCTCGTCGGCGGTCTTGGCGAGGATGCGGGCCACGTCGACGGCCACGTTGCCGGCGCCGATGACGGCGACCTTGGTGGCGGTCAGCGGCCAGTCGCGGGAGACGTCGGGGTGCCCGTTGTACCACGAGGCGAAGTCCGCCGCGCCGAAGCTGCCGGGCAGGTCGATGCCCGGGATGTCGAGCTCGCGGTCCTTCTCGGCGCCGGTCGCGATGATCGTCGCGTCGTAGAAGCGGCGCAGCTCCTCGGGCTTGAGGTCGGTGCCGTACGCGATGTTGCCGAGGAACCGGATGCGCGGGTTGCTCATCACGCGGTGCAGCGCGTTGATGATCTCCTTGATCCGGGGGTGGTCCGGGGCGACGCCGTAGCGAATGAGACCGTACGGCGTGGGCAGCTTGTCGAGGATGTCGACGGTCACCGTCTCGTCGGCCTTGATCAGGTGGTCGGCGGCGTAGATGCCGGCCGGCCCGGCGCCGATGACGGCTACCCGCAGGGGGCGACTCATGGGTGCATTCCTCACTCTGGGTCCGGCCCTCGGGCCACGGTCGAGACTCGGGAACCCGGCACGAGAGCCAAGATCGCTCGAGCAACACCCACGGTAAAACTTGAACCTAGGTTGACATCAAATGTCCGGACCCGCCGCGACGGGGCCCACTTTCCGGTAAACCCGCAGGTCAGCGGGCATATGACCGGGGGTTTCCCCGCCGCGGCACGTGACCTTAAACACAGGTCAGGCTTACCTAAGGGCCAGCTGATCGGTGACGTCGCCGTGCCGGCTGCGTACCCACTGCTTGCCGGCCAGGGCGAGGTGCAGCTCGCGCAGGCGGTCCGCGCGCCGCCCGGCCGCCACCGGCCGGACGCGCCCGGCGAGTTCCGCCAGCGGCGTCGCGTCGTCCAGGTCGGCGAGGACGGGCCGCTTGCCCGCCTGCCGGGCCCGGCGCAACCCGGCCTGCAGCGACAGTACGGCCACCGGCTCGGCACCCAGCTCCCGGCGCAGATAGTCGAGGTCGGCCCCGTCGGCCGTCTTGTTCCCGACGAAGGTGACCAGGTCGGCGACGCCCGCCGCCCCGGCCAGCTCCCGATAGCGGCGCGCCACGGACACCGACTCCGGGGTGGGCTCCACCACGACGGCGATCGCGTCGAACTGGGCGTGCAGCGAGTTGGCGAAGGCGTCCGTCCCGGCGACCATGTCGCACACCACCCAGTCGCCGTCCGCGGTCTCCAGGTGCGACAGCAGGTTCTCCAGGACGGCCAGGTGGCCGTGGTAGCAGCCGCCGCCGATGTGCTCCGGCTCGTAGGTGCCGACGTGCATGACGTGCGTCCGCTCGTCGAGGGCGACCGCGTGCGCGGCGAGCACCGGGTCGGCCGGGTCGAGGGTGACCAGGCGGGAGCCGGGGCCGGGCGGGGTCGTCGCCACGAACCGGTCCGCCCCGCCGATCAGCGTGTTGCTGCCCAGCAGGTGCCGGCGCACCGCCGCGGCGTTGTCCGGGTGCGACAGGGCCGATCCGGCGGTCGCGGTCACGCCGAGCAGGGGTGCCAGGTGCACGTTGACGTCGGCGTCGATCGCGAGCACCCGGTGTCCCGCGGCGCGCAGGTGCCCGGTGAAGAGCGCGGCCAGGGTGCTCTTGCCACTGCCGCCCTTGCCAGTGAAAGCGATTTTCATTACCGGGAAGCTAGTGGCCGGCCGCCCGCCGGGCAAGCGCGGCACGCCGATGGCCACGCCCGGCGGGCGTGGCCATCGTGGGGGCCCTCCGGGCGCTCACGCCAGCCGGGCGTGCTCCTCCGCACCGGCGCGCAGCGCCGGGGAGTAGCTGACCGTGCCGCCCTTCCCGCCGTAACGCCGCCGCTTGACCCCCGCCGTACGCCGCAGCATGGTGACGCTGTTCTGCGTGAGCTTGTGCGATTCGAGCACATTCACCAGCTCCAGCTCGCCCGGATTGGCACGCTGGAACTCGGTCAGATAGTGCAGGATCGCCTCGCCCTCCGGATAGGTCATCAGATAATGCATGAGCAGCACGCCGCCGTCCGGATCGATGCGCTCCCAGAAATGGTCGAAGAAGTAGAGGCACTCCCACGCGTCCACCCAGGCCAGGTCGATCGTGGCGTGGCTCGGCGGCAACTTGCCGGCGCAGTCGCGGACGTCGGCGTTGACCACCGAGACGAGGTCGTCGACGCCCAGGTCGCGCAGGATGCCGGTGACCCGGGCGGCCGACGAGTACGGGTTGGACAGATCGTCGACGGCGACGAGCCCGGGCTCGTACGGCTCCAGATAGAACGCGGGCGCCGCCAGCGCGGGCGCGGCGTTGAGCCACTCGTCGTCGAGCCCGCCGGCCGACGACAGATGCCGGGTGGTCTTCTCCGCGAGCCCGCGCGACTCCCGCTCGACGCCGGCGCGCACGTCCGCCAGCGCCGCCGCCAGATAGGGCGTGGTGTACCCCATGCCCACCTCGAGCACCCGCCGTGGGCGCAGCATGTGCACGAGGTTGACCAGGAAGGGCGCCACCACCTCGGTGCCCATCTCCGGGACGTACAGCGGGGCGACCGCCCGCTGGAAGTCCTCCGACGTGGTCCGGTCGATCCGCATCCGCTCCCCCTCGTTCGCCTGCCGATTTCTGACCCGCCACCGCAACCCGCCGCCGGAGGCCACCGTCGGCGGCCCGGCGGGAAAAGACCGCGCCGCAGGCGGCTCAGGCCGCGGAGACCACCGCGGTGACCTCGATCTCGATCACGGCGTCGTCCCGGAACAGCTTCGACACCTCGACCGTCGTGCTGGTGGGCAGGTCGCCGGTGAAGTACTTGCCGCGCACGGCGGCATACTCGGCGCGCTGCCCCATGTCGGTCAGGTAGGTGCGGATGTTGACGACGTCGGCGAAGGTCGCGCCGTGGGCCGCCAGCAGCTGCCCGATGATGTCGAGCGTCCGCTCCGCCTGCACCGTCATGTCGCCGGGGCCGACGATCTCCTTGTTGTCGTCGTCGAGGGCGACCTGACCGGAGAGGATCAGCAGCTTGCCGCCGCCCAGGTCGATCTGCGCGACCTGCGAGTAGGGCCCCGCGGGCGCCGGCGCGGACGTCGGGTTGACCAGCTGCTTGCGCATGTGCCGAAAACCTCTTCCGATACGGTGACGTGCTGCTTCCTGCCGCGTCGGACAATACCACGAATGGCGGGCACCGGGCGGCCGCGGAAGTGAGTCATAAATGCGTTTCATAATTAGCGGGCTCGATCCTTACGGCCATTTGCGATATCGTTCCGGCAGACCGGCGGAATGGCAAATCGGAAAGGGGCCGTCGTGGCGGCGATCGTCGACTTCGAGGTGGTGCTTCCGGGCGGGGTCGCCTCCGTGCAGGAGATGCACGAGGCGTCGGGCCTGGCCCGGGCGGAGATCCTGGAGATCACCCACACCGAGCGGTTCCCGGTCCTGGCCGACGGCGAGCCGGCCTGGGAGCTCGCCGCGGAGGCCGGCCGGACGCTGCTCAAGCGCGCCGGCGTCGCCGCCGGCGACGTCGACTGCGTGATCTACTGCGGCTCCGGCGAGTGGGACCTGCCGTTCTGGTCCCCCGCGGCCAAGGTCGCCGCCGAGCTGGGCATCGACCAGGCGCACTGCTTCGAGGTGGCCAACTTCTGCAACGGCGTCATGACCGCCCTGCAGGTGGCCGCCGACCGGATCGACCTGGGCCGCTCCCGGCACGTCCTGGTGCTGGCCGGGGACCGGCTGAGCCAGCTCGTCGACTACGCGGACCCGGAGTCGAAGGCGCTGTTCAACTTCGGCGACGCCCCGGCGGCGATCCTGCTGGGCGCCGAGGGTCCGCTCGAGCTGGCGCACGCGGCCGTGCGCACCGACCCGGCCTGGGCCGACTACTACTCCGGCGACATCGAGGACGACCGGGTGGTGATGCGCCGCCGCGGCCACCGCAGCGGCCTCGGCGACGCCTACCTGAGCAACTTCGTGGCGCTGACCGGCCAGGCCCTGTCGGTGCTGGAGGCGGCCCCGGGCGAGGTGCGCTGGTTCCTGATCAACCAGGGCGACAAGGGGATGCACGAGCGCGTGCTGGCGGCGCTCGGCATCCCCGCGGAGCGGTCGGTCTTCAACTACCACCGCTACGGTCACATGGGCGGCTCGGACCCGTTCCTGGCGCTGGGCGACCTGCGCGCCGAGGGCCGGCTGGCGCCCGGCGACCTGGTCCTCGTCGCGAGCAGCGGCATGGGCTTCACCTGGGCGATCACCGCCCTGCGCTGCCGCTGACCGGCCCGGCGAGCACGGCGCCCCGGGCAGCGGCGGCCCGGCCGGCCGCGGCGGCGGGCAGCAGGATGCCAGGAGCGGAGGAAGGGCGGGTGCCCGGCCAGACGAAGGGCGCGCCGCCCCCGGCCTCGCACCATTCCTCCAGCCCGGCGAGGAGCCGTCCCCGCGCGTGCGGCACCAGCCCCGCCACCCATCGGTCCCGCAGCCGGTGCCAGCTCGCCAGCGACGGCACCGGATGGACGGTCACCGCCGGATGCCGGGCGAGCCAGGAGCGGACGGCCGCGTGCTCCGCGTCCCGCCCGGCGAAGGCCAGGTGCAGGGCGACCCCCTCGGGCGCGCCGCCGGCGACCATGTCCAGGAAGTCCGTCACGCCGCGCCGGCGCTGGTCCGGCGGGCCCGAGGCCCGGCCGGCGACGGTGAGCAGCGAGACCAGGGCCGCCGGGAGGGGCACGGCCGGCACCGACACCGGCAGGGGCCGCGGCACGATCGCCAGCGCGAGCACCCGGCACCCGGCCGCGAGGTGGATCCCGGCGAGGCCGCAGCCGCCGCCCGGCCGGTGCGGCCCGAAGAGCCGCCAGGTGTCGATCTCGTGCGGGCGCAGCCCGTGCGCCCGCCAGATCCGGGAGATCGCCGTCTGGTTGAGCCGGACGGCGCGGGCCATGGACCGGGTGGACCAGTGGCTGTCGCCCGCGGCCGGCGCCTCCTCCAGCGTCCTCTCGACGATCTCGGCGACCTGCGCGGCGCTGAGCTTGCGCACCGCGCCGGGGCGGGGCTCGTCGGCGAGCCCCGCCAGCCGGTCGCGCACGAAGCGGGACCGCCACTTGCTCACCGTGTGCGGCCAGACCTCCAGCAGGTCGGCCACGTCCTTGTTCGTCGCCCCCGTGGCGCACGCCAGCACGATCCGCGCGCGCACCGCGAGCCCGGTGTCCGGCGCCTCGCGGCGGGCCCAGCGGGCGAGCGCCGCCCGCTCGTCGGTGGTCAGTTCGAGTACGGCCTTGGGACGCCCCCGTCGCATCGCCCGTGTCCTCAGCGCTCGTCCGCCCACGTGCGGCGCAGCTCGTCGAGCCGGTCGAGCCCGGCCAGGACGAGCTTGTCCGGCAGCCCGAAGTCGACCAGGCAGGCGACCTCGTCGACGCCCAGCCCGGCCAGCCGCCGCACCACGCCGCGGGCCTTGGGCAGGGTGCCGAGCAGGCCGCCGTCGTCGAAGTAGCGCCGGAAGCCCTGTTCCACCAGGAAGTCGATCTCCTCGGGCGGGAGCTTCGCGACGTCGATGCGGCGCTTGCCGTCCAGCTGGGAGCTCAGGATGAGGCCGAGGGAGCTGCGGATGTAGTCGCTCAGCGCGGGCCGGACCAGGTCCCGGGCCTCGTCCTCGTCCTCGCCCAGGTAGGTGTGCACCATGAGCACGACGTGCCCGCGCCCGTCCGGCGCCGCGGCCCGGTAGGCGGCGATCTTCGCGCGCAGGTCGTCGAGGTCCTGGCCCAGCAGGTGGGTGAGCACGCCCGCGCCCATCCGGCCCGCCGCCTCGAACGTCTCGACCGCGCCGCCCGTGGTGAGCCACACCGGCAGCTCCGGCTGCACCGGCGGCGGGAAGATCCGCAGCTCCTGCGGCGACCCGACGCCGTCGGTGACGGTCATCGCCTCGCCCCGCCACAGGGCCCGGATCTGCTCGGCCTGCTCGATCATCAGGCGGCGGCGATCCGCGTACGCCTCGGGGCGCAGCGCGAAGTCCGCGGCGTGCCACCCGGAGGCGAAGGACACGCCGGCCCGGCCGTTGGACAGGTTGTCCACGACGGACCATTCCTCGGCGACCCGCAGCGGATGGTGCAGCGGCGCGACGACGCTGCCCGCGCGCACGGCGACCCGGCTGGTGACCGCCGCGACGGCCGCGCCGGTCACCGACGGGTTCGGGTAGAGCCCGCCGAAGGGGTGGAAGTGCCGCTCCGGGGTCCAGACGGCGGCGAAGCCGTGGGTGTCGGCGAAGCGGGCGCCCTCGAGCAGCAGGCCGTAGCGGTCGGCCTCGCCCTGGCGGCTGTCGTTGGCGAAGTAGAACAGGCTGAAATCCATGGGACACCTAACTCTTGGGTGGTGCCGCGTCGGCGACGGCCGTCTCGCCGGGAGGCAGGGTGTCGGAGCCGGCCGGCCCGGCGGGATCGACCGGCCCGGCGGCGGAAGAGGGCTCGGAGGAGGAAGGCGCGGCAACGGAAAGGCCGGCGGAGGAGGAAGGCTCGGCGGCGGAGGAACGGGACTGCGACCAGCGCGCCACGGCCGGCGCCAGCAGCCCGGCGCCCGCCATCACCGCGCCGAAGACCAGCCACCCGGGCCAGCCCAGCCCGATGATCAGCACGGTGGCGAGGAACGGCGTGACGGTCGAGCCGAGCTGCGTGGACATGCCGAACAGGCCCTGGTACTGCCCGTGCGCGCGCTCCGGCGCCAGCCCGTAGGCCAGCGACCACGAGCCGGCGCTGTGCAGCATCTCGCCCAGCACGTGGACCACGGCGCCGGCCAGCAGCACGGCCACCGCCGCCCAGGCGGGCAGGCCGCCGGCGACCGCGAAGAGGACGCAGCAGGCCGCGAGCACCAGCCCGGCCCGGCGCAGCGACCGGGCGCCGCCGGCGACGTGCTCCGCGCCCCGGCTGACCCGCACCTGCAGGGTGACGACGAACAGCGTGTTGATGACGAGGATCGCCGGGTAGAGCGAGCTGGGCGCGTCGGTGCGCTGGGCGATCCAGATCGGCAGGGCCACCGTCAGCAGCGGCCCGTTCATGATGAGCAGCGAGTTGAGCAGGGCGAAGACGGCGTACGGCCGGTCGCGCAGCACCACCAGCGCCGGGCCCTGCTTCTCCTCGGGGGCGGCGGGCGGGACGGACGGCACCCGCAGGTACATCAGCCCGGCCACCATGAACAGCACCCCGGCGAGGACGAGCAGGACCATGTAGCCGGCGGCCGAGTCGAGCCAGAGGCCGACACCGCCGGCGACCGCCCCCACGGTGACCCCGATGTTGGCGATCGAGCGGAAGTAGGACCATGCCCGGACCCGCTCCTCCGGCGGCACGACCCCGGCGACCAGCGCACCGCGGGACGCGTCGGTCGCCGCCTCGCCGGCCAGCACCAGCGAGGCGACGACGACGAGCCAGGTGAAGCTGCCGACGAAGGCGTAGCCGCAGGCCACGACGCCCAGCCCGACCAGGGCGAACACCGTGGCGTTGCGCGGGCCCAGCAGGTCCGCGGCGTGCCCGGCGGGCACCGCGACCAGCATGCCGACCAGCGCCCCGACGGTGAGGGCCAGGCCGACGCGCGAGGCCGGGATGCCCACCGAGGTGGTGAAGTAGAGGACGCTGACCGACATGATGATGCCGTGCGCGACCGTCTTGGCCAGGTTGCTCACGGACAGGATCCGGACCACCCCGGCCGGCGGGACCAGCTCGCCGGCCGCCGCACGCGCCTTCGCCGCCACGCTCATCGGCCGCCTGCCCCCGCCATCTCGAGGGAGGCGCGCAGCACCCCGCGGTCGATCTTGCCGTTGGCGTTGAGCGGCATCGCCGCGATGCGCTCGGCGCTGCGCGGCACCATGTGCACCGGGACGTGCTTGCGCAGCCAGCGCCGCAGCTCCGGCACCTCGGCGCCGGTGTAGTAGCAGTGCAATTCCGTCTCCCCCGCTCGGTTCGTCGCGATGACGACGGCCTGGGTGACGTCGGGGTGGCGGCGCAGCGCGGCCTCGATCTCGCCGAGCTCGACCCGGTAGCCGCGCACCTTGACCTGGTTGTCCATGCGGCCCAGGTGCACGAGGTTGCCCGCCTCGAACCTGACGCGGTCCCCGGTGCGGTAGTAGAGATCGGGCGTAATTCCCCCGCCGACGTACGGAACCGTCGCGGGGGCACGATACCGGAGGAATCGGCCATTGTCATCGGCCGGATCGAGGTACCCGGCGAAGCGCTGGCTGCCCCGCACGCACAGCTCGCCCTCGTCCGCCGCCTGCCCCGACTCGTCGACGACGACGTAGTCGAGGAAGTCGTACAGGTCGCCGATCGGCACCGTGTCGTTGGACGTCTCCGGCCACTGCAGAGGGTCGGGTCCGAGGCGGAACTCGGTGCAGGCCACGGTGAGCTCGGTCGGCCCGTACACGTTGACGATCGTCGCGGCCGGGGCCACCTCCGCCCAGATCTCCGCCTGGGTGTAGGTGAGCGGCTCGCCGATGAAGATGCTGTAGCGCAGCCCGGTGGCCCGGCCCGGCGGCAGCGTGCCCAGCTCGTGGCTGACCGACACCACCGACGGCACCGAGAACCAGTGCGTGATCCGGCGGTCGACCAGATAGTCCACCGGGCTGAGCAGCTCGGCCTTGCGCGGCACCACCAGCGTGGCGCCGCCGGCCCACGTCACGAACAGGTCGAACACCGACGGGTCGAACGTGAGGTCGAAGGTGTGCGACATCCGCGCGCCGGGACCGACCTCGAAGCGCTCCACGTTGTGCCGCACGTAGTCCACCGCGCAGCGGTGCTGGATGGGCACCCCCTTGGGCCGCCCGGTCGAGCCCGAGGTGAACAGGATGTACGCGACGTCGTCCGGCCCGGCCGTGTCCGCGGGCAGCTCCCCCGGCACGCCGGCCGCCACGTCGGCGTCGGTCAGCCGCAGCACGGTCGGCGCCGCGTCGCCCAGGTCCGCGTCCAGCTGCGCCGCCCCGGCCTCGTCCGCGATGAGCACGCCGGGCCGGGCGAGGTCGCACACCATCCGGTTGCGCTTGACCGGGTAGTCCGGGTTGAGCGGCGTCACCGCCGCCCCGAGCCGTTGCGCCGCCAGGTATCCGGCGTACGTGGTGACGGAGTGGGCGGCCAGCAGCGCCACCCGCTCCGGGACCCCGCCGTGCTCCGCCACGATGCGCGCCGCCAGGTTGAGCGCCAGCCGGTGCAGCTCCCCGTACGTCAGCGTCGCCTCGCCGGCCTCCAGGGCCGGCGCGTCCGGCGTACGCTCCGCAGTCCCGGCGAAAAGCCGGTAGAGAGTGCTCATGCCGCGACCGTCTGCGGGGTGAGCGACACGGCGTCCAGCCGCAGCGTGTCCGGCGCCGCCCGCAGCTCCGGGCGCAGGTGCAGGTGCTGCAGCCCGTCGGCGTCCTCCGCCGGGGACTCCAGCTCGGCGAGGCAGTCGCAGGCCTCGCCGGTGAAGCCGCCGAAGCGGTACGCCACCTCCATCATGCGGTTGCGCTCGGTGGCCCGGAAGTCGGCGGCCAGGTGCACTCCCGCCCGCGCCGCCTGGTCGGTGATCCAGGTGAGGATCACCGTGCCCGCGCCGAACGACACCACGCGGCAGGACGTGGCGAGCAGCTTGATCTGCCACACCGACTCGTGCCGGGCCAGCAGCAGCACGCCCACGGCGCCGTGCGGGCCGTACCGGTCGGTGAGGTTGATGACCAGCACCTCGAAGCCGGGGTCGTCGAGCAGCGCGCGCAGGTCGGCGTCCGAGTAGTGCACCCCGGTGGCGTTCATCTGGCTGGTCCGCAGCGTCAGCTCCTCCAGCCGGGAGATGTCCTCGTCGCCGGCGCGGCCGATGGTCATGACCAGCTCGAGGCTGCGCAGGAAGTCGTCGTCGGCGCCCTGGTACGCCTCCCGGTCGCTGTCCCGGCGGAACTTCGCCTGGTACATCTCCCGGCGCCGGCGCGAGTCCACCGTGACGGTCGCCGGGCTGAACTCGGGCAGCCCGGTCAGCTCGGTGGCCCGGGGGGCGAGATAGCGGCGCACCTCCGGCAGGTGGTGCTCGACCTCGGCCAGCTCGGCCGGCTGGTCGTCGATGAACGCGAGGGTACCGGGCGCGAACTGCAGCTCGTCGGCGATGGCGCGCAGCGAGTCGGGCTTGCGGCCCCACCCGATCTGCGGCACCACGAAGTACTCGGCGAGGCCCAGCTCCTCGAGCCGCTGCCAGGCGTGGTCGTGGTCGTTGCGGCTGGCGACGGACTGCAGGATGCCCCGGCGGTCCAGCTCGACGACGGTCTGCCGGATCGCCTCGGGGACCGTCACGACGCCGTCCTCGAGCAGGGTGCCCTGCCACAGGGTGTTGTCGAGGTCCCAGACGAGACACTTCACCGTGGGTGACTGGCTCACTGTCTTCCCTTCCTCACACTTGCCACACCGTCACGGCCCAGGCCGCGACGGGACTGTTGTTGAGCATCAGGACGTGGTCGCCGGGGCGGAGCTCCCCCGAGGCCAGCAACCGGTCGAGGTTGAGGACGACGTCCATCGCGCCCAGGTGCCCGTACGCCGTCAGCTGCTCCCGGCAGACCGGATGGATCGGCAGGCCCAGCAGCGTCTCGTAGAAGCCGTACGCGCCGGCCGTGACGTTCTGCATGAGCGTCGCGGCGACCTGCTCCCGGCCGATGCCCGCCTCCGCGAGCGCCTCGGTGACCATCCGGGCGAGCCGCACCTTGCTGTGCATGGCCAGCTCGAAGCGGTACCGGTCGGGCGAGTCGCACTCCTCGCGCCACTCGTACCAGGGCGCCTGGCGGTAGTCGACGCGGAAGAGGTCGTGGAAGGTGCCGTCGGTCTCCTGACGGTGGGCCACGAGCGCCGGGCGCCCGCCGCGGACGAGCGTCATCGCGTACGCCCCGTCGCCGATCACCGTGACCGGGAAGCGCACCCGGTCGGCGCCGGCCGGGCGGCTGGCGTGCGCGATCAGCACGCTCTGCCGGGCCGGGTCGGCGAGCAGCAGGTCCCGGCCGATCCCCCAGGCGACGCTGGAGCCGGTGCAGCCCAGCCCGTCGAGGGTGAAGGCGAAGGCCCGCTCGTAGCCGCCCTCCGCCTGGATGCGGCCGACGTCCGAGCCGAGCAGCACGTCCGGCGCCCGGTAGCCGACCGAGATCAGCACGTCGGGGTCCACGTCGGTGAGCTTGCCGAGCTCCTGGCAGGCCTGGATCGCGTAGTCGGTGGTGGGCGCGTCCGGCAGCACCGCGACGTGCCCGATGCCGGTGCCGGAAACGAAGGCGGCCTCCTCGGCGGTCAGGCCGCCGAGTTCGGGCAGGTCGCCGACGGCGACGCGGTCCGCCGGTACGACACAGTGGATGCTTCCGATCCCGATGGTCACGACCACACCGCCACGGCACGGTCGGCCAGCATCATCTGGCTGATCTCGTTGCTCCCCTCGATGAGCTCCATGAGCTTGGCGTCGCGGTAGGCGCGCGCCACCGGGTGCCCGTCGCGGCTGCCGGCCGAGGCCAGCACCTGGACGGCGTCCGCCGCGCCCGCCGCTGCCCGGGTCGCCGCGAAGTGCTTGGCCAGCACCGCGGCGCTGACCAGCTCGGCGGTGCCGGCGTCCCAGCACGCGCTGGCGTGCTCGCAGAGCCGGGTCGCCGCCTGTTCCGCGACGGTCAGCTCGGCCAGGTGCCGGCGGATCAGCTGGTGGTCGGCCAGGAGCGTGCCGCCCTGCCGCCGCTGCGTGGCATGCCGGACGGCCTCGCGCAGGCACGAGCGCAGGATGCCGACGCAGCCCCACGCCACGGAGACGCGCCCGGAGGTGAGCGCGGTCGTGGCGATGAGCCCCAGCGGCAGCGCGGTGCCGCCGAGCACGGCGTCGCGGGGCAGCCGTACCCCGTCGAAGTCCACGTCCGCGTGCCCGGCGGCCCGGCAGCCCAGCGGGGCGGGGATCCGCTCGATGCGCACGCCGGGCGCGTCGGCGGGCACGACCACGGCCGCCGCCTCGTCGCCGTAGCGGCCGAAGACCACGAGCAGGTCCGCGTACGCCGCCACGGTGATCCACGTCTTGCGCCCGTCGAGCCGCACGTGCGCCCCGTCGTCGGTGATCGTGGTCGTCATGGCCGCCAGGTCGCTGCCCGCGCCGGGCTCGCTGAAGGCGACCCCGGCGAGCCGGCCCGAGGTGAGCTGGGCGAGGTGCGCGGCCCGCTGCGGGGCGGTGCCGAGGCGCTGCACGGTCCAGGCCGCCATGCCCTGCGAGGTCATGACGCTGCGCAGGGAGCCGCACAGCGAGCCGGCGTACGCGGTCAGCTCCCCGTTGGCCCCGCTGCTGAGCCCGAGACCGCCGTAGCGTTGCGGCACCTGCCCGCAGAGCAGCCCCTTGGTGCCCAGCTCGCGCAGCATGGCGACGGGCAGGCTGCCCTGGACGTCCCAGTGGGCCGCGCGGTCGCCGACGGCCCCGGCGAGCAGCGACTCGTACTCCTGCCGCTGCTCAGCCATCCGCCTCACCGCGCAGCCGCAGGATCAGCGCGGTGACCGCCTTGATCGTGCGGAAGTTGTCCAGCCGCAGGTCGGGTCCGCCCACGGCGACGTCGTACGTGTTCTCCACGTGCACGACCAGCTCCAGCGCGAACAGCGAGGAGACCAGTCCGGTGGTGAAGATGTCGAGGTCGGGCTCGATGCGGCGCTTGGTGCGCCCCTCGATGAAGTCGATCAGCTCGGCCCCGACGCGCTCGGGGTCCAGGACGGTGTTGCCGGTCGGCGAGGTCACTGCTCAGCTCCCGTACTCGTAGAATCCGTGTCCGCTCTTGCGGCCCAGCTCGCCCGCC
>NZ_JAUQWH010000117.1 GCF_030757795.1 Actinoplanes oryzae
TAGTCGTAGATCGAGCGGGTGATGTAGGACTCGCAGAAGGCCGCCCAGCCGCCGCCCGAGCCGACGCAGACCTTCGCCTGGTACCACGGGTAGTAGATGCGGTAATGCACGGCGGTGTTGCCCGAGCCGTTGGTGTCGCAGTAGTCGATCGCCGCCGCTTCGGAGGGCTGGATCCGGACGCAGACGTTGCGGCCGTCGTAGCGGGAGTCGTTGACGGCGATGTCCCATTGCTGGCCCGAGATCCACTGGACGTGCGCGGAGCCGTAGGTCGCCGCGCCGTCCTTGATGACCTTCACGCCGTAGTCGGGCGTGGACGGCGTCGCCGCGGCGGGGGCGGCCGGGGCGAGCAGCAGGCCGGCCATGGTGGCCAGGGCGGCCGCGAGCCAGGTGAGCTTCTTCATGGGGGTGTCCTCTCGGCAGGGGGTCAGGCGGAACAGGCGGGGGTGTGCCACTCGGCGTACAGGCGGATGCCGGAGATGGTCGGGCCGCCGGCGGCCAGCTTGATGGAAGCGCGGGCGCCGGCCCGGAAGTAGACGCACGCGGAGTCGAGCCAGCCGTGGCCGCCCTGGTCGTAGGCGAGCCAGCGGCCGTACGGGCACGGGTAGTAGGAGGACTCGCTGAGGCTGCCGCAGCTGTCGTTGAACCCGTGCGTCTCCAGGGTCCACGTCGACTGGGTCGGCCCGCGCCGGTACATGTCCGCGCCGACGACGATGCCGTCGCACTGCCTGTTGCCGTGCGGGGCGCTGGCCTGCTGGCAGAACGCCTCCGCCTTCGCCAGGAGGGTGCGCTTGCCGCTGGCCAGCGTCACCCAGGAGACATCGGCGCACAAGCCGGCGCGGACATCGCCGTAGACGGTCGACGGGTTGCCGCACACATGGGCGAATTCGGTGTCCGCGCGGGCCGGGGATGCGACCGCGACGGACACCAGGATGGACATGAGAGCGGCCGCGGCCGCGGCCAGCAGCCGGCGAGTGACTTGCACGGCGTCTCCTCCTCGGTGGTCGGTTACCTGCACCGACCGTCGCGAGGGCAGCTGTCCCGGGCAAGATCTATCTGTCTCCCGGACCAGCCGGGGGACAGTTGATCACCGTGCGGGCCGTCGTGCCTCAGCGGGCGGAGCCGCCCGCCAGCTCCGCCAGCATCGGGCCCAGCCGCCGGGCCGCGTCCGGGTCGGCGTGCGTCAGCTCCGCGGTGACCAGGGCGAGCGTCGCGTCGAGGGCGCGGCGCAGCTCGGGCTCGGTGAGGTCGCGGACCAGCGTGGCGGCGAGGGACTCGTGCAGCTCCGGCGGGAGGAGGTGGGCCCCTTTGGCGTACGCGGACGGCAGCCCGAGCCGCACGCAGGCGAGCGTGATCACGTGGTCGCGCATCGCGCTGATCCAGTGCTCGGCCTGCCACCGGTGGCCGCGGCCGAGCCTGATCCAGGCATGCAGGGCGTGATGCCAGAGCAGGCCGGTGAGGTGGGCCGGGTCCGGGGCGGGCCACGGGTCGAGGGTCCGCGCCCGGCCGACGAGGGTGCGCCACCGGTGCCCACGCGCCCCGAACTCGTCCTCGGGCGCGAAGGTCAGGTCGACCTCGAGCCAGCCTCGCAGCAGGAACACGCGGACCACGCCGGCGCCGACGGTCAGGTCCCAGTGGTGCCGGACATCGAACTCGGCGGCGAGCCACCGGGTCCATGCGTCGGTGACGGCCGCCACGTCGTCGCGTACGGACAGGACCAGGTCCGTGTCCGACCAGCGGTCGCCGCCGCCGGTGGCCAGCGACCCGGTCCAGGCCGCGCCGGTGATCGCGGGATCCGCCTCGGCGCGCGCGAGCAGGCGTGCCCGGAGCCGGTCGCGTTCCTCGGCCGTGAACATGGTGTCGCCCCTCTATCGTCGTGGCGTGCGGATCAAGGAACGGGGCCTGGCGCTCCTCGCCGTCGTCGCCGTCCTGGTCGTGGCCCTGGGCATCCGGGTGGCGTCGCACACCAGCGTGCTCGACAGCTCCGGCGCCCTCGCCCAATATTCCGGCACGGCCCTGTACGCGGCGATGGTCTACGCCGGAGTGTTCGTCCTGTCTCCCGGCCGGCGTCCGCCGGCCGCCGGCGCCCTGGCGCTCGCCTTCTGCTGGGCCGTCGAGTTCTTCCAGCTCACGGGCGTGCCGGCCGAGTTGTCGGCGCGCAGCGTGCTGGCCCGGCTGGCGCTGGGTGTGGCCTTCGACGCGGGCGATCTGCTCTGGTACGCGGCCGGCATCGTGCCCCCCGTGCTCCTGCACGCAGCTGTGCGGAGACGTCTCCGTCAGCTCAGGGCGCGTCCTGCGAGCCAGTCGAGCAGCACGGCGGCGAGCTGATCGGGTGCCTCCTCGGCCATGTGGTGACCCGAGTCGATCTCGCGGGCGGTGACGTCGGCCGCCCAGGTGCGCCAGATGGCGGCCGGGTCGTCGTACAGATCCCGCAGGTCGTCGCGGGCCGACCAGCAGAACAGGACCGGGCAGCCGATGCGCCGCCCGGCCGCCCGGTCTGCATCGTCGGCCGCGCGGTCGGCTCCCAGCCCCGCGCGGTAGTCCTCGCACATCGCGTGGACCGTGCGCGGATCGTGGATCGCCGCGCGGAAGTCGGCGAAGGCCTCGGCGCCCATGTGCTCGTCGGTGGCGCGGTACCAGGCGTCCGGGTCGGCGTTGATCACCCGTTCCGCGGGCTTGGCGGTCTGGCCGAGGAAGAACCAGTGCCACCACGCGGCGGCGAACCGGGCGTCGGCGAGCCGGAGCGCGTCACCGATCGGCACCGCGTCGAGCACCCCCAGACGGGTGACGTGCCGTGCGTGATCGAGGGCGGTGCGCTGGGCCACGTACGCGCCGCGGTCGTGCCCGACCACGGCGAAGCGCTCGTGGCCCAGCGAGCGCATCAGCGCCACCATGTCCCGCGCCATCGCCCGCTTCGAGTAGGGCTCGTGGCCGGCGGTCGTGTCCGGCTTGGACGACTGGCCGTAGCCGCGCAGGTCGGGACAGACCACCGTGTGCCGCGCCGCCAGCAGGGGAGCGACGCGATGCCAGGTCACATGGGTACGCGGATGGCCGTGCAGCAACAGCACCGGCGAGCCCGAACCGCCGTGGCGCACCCGCAGCGTGGCCTCCCCGACGTCGCGGTGCTCCAGGATGAAACCGTCGAACATGCCGTCCCCGTTCTCCGCACGGGGCAGCGCCAACCGTGCCCGTCCGGTAGACCTGTGCAGATGACCGCACCCACCGCGACGCTCGTCGCGCCCTTCAGCGAGCCCGGCGCCCCCGCACTGCCGTGGAGCGAGGCCGAGCGGGTGCTGACGGCGGCGGAGATGTTCTGGCTGTCGACAGTACGCCGGGACGGGCGCCCGCACGTCGCCCCGCTGCCCGCCATGTGGCTGCGCGGCCGTGCCTACTTCTGCACCGGCGCGCGGGAGCAGAAGGCGATCAACCTGGCCGCCGAGCCCCGCTGCGTGCTCACCACGGGGACGAACACCTACCGCGCCGGCGTCGACGTGGTGCTGGAGGGCTCGGCGGCGCCGGAGCCGGACATGACCGTGCTGCGCGAGCTGACGGGCCTGTGGCGTACCCGATTGGACTGGGTCTTCGAGGCCCGTGACGGCAAGTTCGTCGATCCCGAGCACGGCAACGAGGCGGTCGTCTACGGCCTGCGCCCGGTCAAGGTCCTGGCGTTCACCAAGGGGCCGTACTCGCAGACGCGCTACACGTTCTGAGCCAGCGCCTTCGTGCACAGCACGTCGGGCATCGGCAGATAGCCCCGCGCCCGCCAGAACGCGAGCCCGGCCTCGTTGTCGGGCAGGACCAGCAGGTTGACGCGCGGGCAGCCGATCGCCCGGAAACGGTCCTCCAGCTCGTCCACCAGCGCGGCGGCGATGCCCTGCCGCCGGTGCCCGGGATGCACCGCCAGGCGCAGGATCCAGCCGCGCCGGCCGTCCCAGGTGCCCATGACCACGCCCACCACGGCGCCGTCCCGCTCGGCCACGACGGAGAGCCCGGGGACGCGGGTGAGCTCCGCGCGGGGCACGACCTCGCGGCCCGCCGCCTCCCACACCGCCACCACGGCGTCGTAGTCGGACGCCACGAACTGCCGGATGCCGATCATGGGCTCAATAGTTGCGGATGCCGATCCGATCGCGCCAGCAGGCGTTGGTGAGCTTCGCCCGGTACGTGCCGTACAGCCCGGTCACCACCTGCCGGGTGTCGCCGGACCCGGAGGCCACGACCCGCTTGCTGGCAACGTCCCACAGCCGCCACGGGCTGTCGTCGCAGACCCGCGTCCAGATGGTGATCCGATGCGCGCGGGTGACCTTGACCTCGCCGGTCGTGCAGGTGCGCGTGAACGGCGGATACAGATAGGGCGCCCGGCACATCGACTCGTTCGCCTGCCGGCCCCCGTCCGCGGACGCCGGGGCCGCACCCCCGAGCACCACCACGACGGCCGTCACCGCCGCCGCCAATGCACACTGCACTCTCATGCGATCCGAGCGTAAGCGACCGCCCGCCCCCGCCACGCCACCGCGCGACCGACATCCCCGCGCCGGGTGAACCTGCCTCCACGGGAGTGTCCGCGATCCCGGCAGGCATGATCGCTACTGGCGGGTAACATGGGGGCATGGCGGACAGCGATGGTCAGCGGTTGCAAGAGGTGCTCGACGGGCGCTGGGCCCACGTGCGGCGGGCGGCGCGGGAGCAGCTCGGCGGGTCACACTTCGTCACCGTGCAGGGCGAGAGCCTCGAGCAGGCCCGCGAGCGGATCACCCGGTTGCTGCGGGAGCTGCCCACCGACCCCGGCGTCGCCGCCGGCTTCCCCTCCGAGTACGGCGGGAGCTCCGACCCGGGCGCGTCGGTCGTCTCGGCCGAGATGCTGGCGCACATCGACCTCTCGCTGATGGTGAAGGCGGGCGTGCAGTGGGGCCTGTTCGGCGGGGCCGTGACGGCGCTGGGCACCGAGCGGCACCACGCGGCGTACCTGCGGCGGATCCTCGACGCGGAGCTGCTCGGCTGCTTCGCGATGACCGAGACCGGTCACGGGTCCGACGTGCAGCAGCTGCGCACGACCTGCGTCTACGACCCCGAGACCGAGACGTTCGACCTGCACACGCCGCACGAGGCCGCGCGCAAGGACTACATCGGCAACGCGGCCAGGGACGGGCGCATGGCCGTGGTCTTCGCGCAATTGATCACCCAGGGCAAGCGGTACGGCGTCCACGCCTGGCTGGTCCCGATCCGCGACGAGGACGGCACGCCGCTGCCGGGCGTCACGATCGGCGACGACGGGCACAAGGCCGGGCTGCTCGGGGTCGACAACGGGCGGCTCAGCTTCACGCACGTGCGCGTCCCGCGGGAGGTGCTGCTCGACCGGTACGGGCAGGTGGCGCCCGACGGCACGTACACCAGCTCGATCGCCAACGACACCCGGCGCTTCTTCACGATGCTCGGCACCCTGGTCCGCGGCCGGGTCGTGGTCGGCGGGTCGGCGTCCAGCGCGGCCAAGAGCGCCCTGACGATCGCCGTGCGCTACGGCGAGGCACGGCGGCAGTTCACCGCGCCGGGACAGGACCGCGAGGTGGTGCTCAACGACTATCTGGCGCATCAGCGGGCGCTGCTCGTGCCGCTCGCGACGACGTACGCGCTGCACTTCGCCCAGGAGGAGCTGGTCACGGCGCTGCACGAGGTGCAGACCTCCGACTCTCCTCCCGAGGACCATCGCCAGCGCGAGCTCGAGTCGCGGGCGGCCGGGCTCAAGGCGGCGCAGACGTGGCATGCCACCCGTACCATCCAGGCCTGTCGCGAAGCCTGCGGCGGAGCGGGCTATCTCGCCGAGAACAGGCTGCCCGGGCTGAAGGCGGACACCGACGTCTTCACCACCTTCGAGGGCGACAACACCGTCCTGCTGCAGCTGGTGGCCAAGGGGCTGCTCACCGGCTACCGCGACGCGTTCGGCTCGCTCGACGGCTGGGGGCGGGCCACCTTCGTCGCGGAGCAGGTCCGGTCCCTGGTCCTGGAGCGCACGGCCGCCCGGGCCCTCATCCAGCGCCTGGTCAGCGCCGTGCCCGGCCGCGACGAGGACGTCGCGCTGACCGACCGCGGCTGGCACGTCCGGATGTTCGAGGACCGGGAGAAGCACCTGCTCGAGGGCGCCATCCGGCGGCTGCGCAAGGGGTCGGGGTTCGCGGCCTTCAACGACGTGCAGGACCACGTGCTCAAGGCGGCCTCGGCCCACATCGACCGGGTCGTGCTGGAGGCCTTCGTCGCGGCCGTCGACCGGGCGCCCGGCGTGCCGCTGCTCAGCAAGGTCTGCGACCTGTACGCCCTCAGCGTCATCGAGGCCGACAAGGGCTGGTTCCTGGAGCACCAGCGCCTCACCCCGGCCCGCTCCAAGGCCGTCACCGCCAAGGTCAACGACCTGCTCCAGCAGCTCCGGCCGCACCTGCGCACGCTGGTCGACGGCTTCGGCATCCCGGACGAGTGGCTCGACGCGGCGATCCTGCGCGAGGAGGCCGCCCGCCAGGACGTGATGGCCGCCCACGACGCCCCCGGGGCCGCCGCGACGGCGACGAACCTGGAGGTCGCTCCCGCTTAGGGTCTGTCCCCGCACCCGCCGGGCCTGTCCCCGCCGCCGCCCTGGCCGGCCTGCATCCGGGCTCGTGCCGATGCCCGGCTGGGCGTCGGCGGGTTGTGCACGTGGCCGGTGAAGAATGCGTGAACACCGGCGACAGGAGTTTGTGACAAGTCGTTGATATGCGACCGTGGTGGTCAACTTTTCGTCGGCCCGGGGAGATCGCATTGGCGCGGCGCGTGTTCGTGCATGTCGGGGCGCCCAAGACCGGGAGCACCTTCGTGCAGAACGTGCTGTGGCGCAACCGGGAGGCGCTGGCGCGTACGGGGATGTTGCTGCCGGGCAGCGCGACGGCGCAGGACCAGGCCATGACCGACCTGCGCGAGGTGCCGTGGCGGGACCCGGCCGCGACCTGGACGTGGGACCGGCTCGCCGGGGAGGCCCGGGAGTGGCCCGGCGAGGTGATCGTCAGCAACGAGGCGCTGGGCGGGGCGACGCCCGCGCAGGCGGCCCGGGCCGTGGCGAGCTTCGCGCCGGCCGAGGTGCACGTGGTCGTGGCGGGGCGGGACCTGTGGCGCACCTTCCCGTCGTTCTGGCAGCAGAGTGTGCGGTCGCGGCAGTCGTGGCGGTTCGAGACGTTCGTCGGGATGGTCGAGCGGGGCGAGTTCGAGACGTTCTGGGAGATGCACACGCCCGTACGGATGCTGCGCAAGTGGGGTGACCTCGTCCCGCCGGAGCAGCGTCACCTCGTCACGGTGCCGCCGGCGGGCACGGCGCCGGGCGTGCTGTGGCGCCGGTTCGCCGGGGTGTTCGGGATCGCCGACGGCGTGTGCGAGCTGCCGCCGCCCACCGCCAACGAGTCGCTGGGCTCCGCGCAGGTCGAGGTGCTGCGCCGGGTGAACCAGGCGCTGGGCGACCGCTACCCGCACCGGGCGCCGTACCAGAAGGTGGTCCAGAAGCACCTGGTCAACGCGGTCCTGCGCCGGCAGGACGACCAGACCCGCTTCGGGGTCGGCGTGGACCGCACCGGCTGGGTGCTCGACCTGGCCGAGGAGCAGATCAAAGAGCTCGACGAGTACGCCTGTCAGGTCGCGGGCGACCTGGAGGAGCTGCGCCCCGCCGGCGTCGCCCCGCTGCCCACGCCCGACGAGCTGAGCCAGGAGCAGGTGCTCGACGCCGCCGTCGAGACGATCATCGGGTTGCTGGGCCACGCCGACGCGTTGAGCCAGCCGCAGCCGGCCGCCCTGTCGACCCGGGTCAAAAACAAGGTGAAGCGGGCGCTGCGTCCCCGGTAGCCTCCTTGCGGAGGTGGTTGTATGCCCACGTCGGTCACGTCTTCGAAGCTCTTGTTCCCTTCTCGTGACGTGAGGATCTTCCGGCATGGAGCTAGACCGTAGTTTCGTCATCCGCGAGCGCGACCACCGCATCCACGACCCGTTCACCCCGGAGAAGTTCGCCGTGCTCGGCGAGGCCATCCGGCTGCGCCCGGGCATGACCGTGCTCGACCTGGCGTGCGGCAGCGGCGAGATGTTGTACCAGTGGAGCCGCGACCACGGCGTCACCGGCACCGGCGTCGACATCAGCACGCCGTTCCTGACCGCCGCCCGGCGCCGGGCGCCCGAGCTGAGCTTCGTGCACGCCGACGCGAGCACCTACGTGGCGGACACCCCGGTCGACGTCGCCGCGTGCATCGGCGCGACCTGGATCGGCGGCGGCGTCGAGGGCACCGTCGCCCTGCTCGAGCGCAGCCTGCGCCCGGGCGGCCTGCTGCTGATCGGCGAGCCGTTCTGGCGGTCGCAGCCGCCGGCGGAGGCCCCGCAGCTGGGCGAGTTCGAGGATCTGCCCGGCCTCGTGGCGCTGTTCGGCCGGATCGGCTGGGACCTGGTCGAGATGGTGCTGGCCGACGAGGACAGCTGGGACAGGTACGTGGCCGCCCAGTGGATGACCGTCCGCACCTGGCTCGACGAGAACCCGCACGACGAGCTGGCGCCGCAGTTCCGCGCCGAGCTCGACACGGCGCCGCTCGACTACGTCCGCTACCAGCGGCCGTACCTGGGCTGGGGTGTCTTCGCCCTGAAGCGGCGCTGAGCCTGCCGCACCTTCCGTGCCCACCTCCCGGAGCCCTACCGTGGGCTCTGGGAGGCGGGTGGCAGGCCTCAGCCGCGGCCGAGCACCCGGTCGGCGAGGCGGGGGTCGTGGGTGCTCGCGTAGCGGGTCCGGGAGGGCAGCAGGCGCTGGGCGAAGTCGCGGGCGGCCGTGCGCAGCGGCGTGCTCGCCAGGGCCGGGGCGAGCAGCTGCCAGCTGCCGCGCACCGCGACCTGATCGGAGCCGCCGGCGGCGTAGGGGGACGGCTGCACCTCGAGGCCGGGCAGGTCGAAGCCCGCCGGGGTGGCCTCGAGCACGCTCCGCGACACGAACACCTGCGCCTCGAGGGACGCCCCGGGCACCGGCTGGAACACGGCGAAGGTCTCCTGCCCGGCCATCGACAGCGTCGAGTAGCGGGCGGGATCGGGCAGGCAGCTCAGCGCCCAGTGGCGGCGCTCGGTGGCCAGGGCGTCGGCGACGGCGGCGGTCAGGTAGAGGCGGTTGGCGGCCACGACCTGCGGGAAGTGCGGGTTGTGGGCGAGCTCCGCGAAGCGGTCGCGTTCCTCGACTGCGATGGCCAGGGTCACGGTCGCTCCTTCGCCGGGTGACGGTCCGGCGTTCCCATCGGCGGCGCAGCCCGATTCTTACCCATTCCGAGCCGCGGAATCGCGTGGCCTTCGTCGGCCGTGGGCGTGCGCCCCAGCTGCGCGCGGGATCGCAGGGCTGCGCAATCGCGGTCGCGGAAACGCGCGGCCGCGGGATGGGACGGCCGCAATCGCTCGGCCGCACCGTCGCTCGGCCGCGCCGTCGCTCGGTCGCGGAAACGCGCGGCCGCGGGATCGCAGGAGCCGTCAGGTCCGCAGGTAGGAGGCGCCGTTCAGGTCGAGGACCGTGCCGGACGACCACAGGGCCTCGGGCGAGCTGAGGTACAGCACCGCCGCCGCGACCTCCTCCGGCGTGCCCACCCGGCCGAATGGGCTCTGCGCCAGTACCGCGTCGCCGCCGGGGCCGGCCAGCTTCTCGTTCTGCCGCTCGGTGCCGATGAAGCCCGGCGCCACCGACGTGACGGAGATGCGGTGCGGGGCGAGCGCCACGGCCATCGACTGGCCGAAGGCGTGCAACCCCGCCTTGGCCGCCCCGTACGCCGGGAAGTCCGGCTCACCCCGGAAGGCGCCCCGCGACCCGACGTTGACGATGCTGCCGGGTGCGCCGCGCTCGATGAGGTGCCGGGCGACGCACCACGTGAGGTTGGCCGCACCGAGCAGGTCGACGTCGAGCATGCGGCGCCAGATCCGCTGCCATTCCTCGTAGCCGACCTCGGCGACGCGGTGCAGCGTGTCGTCGCCGGGCGCCACGGCGGCGTTGTTGACGAGCACGTCGACGCCGCCGAGCGCCTCGACCGCGGTCGCCACGATGCCGGCGGCCGCGCCCGGGTCGCCGACGTCGCCGCCGACCAGGGTGTGGCCGGCGCCGGCGAGCCGGGACAGGGTCTCCTCGGCGTCCGCCCGGGCGCTGGCGTAGTGCACGGCCACCTGGTCCCCGCGCGCGGCGAAGGCGACGGCGACGGCCCGCCCGATGCCCCGGGAGGCGCCGGTGACCAGCACGCGGCTCATCGCAGGAGGGTCCGGATGCTCTTGGCCAGGTGCACGGACGCGTCGATCTCCGCCTTGCGGATGGACACGCTCTCGACGTTGAAGCCGAACGGCATGCCCAGGCGGCGGCAGAAGCCGGCCAGGTCCTGCGCGTTGACCAGGCACTGGTCCAGCGACTCGGTCAGCGGGTCGGGGGAGTGGCGCAGCGAGTTCTCCAGCCAGCGGGGCACGTCGACGCCCAGCCAGTGCAGGAACGACAGCGTCTTCATCGAGCCGCACACCGACAGCGTGAACACGACCCGGCGCGGGCTGATGCCCCGCTCGGCGCACGCGTAGTAGTAGTCGGAGAGCAGGCTCTTGGTGGCGTCGACGTCGTACACGATCTGGGTGATGAAGAACGACGTGCCGCGCTCCTGCTTCGCGATCATGCGCAGGTGCTCGTCGCCCCGGCGGGAGTAGCGCTCGGTGATGGCGACGCTGCCCAGGGAGAGCTCCGGGCGTACGCGATCGCGCAGCTCCTGCGCCTCGGCCAGGCGCGTCCGCACGGGCTTGGCGGCCGACGACGCGCCGACGAAGACGCTCATGACCCGGTCGCTGTCGACGCTGCTCAGCCACTGCGACAGGTGCCCGGGCTCGTACTTGCCGACGCACCGGTAGATGACCGCCGGACGCTGCCACGCGGACAGGTGCTCGGCGTAGAAGACGGCGGGGTCCATGGTCGGCAGGTAGGGGAACGGCCGCTGCTCCGGGTTGCGGTCGCCCTCGTCGTCGATGTCGTAGAGCACCAGCCCGTCGAGCTCCAGCCCCTCGAGCCGGCTCAGCGTCACCTCGGCGATCCGCGCGGCCTCCTCCGCCGAGACGCTCTCGCGCGGCGGCGTCAGCCCGAGCAGCAGCGCCTCACCCTCCGCGGACGCCAGCACCTTGACCACATCATCTCCTTCAGCCACGCCACGACCTTACCGAGCGGCCGGGCCCGTACTGTCGGTGCCGTTGCCCCCACTCCCCAGGAGGTGCCGTGCCGACGTTCCCGGTGCTGATGCACACCGCGATCGACACCACCGACGCCCGCGCGCTGGCCGAGTTCTACCGCGAGCTGCTCGGCGTGCACTACCGGCCCGGCGACGAGCCCCCGGCCGCCGCGGACTGGCTCGTGCTGGTCGACGGGCAGGGGCGGCGGGTGCTGGCGTTTCAGCAGGTTCCCGAGCTGGAGCGGGCGACGATGGCCACCAAACAGCTGCACCTCGACCTGCGGGTGCCCGGCATCGACGAGCTGGAGCGCCAGCGGCGCCGGGCGGAGGAGCTGGGCGCGACCGTGCTCACCGACCGGACCGGCGACGAGGAGGAACCGCTCTACGTGCTGGCCGACCCGGCCGGTCACCCGTTCTGCATCCTGGTCGGCGACGAGTAGGCCACCACGAACAGCCGGTCCGGGGTGCGCCGGCCGACGCCCGGGCCGAGCTCGGCGACGCGCAGTCCGGCCGCGGCGAGCCGCTCGGTGAGCTCCGTCACCGGCCACGGGCGCATCCGGAACTCGTAGGGCACGTCACCGTAGCGCTCGGCGACGTGCAGCAGGCCGTCCCGCCACGTGGTGCGGCTGGTGAAGGTGAGCGCCCCGGCCGTACGCGTGTGCTCGGTGCCGTCCGCACGCCGCCGCGCCGCGCCCTCCTCGCGTACGTCGAGGAAGAGCGCCCCGCCCGGCCGCAGCGCCGCCGCGAGCGCGCCGACGGCCGCCGCGCGCTCGGCGTCGGTGATCATGTCGTTGAGCACGCCCCGGCAGGTCACCGCGTCAAAACCGGCCAGCCTAGCGGAGCACAGATCGACCAGATGGGTACGCGCCCCCGGGCACCGCCGCGCCGCCTGTGCCAGCAGCGCGGGCGACGCGTCCGCCAGCTCCACCCGATGCCCCAGCGCCGCGAAGGCCGCCGCGTGCCGGCCCGTCCCGCACCCGGCGTCGAGCAGACGGGCCCGCGGCGACACTCTGCTGTGGACGGCCGCCACCCAGGACTCGACGGAATCGGTGACCAGCTCGTCGTACGCGTCCGCGTGCCGCCGGTAGAACGGCCGCTCGTTGCTGACTCGCGCCGACGCGGATGTCACACCCCGAGTCTAAGGTGGCGATGTGGACCTTTCCTTTCGCGTCGCGGGCGACCCCGAGGCGCCGCCCCTGGTGCTGCTGCACGGCCTCGGCGACGCGGCGAGCGACTGGGCGCTGGTGCAGGCTGCCCTGGCGAAGACCTTCCTGACGTACGCGGTGGATCTGCGCGGCCACGGCGACAGCCCGCACCCGGCGGATTATTCGTTCGAGCTGATGCGCGACGACGTCATGGCCTTCCTGGCGCGCCGGGGCATCGAGCGCTGCGTGCTGGTCGGCCACTCGATGGGCGGCACCGTGGCGATCCTGGTCGCCGAGGCGGCCCCGCAGCTGGTCACCCGCCTCGTGCTGGAGGACGTGACGGCGCCCCGCCCGGGCGCCCTGCCCCGGCCCCCGCTCCCGCCGCCGGCCGAGCCGACCCCCTTCGACTTCGCCGCGGTCAACGCCATCCGGGCCCAGATCAACGACCCCGACCCGGCCTGGTGGGACGACATGGCGACCATCAAGGTCCCCACCCTGGTCATCGGCGGCGCGACGAGCACGATCCCGCAGCACCTGCTGGCCGAGACGGTGGCCCGCATGCCCGACGCGCGCCTGGTCACCCTCGACGCCGGCCATCACGTCCACCGCGACCGGCCGGAGGAGTTCCTTGCGGCGCTCGGCGAGTTCCTGACAGTGTCAGCTTGACGCCCGGCCGTCCCGGCGCGCTCGCAGGTGAGAAGCCCCGGCCTCGCGGCGTGCCCGCGGGCGAGATGCCCTGGCCTCGCGCGGCGTGCCCGCGGGCGAGGAGCGTGACGGCGAGCAGCGCGGCGGCGACGATCAGGGCGGCCGCGCCGGAGATCGTGGCGTAGGCGTGGCCGGACGCGGCGCCCGAGGATCCGTGCACCGCCACGCCCAGGGCGCCGAGCAGGGCGATGCCCAGCGCGCCGCCGAGTTCGGCGCTGCTCTCGGCGACCGCGCCCGCCACGCCCGCTTGCGAGGCCGGAGCGTGCGTGACGACGATGTCGGTGGACAGCGTGTAGACGGGGGCGAGCCCCAGGCCGAACACCGCCGAGCCGAGCACGATCGCTGCCAGGTCCGGGACGACGTCCGTCACGATCAGCGTCACGAGGGCACATCCGGCGGCTGCCACGGCCAGTGACACCCGGATGGCGCGCAACTGCGGGACCAGCCTCGGGGCGAGGAGGGTGCCCGCGAAGTAGGCGACGACGGACGGGACGGTCCAGAGGGCCGCTCGCAGGGGATCCAGGCCGAGGGCCGTCTGGAGATGCTGCGCCTGCGCCACCTGGGTGCCGTAGAGGGCGAAGAAGATCACCGCGCTGCTGATCAGCGCGATCCGGACGGGGCGGCCCCGGAGGAGGGCCGGGTCGATCATGGGGCGGGGCAGGCGGCGCTGGCGGCGTACGAAAGCAGTGCCCAGCAGGACCCCCGCCACGATCGCGCCGCCCGCCTGCGGCAACCCGCCACCCGCCGCCGCGTGTTTGACGCCGTACACGGTGAGCAGCACGGCCGCCAGGCTCTGCGCGGCGCCGAGGAGATCGAAGCCGGGCGGGTGCGGATCGCGGATCTCGGGCAGCAGCCGCGGCCCCACGAGGAGCAGCAGCAGCGTGGCGGGCACGGCGATCAGGAACACCGCACCCCACCAGAAGCGGGTCAGCAGCACGCCACCGATCAATGGTCCGAGCAGGCCGCCGAGGGAGAAGCTGGCGGTCCATGCCCCGAGCGCCGTCGTGCGCTGCCGTCCGTCGGGGAACAGGCCGCGGATGAGGGCGAGCGTCGAGGGCATGAGCGAGGCTCCGGCCAGCCCCATCAGCACCCGGGCGAGGATCAACTGACCGGGGGTACGCGCGCAGGCCGCCCCCAGCGATGCGCAAGTGAACAGGGCGGCTCCGGCGAGCAACAGCCGGCGCCTGCCGATCCGGTCGCCGAGCGCGCCCATCGCGAGCAGCGCCCCGGCCACCAGGAACACGTAGCCGTCGGCGATCCACAGCAGCTCGGCGCCGCTCGGGCGCAGGTCGGCCGTGATCGCGGGGAGGGCCAGGTTGAGCACGTTGCCGTCCATCGAGACGAGGAAGCAGGGCAGCACGAGCACGGCCAGCCCGGTCCATGCCCTGGTCTCTGTAACGCGAAGCTCCATTTCAGCACGTTACCGCAACGTGTAGGGAGGGTTCAATGCGTTACGCTGGGGCAGTGGACGTCGGTGTGCAGCCCGTGGCCGAGCTGGTCGCGCTCGTCAACGACTGGGGCACGCTGCCCCGGGAAGTGGGCGCTCGGGCGGCCCCGGCGCGCCTCGGCCTCGGTCCCGGCCCTGGTCCCGTCGCCGTCGCCGACCGCCTGCATGCCGTCTTCGCCGCCCCGGACGACGCCGAGCGGGCCCGGCTGATCAGCGACATGCTCGCCGAGACCCGCGTACGGCCCGTTGCCGGCGCCGCGGCGTGGGCGGTGGACGATCCGGCGTCCGCCCTGCTCGCCTCGGCCGCCCTCGCCCTGCGCGAGCAGCTGGCAGCCGACCCCGGCCGCCTCGGCGTGTGCGCGGACGACCGATGCGCCGACGTCTACGTCGACGTCTCGCCCGGCGGGCACCGCCGCTTCTGCTCGACGACCTGCCAGACCCGCTCGCGGGTGGCCGCCTTCCGCAGGCGCCGGCGCGAGTCGTGAGCCCCGGCGTCATCGGCCAGGCGGCGGGCCTCTCCGCCGTTACGAACTTCTCTGCACCAGGAACTGGTAGCTCAAGGTGAGTTCGCCTCGTTTCCCTGGTGGGAGAAGGGGACGTTTCGTATGGAGGAGCTGCGAGAGCGGCTGATGAATGGCCGAACCGATCTGCCGCGGGTCGGATCGGTCGAGCCAGGCCGAGGCACCTTGCCGCCGTACGTGGTGGTCGATGAGTCGGGCGCCGAGCTGGAGCCGGTGACGCGGTACCTGCGGGATCTCGCGTTGAGCGACATGAGTCCGTTGACGTGTCGCGGTTACGGCTTCGACCTGCTGCGCTGGTTCCGGGTGCTGTGGGCGCTCGATGTGGTTTGGGAGCAGTCGACGCAGTCCGAGGCTGACGTCATGGTCGGCTGGATGCGGACGGCTGTGAATCCGCAGCGGGAACGGCGACGATCCGGGGGCACGCCGGCGGGGATGCTGAATCTGCGGACGGGCAAGCCCGCGTTGGCGGCCGGGTACGCGCCGCGGACGATCAACCACGCGCTCAGTGCGGTGCACGGTTTCTACTCCTTCCATGGTCATCTCGGTCGTGGCCCGGTCGTGAATCCGGTACCGAGTTCCCGGCAGCGGCGCCGCGCGCTGGGGCATCGCAGTCCGGTCGAGGCGCGGGCTGTCTTCCGCCGAGCTCGGCTGCGGCAGCGGGTCGCCGATGTTGCTCCGCGAGCGCTGACGGACGCGCGGTGGGATGAGCTGTTCGCGGTGATGACCTGCGATCGAGATCGGGCGGTGCTGCTGTGTTATGTCTCGAGCGGGGCGCGGGCCAACGAGTTGCTCGGCGCCCAGCTCGGTGACGTCGACTGGGGCGGGCTGAAGATCTATGTCGTGTCGAAGGGCACCCGGCTGCGCCAGGCGCTCCCGGCGAGCCCGGAGGCGTTTCTCTATCTCGCGCGGTATCTCGACGCTGACGGGATGCCGGCGGTCGACGACCGGCGGCCCCCCGAGGCACGGGCCGCCGCCGAGCGGCCGACCCGTGGATCCCGCTTCGCCGTCAACCGGATCGATCCGAAACCGGGCGTGGCGAAGGTCGCCCCACGGCCGTTCGGCGAGCTGTCGCGCGCCCCGCTCTCCAGGATCGTCGACATCGCCGGCACGGGCTTGGGGTCCCAGCTGGACTCGCCGAGGCAGAAGCGGCGCTGGGCATACGTCGAGTGCTGTGGCATACCGGGGTCCGCGTCGAGGAACTGGTCGAACTGACCACCTGAGCGTGCGGCAGTACCAGCGCGCCAACGGCGAAGTGATCGCGCTGCTGGTCATCGCGCCGTCGAAGACCAACCGGGAACGCGTCATCCCCATGTCGGCCGAGCTGTTCCACATCATCGCCGTACTCATCCGGCGCCTGACCACGCACGGGCCCGTCCTGGCGCTGCCGCGCTACGACGGGCACGAACGGCAGTGGACAGCCCCGCTGCCGCACCTGTTCCGGCGCCGCAACGGCAGGCTGCGCATGGTTGTCAGCACCGGCACGGTCCTCAACACGATCCGCCGCCGCTGCGAGATCATAGGCGAAATCGACCCGGCTTTCCGCGGGCTGCATTTCACCTCGCACGACTTCCGCCGGCTGTTCGCCACCGGCCTGATCAACAACGGCCTGCCGATCCACATCGGCGCCGCGCTGCTCCGCCACCTCAATCTGCAGGTCACCCGGGACTATGTCGCTGTGTTAGACGACGATGTCACCCGCCACTACCAGGCGTTCCTCGCCCGCCGACGCCAGCGGCGGCCAGCGGAGGGATATCGGCCGGCGACCGACGACAGCTGAGCCGACGACCCGCCGGACCTCAGCTCCTACGTGTGAGGGTCTGCTCCGTAAAGCGTGACGGGCTGGCTCATCCGGCCGGTCTGAGCTGCCCAGCGCACCGCGACAGGCACGGCGAGACCGGTCAGCAGGAACATCATTCCTAGGGCGTACCAGCCGGGTGTGCCCCAGGTGATGCACAGGCCGATCAGCAAGCCCGGCCCGACGGTCTCGGCGAGTCCCGCACCCAGGCCGAAGACACCCAGGTACTGGCCGGTGGCATGCTCGGGCGCGAGCGCGAACGACACCTCGAAACCGGCCGCGGCATGCCACAGTTCGCCGATCGTGTGGACGACGACGGCAGCGATCAGCAGCATCGCGGCCGCCCACCCGGGCAGGTAGGCGCTGAGTGGCAACACTGCCGCCGCGATCAGGAACGCCGCACCGGCCCGCCGGTAGGCGCGGCCGCCGGCGGCGGGGGAGTCGATGCCGCGGCTGGCGCGTACTTGGAAGAGCACCACGATGAGGGTGGCGGTGACCATGGTCGCCGAGATGATCCCGTGCGGGGCATCGGTTCGCTGCACCACCCACAACGGCAGGGCGACGGTGAGCACCTTGAACTGGATCGCCATCAGCCCGTCGAGACCGGTGAGTAACAGGTAGGGCCAATCCCGCAGAGCGGACCAGCGCGGTCCGGCCGCCACCGGTGTGGGATCGACGGCGGGCAGCAGCAGTATGAAGACTGCGGACGCCACGGTGAACAGCGTCATTCCCACGACCATAAGGTGGTACGCCGTAGAGGTCCCGACCTGCACAGCCCAACCGGCGAACACCGCGCCGACCGAGACACCGACATTGGTGATCGACCGTAGGAAGGCACGGAACTCCTGCGGCCGCTCGCCGCCGTACGCCCGGATCAGCGGACTGCGGGCGGCGGTTCCCGCCGACTTCGCCGCAGTCGCGACCGCTACCACGATCACGAACGGCCAGAACCGGTCGGCGAGCACGAACGCCGCTGTCGCCGCCGACTGAACCAGCAGCATGCCCGTGTAGACGCCGCGGGCGCCGAGCCGGTCGGCGAGATACCCGCCCCCGACGCTGAGCCCGAGAGCGACCGCGCCAGCGATCGCGAACCCGGCACCGACCTGAGCGACGGGCAGATGCATCGCCTCGGTGAAGTAGAGGACCCCGGCGGTCAGGTAGAGGCCGCTGCCGAGGGTGAAGACAAGGTTGGACGCGGCCAGCAGGCGTTGTGGCCCGGTTGCTGGGATCAAACGCACGTGCGCCCCCAATCGACTGGTCTCCGGGACACGGAAAGGCGCTCCAGCAGCTGGATCATCGCGGGCTGGAACGCCTTCACCGTCTGAGGCTGGCGGGTCACGGCCACGTAACACTCCCGCCTCCAGGTCATGATTCTGTAGTTGCAAAAATATTGCAATAGAGAATCCTAGGCAGCATGGCGATATATATGCTTCCCGACATGCCCTACGAGTTCGGCGCCCTCGAACCGGCCATGTCCGGCCAGATCCTGGAGCTGCACCACAGCAAGCACCACGCCGCGTACGTCAAGGGCAGCAACGACACCCTCGACCAACTCGCCGAGGCCCGCGACAAGGGCGACTACTCCGCGCTGGTCGGTCTGGAGAAGACCCTGGCGTTCACCCACTCCGGGCACGTCCTGCACTCGATCTTCTGGAACAATCTGCGCCCCGGCGCCAGCGCCGACCGCCCCGACGGCGACCTCAAGGCCGCGATCATCGAGCATTTCGGCTCGTTCGAAGCGTTCGCGGCCCAGCTATCCACCGCCACCAAGGGCGTGCAGGGCTCCGGCTGGGGCGTCCTCGCATGGGAGCCGCTGTCGCAGCGCCGGATCGTCGAACAGGTCTATGACCACCACGGCAACGTCGGCCAGGGCTCCACGCCCGTCCTGGTCTTCGACGCCTGGGAACACGCCTACTACCTGCAGTACAAGAACGTCCGCCCGGACTACGTCGACCGCCTCTGGAGCCTGGTCAACTGGGCCGACGTGACCAAACGGTTCAACGCTGCCCGCGCCGCTGGCAACCCGATCATCCTCGCCCCGTGACCGGCGCCGGCCCGGAGCACGACGACAACGCGGGGTCCGGCACTCCCGTGAACGCGGACCCCGGGCCGGTCTTCCGCGGCTCCCAGCAAGCCGCAGGCGTCGTGGCCGCCAAACACCGTGGCGACTTCGCCGGCGCCGAGCAACTTCTCGAAGCGATGGGCGACCCGCGCGCCCAAGCCCGCGGTTTCTGCCTGCTCGCCGAACTGCCCCTTGCATTGGTGCGCGCTCAGACCGGCCAGAGCATGGACGAGCTGATTCAAGAACTGAGTCTGCTCATGGCCGATGCTGCCATCACCGGACCGCAGTGAGCCAAGACTGAGCAGTTCGCGGATCCGCTTGCCATGCTTACTGCAGTCAACTGTGCATCCACGACATCCTGATCCTGGCTTTGTTCTTCGCCCGCAGCGGGGCCCGCGGCGGCGGGCGGGGTGGCGCGTGGCGGCGGATCCTGGCCGGCCAGTACCTCGGCTTCGCGGGCATCCTCGCCGTTGCCGGGGCCGGCGGCACGGCCGTCTACGCGATCGTCTTCCTCGCCCTGGTCGCCGTGTGGGTGGCGGCGGGCCGCTTCTTCGCCACCCGCCCCGCGATCGCCCGGCTGCTCAGCCGCTGGGGCCACATCGTCCTGCCCGTCGTCCTCATCGGCATCGGGCTCCTCATCCTCCTCGACGGCCTGGTCACGTGAGGAGCGCGCGCAGCTCCCCGAGCGCGGTGTCCAGCTCCGCCCCGGCTCGCCCGAAGTCGTCGCGCCCGTAGCAGCTCACCAGCGCTTTCTCCCAGGCCAGCAGCATGACCGCGGAGTGCATCCGGGCCGTGGGCGAGTCCGCGGGCAGGCCGAGGCGCTCGGCGAGGGCCTCGGCCAGCGTGGCGGTCCACAGGTCCTGCTGCTGCAGGTGGCGCCGTCGCAAAGCTGGCTCGGACCGGTTGAGCCGCATCACCGTGGCCATGGTCGCGGGCTCGGCGGCGACCGCCGTGACGGCCGGCTCGAACGCCGCCCGCAGGGCTTCCAGCGGCGTCTCCCGCTCGGGGCGGCGGCGCAGCTCCTCGGCGATCGTCGGGCCGAGGGCCTCGATCGGCTGTAAGACCGCGTCCTCCTTGGTCGGGAAGTAGCGGAAGAACGTGCGCTCGGACACCCCCACGGCGGCCGCGATCGCCGCGGCGGTGGTGGCGGCGAAGCCCACCTCCTCGATCGAGCGCATGGCGGCGGCCGTGAGATCGGCGCGTATCGCTTCGCGCATCCGCGCCCGGACGCCCTTCGGTGCCTCTTCCACGGACGCCAGCCTAGCGGTACAGTCGGTCACTGTCATTCTGTCATCCACTGACACAAAGTCAGTTACTGAAGGTTTGGTAGGTCATGACCGAGAAGATCACCATCGGCGAGTTCACCGTCACCGTGCTGACCGACGGCTCGTCGCACCTGCCGCCGTCGGCCTATCCCGGTGCCGACTTCGGCCGGTTCCCCGGGCTGCTCGACGACACCGGGACGTACCGGATCCGGCTCGGGGCCCACCTGGTCCAGGGCCCCGCCGGCACCTTTCTGGTCGACGCCGGGGCGGGGGAGCTGACCCTGCCGTTCCCACCCGAGCTGGCCGAGGCGAACGCCCTCAGTAACCCGCCGCAGCACCTGGCCAAGGCCGGTGACCTGCCCGCGGCACTCGCCGCCGCCGGGGTGGCGCCGGAGGAGATCACCCGGATCTTCGTCACGCACCTGCACCTCGACCATGTCGGGTGGCTGCCGCACTTCCCGGACGCGACCGTCCACTACGGCGCCGGCGACTGGCCGCTGCTGGTCGACGCGGCGCCCGCGGACGACCCCACGCGGGTGATCATGCAGGCGGCGGAGAAGGCGGGCGTGCTGCGCCCGTACGAGCCGGGGGAGCACGAGGTGGTGCCCGGCGTCACCGTCCTGCCCGTGCCGGGGCACACGCCCGGGCACGTCGTGATCGCGCTGAGCTCCGGGAGCGAGCAGCTGTGGTTCACCGGGGATCTCATCGAGCTGCCCGGTCAGCTGACCGACCGGGACATCCACTTCATGACCGACGTCGACCGGTCCCAGGCCGCCGCGGCGCGCGCCCGCCTCTTCGCCCGTGCCAAGGCCGAGGGCATCGTCATCGCCGCGGCGCACCTGAGCGACCCGTCGTTCCGGCGCATCACGCCGGCCGACACGTGGGCGGACGCGACGCGCAGCTGAGCGAGCCGATGAGGTGGCCGCAGCGGCAGGGTCGGCTGAGCGACCCGGTGAAGCGGGCGCGGCGGCAGGGTCGGCTGAGCGTGCCGGTGAGGTGGGCGCGGCGGCGCGGTCAGGCGAGCGTGCCGGTGAGGTGCGCGGCGGCGGCGATCGTGGCGGCGTACTGGACGGACACCAGGCGGCGGATCTCGATCGGCTCGAGGCCGTCGTTGTGGTCGTCGGCGGCGACCCAGGCGTCGTACGCGGCGGAGAGCTCGGCGAGGGCCGCGCGCACCTCCGGGCGTACGTTGCCGACCGCGGCCTCCCCGCGCAAGGCCCGCAGCAGCACGCCGCCGTAGCGCAGCCGCCACTCGTGCACGTGCGAGGCGAGCGAGGTGACCTCGGCCACCGAGGCGGGCCGGTCGGCGGCCGGGGACTCGCTGCGGGCCTGCTGGGCCTTGGCGACCTCGGCGACGAAGTGGGCGAAGAAGCGGGCCGAGCGCCAGTACGGCGACTCGGGCGCGAGCAGCCGGCCCTCCACCGCGGCCAGCGTGCGGGTCAGCAGTGCGGCGAGGTCGTGCAGGCCGGCGGCCTCCTCGGCCAGGGCCTGCGCGTACGTGCGCCCCGAGTCGCTCGCGTCCCCGGCGGTCGGGTCCAGCCAGTACGGCAGCTCGCTGACCAGCATCAGCGCACCGAAGCGGCCGGCGTACCAGGTGGCGCTCCCGCCCTGGTCCACCCACTCGCCGCCGTCGGCGGTGCGCCGCTCGTACACGTCGGCGAGCGAGCTGGCCTCGAAGATGGCGTCGCCGAGCACCACCAGGTCGGGCGCCTCGGGTTCGCCGCGGTCGAGCGGGATGCCCAGGTGCCCGGGCAGGGCCTGCAGGACGGGGTGCAGGGCGGGCTCGGCGCGGCTGAGCCAGTAGTACGCGCCCCCGAGCTCGCTGTTGTGCAGCGACGCGACCAGCCGCGGCCGGTGCTCGTCGATGAGCCGCATGAGCGCGAGCGTCTCGGGCATCGCCTCGTCGAAGTACGCCGTCTCGTGGTTGATCGGGAACGTCCACTCGACCTGGTCGCGCCCCGCCGGCCGGTAGAAGTGGCGGCCGTAGTGCGCCCGGGTGAACGGCCCGCGCAGCCAGCCCTCGTTGAGCCGCAGCCCGTCGGGGTCGGCGCAGTCCACGATGCGCCAGCGGTGGCCGAGTCGCTCGCGCAGCGCCGCGTCGGTGCACAGGCGCTCGGCGAGGTGCAGGGCGGTCAGGCCGCCGATCGGCTCGTTGGGGTGCGGCAGCCCGTACACGAGCGCTTCGGGGCTGTCCCGGAGCTCGACGGTCAGGCACCACATGGGATCGCCCTGCCGCGACGTCCCGCACCGGCGCAGCGTCGCGACCTCCGGGAACCGCTCGGCGATCGACCGCAGGCCGGCGTGCAGCTCGTCGACGCCGGCGAAGTGGTCGTACGCGGGCACGGTGTCCAGCTCGTCGAGCACCCAGCCAGGAATCCGGTCGTCAGCCACCTCGCCATCCTGCCGCACAATGATCGAGTGATGAGAATCGAGACGGACAGGCTCCTCCTCCGGGCGTGGCGAGACGACGACCTCGACGCGCTCGCCGCCATGAACAGCGACCCCGAAGTGATGCGTTACATCCTCGACGGCGCCACGCTCGACCGCGCGGAGAGCGCCCGCCGCCTCCAGCGCTATCAGCGCGCCTGGGCGGAGCAGGGCATCGGCCTGTTCGCCGTCGAGGCCGACGGCCGGCTCGCCGGGTGGGCCGGCTTCGCGGTGCCCGAGTTCCTGCCCGAGGTGCTGCCCGCCATCGAGATCGGCTGGCGCTTCGCCCGCGACACCTGGGGCCGGGGCTACGCCACCGAGGCCGCCGCCGCGGCGTTGCGCTGGGGCTTCGACGAGCGCGGCCTGGACCGCGTCGTCAGCATCCGCCACCCGGACAACGTCCGCTCCGAGCGCGTGATGACCAAGATCGGCCTGACCCACGAGTTCGACACCGTCATCCCCGGCCACGACCGGCCCGCCGCGATTCACGCGATCGACCGCGCCACCTTCAGGAAGGCGACGACCTCGTCCAGCGCCGGCCGATAACCCGCGCTGGTGTCCACCTCGAGCTGCGGCACATCCAGCTGTACGCGGCGGAACCCCTCGTGGTGCGCCGCGTGCACCCGCGCATCGGCGAAGGACCCGTCGTCGTGCGCACGGCGGACCGGGCTGTCGGCCAGGCGCTGCCGGATGCGAGCAAAAGCCGTCCCGGCGTCGACCTGACAGTGCACCACGCGAATGTCGGCCAGCTCGCCCAGCGGCTGCAGCCGGGGCCGCCACACCTTGTCCTGGAACGCGGCCTCGGCCACGGTGGTGACTCCGGCCCGCAGCAGCAGCTCCAGCACCCCGAAGAAGGCCGGCAACGTCCGCATGGTCAGCTCGTCCCCCGGCGCGGCGGCGAACTCCCCGGCCGTGTGGACCATGCCCTCCTTGATCTCGTCCCGGCAGATCGCCGGGCACCCGATCGCCCGGGCGAGCCGATGCGCGAGCGTGCTCTTCCCGGCCCCGGGCGGCCCGCTCACCACGACGAGGACCGGTCTGCGCTGCGCCACCACGGCGTCAGCGTAGGGCACCGGCCGCCCGGCCGGGAGTTGAGCATGATCGATATCATGCGCCGGTGATCTCCTGCTCGTTCGATACGCCCGGTGCCGTGGTGGCCCTCGCGGCGGGCACCGCGGCCGGGCGGCCGGTCTTCGCCTCGGGCGCCCGCGGCGACGCCTTCGTACGGATCTGGGACGCCACGACCGGCGGCCCGCGCAGTGTCCTTCCGCAGGCAGGTCCGGTGCGGGCCGTGGTCTTCGCCGGCCCGGACGACGGGGTGCTGGTCACCGCGGGCGTGGACGGGGTGGTCGGGCGCTGGGATCCGGCGACCGGCGCGCCGATCGGGGCGCCGTTGCCCGGGGGCGCCGGGCCGGTCGCCGCTCTGGCCTCGGCGCGGCTGGGCGAGCGGTCGTTCGTCGCCGCGGCCGGGGCGGACCGGCGGCTCCGGGTGTGGGACGCGGCCACCGGCGCGCCGCACGCCGAGCTGGACACGACCCGCGAGATCACCGGCCTGGCGCTGACCGCGCTGGAGGGTCGCCTGGTCGCGCTGGTCATCGGGAAGCTGCGCCCGCCCGAGTCCGACCACAACGATCTCGTGGCGGCCGCGCTCTGGGACCTGGCGAGCGGCGCCGAGCTGCGCGAGCCGGCCGAAGTCTCCTTCTCGGGCGGGGCCGGCGCCTTCGGGGTGCTCGACGGCCGGCCGATCGTGGTGCGCGGCGCCGACTACTGGTACGAGGACGGCGGGCACGTGGACCCGGACGAGCTGGCCGACCTGGAGGTCCGCGACCTGGCGACGGACGAGGAGGTGTCGTTCCTCAGCCGCCCCGACTACGGCTTCACCCAGGCGGTGGCGCTGCTGACCACACGTGCCGGCCGGACGCTCGGCTTCTCGGCGGGTGACTCGCGGGTCATCGCCTGGGATCCGGGCGGCGGGGCGGATCCGGGACTGCTCCGCGAGTTCGGCCCGGCCCTCGTGCACAGCCTGGCCGTGACCGAGGTGGACCTCGCGGGCACGCCCCGGGTCGCGGTCGCCGCCGGCGCCGGTGACCAGGTGCACGTCTGGCACCCCGAGGGGCTGGACCGGTAGGGACTCAGTTCCCGTACGAGCCCTCAGCCCAGGGCGCCGAGGGTGTTCCAGCCGCGGGCGGCGTCCCAGGTGCCGGTGTTGGCGAGGCGGATGGCGTACGCGGGATTCGCCGCCAGGCGCGGCGCCGGGTCGGGCAGGCTCAGGGCGAGCTGCGTGCCCGCGCGGGGTGCGGGGAAGCGGGCGGTGAGCGTGATCGTCGTGCCGGGCTGCCACGTGCGGAGGTCGGCGGGCACGGTGACGGTGCGGCGGGTGGTGCCGGTGGTCAGGATCAGGTGGACCGGGCGGTTCTGGAGCGGGGCGGCGTACCCGTCATTGGTGATCTTGATGGTGACCGTGCCGGGCGCGGGCTGGGTGAGGCTCAGCAGGCGCAGGCGGTAGCCGAGGCGGCGGCTCGCCTCGGCGCGGCCGGCGGCACCCCACGAGTCCAGGACGCCGGCGTGGAAGGACGGATTCAGATACGTCCAGTGGTACGCCGCCAGCTCCGCGGACGCGTTCGCCCAGCCGGAGCGCTCGGACGGGTCGCAGGTCTCGCCGCCGACCAGCGCGGTGCGGCTCTGGGCCGCCAGCCAGGCCCGGTCGTCGGCCGCCGTGAACGTGCCGTAGTCGTCGGTGCCGGCCAGGAAGCAGTCGTCGTGCACGCCGACGCGGGCGACGGCCGGGGCGAGGCGGCGCTTGATCTGCGGCGTGCGCACCTGCACCGGCGTGGTCGCCGAGGTGGCGGCCAGCAGCGCGCGCAGGACCCGGCCGCGCGCGGCCCACGTGGTGTCGGCGGCGAAGCCCTGGGTGTAGTACCACTCGCCCCACCGCCCGACGAAGCCCGCCTGCACCGCCGCGAGGATGTCGGCGTTGCCGGTCAGGATCGGCTTGAGCTGGGCGATGTGCCGCAGGACGCGCGCCTCCGGCGCATCGAGATCGGAGTCCGCCGAGTACGCGAACCGCACCACCAGCTTCACGCCGGCCCGGCGCGCGGTGGCGAAGTCGGCGCTGATCCGCGCGAGGTCGGCCGCGCCGATCGTGTCGACGGCCTGGTATCCCTCCAGGTAGAAGATCCGGTACACCAGGCTGTGCGCTTCGTGGACCCGCGCGGCCGTGAGCGCGGCAGCGTCCAGCGGCACATAGCCCGGGCCGACATGCGTCTCGGTGTACGTGAAGAAGCCGCGACCGGGGTTCGCGAAGCTCGCGGCCGAGGCGGCGTACGTGCGGGTGACCGGCGCCGGGGGAGCCGCGACCGCCGCGCCGGGCAGGAGCAGGGCGGCGGCGACGGCCCACCGGGAAAGACGCACGAGTGATCCTTCGGCGGTGCTACGCGCGGGTTGAGCGTTTCCCCGGGTGCTGCACACGAGGCTTGCCGGGCGCGCCCGGCGGGCACTGGTCAAGCCATGCGTGTCGTGCTGATCGCCCTCATCGTGATCGTCCTGCTGGTCACCGTCGCCTGGATCAACAACAAGGCGTTCAAGACCGGCCGGTCGCTGCGTCAGAAGTTGGACGAACGGCGCTGAGCAGCCGCAGCTTCTCCTCGCTCGCCGAGCCCTGGTCGGCGTAGTAGAGCACCAGCAGCAGGCCCCCGCCCACCGGCAGCTTGTCGCGGTGCAGCCGCAGCTCGCCGACGATCGGATGGTCGACGTGCGCGGTGCCGCCGGACAGCCGGCGTACGTCGTGCCGCGCCCACAGCTCGCGGAACCGGGCGCTGGCCAGCGACAACTCGCCGACCAGCTCGACCGCCCGGGCGTCGCCGGTGTCCTGGCCGACCTCGTGGCGGAAGGCGGCGACGAAGCCCGCGACCGCGTTCTCCCAGTCGCGGTGGAACGCCCGCTCCTCGGGGTCCAGCAGCAGCGAGCGCAGCCTGTTCTCGCCGGGGCGCAGCCGGGGCGACAGGGCCAGGGCGAGCGGGTTGGCGGCCAGCACGTCGAAGGTCCGCCCCTCGACGAACGCCGGCACGCCGACCGACGCCAGCAGGTGGTGCAGCCGGGCGGGGACGCGCTCGGGGCGCCGGCGCGGGCGGGCCCGGGGGCGGGCCGCGGCCAGCCCCAGGAGGTAGTCGCGTTCGACGTCGTCCAGCAGCAGCACCCGGGCCAGCGCGTCGAGCACCTGCGGCGACGGGTTGCGGTCGCGGCCGCGTTCGAGCCGCAGGTAGTAGTCGGCGCTGATCCCGGCGAGCAGCGCCACCTCCTCGCGGCGCAACCCCGGCACCCGGCGGTGCGAGCCGGGCGGGATGCCGGCCTGCTCGGGGGTGACCAGCGCCCGGCGGGCCAGCAGGTACTGCCCGAGCCGGTTGGCGTCGTCGTCGCTCACCAGGATCACGGTACTGCCGGGCGTACGCGGGAGAGGGGGTCCTGGCACTCCCCGGATGAGCGGGGCTCTTCCCGCTGCCGTGCGGCCGGGTGATCGTCGAGGGCATGGACATCACCAAGCGCACAGTCTTCATCGCCGGCGGCACGTCGGGCATCGGCCGGGGGCTCGCCCGCAAGCTCGCCGAGGCGGGCAGCACGGTCGTCGTCGGCGGGCGCCGGCCCGGCCCCGCGTCGGATCTCGAAGCGGTCGAGATCGACGTCACCAATCCCGCGTCCGTGGCCCGGGCCCGCGACCAGGTGCTGGCGAGCCACCCGGACCTCGACGTGGTCGTCACCATGTCCGGCGTCATGCTCGTCGAGGACCTGTGGGACCCCGCGCACGTCGCCGCCGCCGAGACCACGATCGCCACGAACGTGCTCGGCACGATCCGGGTCGTCGACGCCTTCACGCCGCACTTCCTGGCCCGGCGGTCGGGCACCTTCGTCACCGTCAGCTCGGGCATCGGCTTCCTGCCGTTCCCGATCATGCCGACCTACGCGGCGTCGAAGGCGGCCGTCCACGCGTACTCAGAAGCATTGCGCGCCCAGCTCGCGGGCACCGGCGTGGAGGTCGCCGAGCTGGTCCCGCCCGCCGTCGCCACCACCCCGGAGGTGAAGCGGGCCAATCCGCGCGCGCTCGACCTCGACGCCTACCTCGACGAGACCCTCACGCTGCTCGGCGCCGAGCCGACCCCGCCGGAGATCCTCGTCGAGGGCGTGCGCATGCACCGGTGGGCCGAGCGCGACGGCACGTACGCGGACCTGGTCGCGCAGCGCTCCGCCGCCCTCGCCACCCTGCCGGGCCGCTGATCCACTCAAGTGGAATTTTTCTTCAACTTAGCCTAGGGTCGCCGGTGTGAACCCGTCAGCCCCGCCGCTACGGCGCGATGCCGCGCGCAACCGTCAGCTGCTGCTGCGCACGGCGTACGAGCTGATGGCCGAGCGCGGCCTGGACGTGCCCTACGAGGACATCGCCCGGGCCGCCGGCACCGGCATGGGCACGATGTACCGGCGCTTTCCGCAGCGGCGGGACCTGCTCGACGCGTTGTTCAGCGAGCACATCGACACGGTGATCGGCCTGGCCGAGCAGGCCGCGCGGCACGACGACGCGTGGGCGGGGCTCAGCTGGTTCCTCGAGCGGCAGCTGGAGATCGAGGCGCAGAGCCGGGGGCTGGGGGAGCTGCTCCGCAGCCGGCACCAGGCCTCCGAGCTGGTGCGGCGGGCGCACGACCGGATGACCCCGCTGGTCGCCGGCCTC
>NZ_JAUQWH010000118.1 GCF_030757795.1 Actinoplanes oryzae
CAGCCCGGGCGCGCTCCCGGGCACTCGCTGCTGCGTACGGCTGATCCCGCCTAGCCGGCCCAGCTCGCGGTGCCGTTCGCCGCGGGTGGATGATGCTCGTGACCGCTGCGCATCAGCATGATCGGCTCTCGGGCGAGAGTGCGGCCGGGCTCAGGGTGCGCTGGGTGCCTGACCGATGGCGACGAAGTTCTGGCTCATCCCGAGGATCGATGGCTCGCTCTCGAGCAGTCGCAGCAGGTCGAGAACCCGCTTGCGCTGCTCGGGTTCGTTCAGCCGCTCGGGGAGTTGCGGCAACAGCTTGACGCTGCCGGTCGCGCCGACAAGCGCGCGCATCTCCAGTCCGGCCTCCTGCACTTCCGCAGCGAACTCCTCAGGCCGGTGGAAGTAGGACGTGGTGAACTGAGCCGGGTCGCCACCAGGATTGCGGTACTGCCCGTCGGCGAGGAACGTGCTGGTCCTGTCGAATTCGTCGCGCTCGACCGGCGTGCCCAGGGCGACGTCCTCGAAGAGCGGGTAGAACCGGGACAGCGCCTTCGCCAGGACCACACCGCCCGGCCGAAGAACCCGCCGCGCCTCCCGCAGCGCCTTGATCCGATCGTCCCTGCCTGTCAGGTGGTAGAGCGGCCCGAGGAGCAGGACGGCATCCGCCGAGGCATCTTCGGCGTCCAGCGCCCGCGCGTCTCCGACAGCCGTCCTGGCCAACGGGGCGGACGCAGCGCGGGAAGCGGCCTCGGCCTGTTCCACGTGCAGCGGCACCGGGTCGATCAGGTGCACCTCGTATCCGGCCGCGGCGAGCGGGAGCGCATAGACGCCGGCTCCGCCGCCTACATCCAGCACTCGTGCAGGCGCCGTGGGCAGATGCCGCTCCAGCAGGTCCCAGATCCGCAGGAACTCGATCCGCCGCTGATCGGCACTCAATCGCCCTTGTTCCAGCCCATGCTCGTAATACGCCAGGATCTCGGGATCCATCATGCCGGCAGACTGTAGCCGGAAAGGCTGACGTTCCGACGGTTCGACAACGCGGACGCCTGGCACCCCGCCGACATCGCCCAGCACCGCGCCCCGCGAGCAGCCCAGCCTACGGGCGTCCAAGGGTCGAGCCCCGGGGACGGTGTCGCCGGTGCGTATGCCCCTGACCACGCGGGCAGTCCGTGGGGTGGCCCCGACCACGGGCGGCCCATGAGGGGCTTCGACTACGGACAGACCGTGGGGGAGGGGCGCCGGACCCGGGACATGTCCACCGGGCGCGTCCCGTCCACGAACCGGGGCAGCTCCAGCTCCCCGCCCCGCAACGGCACCAGCACATCCGTCATCGCCTGCACGATCCGATCCGTCGCCCGCATCGCCCGCGCGCCCGCCGACCCCTCCAGCCCCGACAAGTCCACCGGCTGCCCAAACCGCACCTGCACCACCGGCCGCCGCCACATCGCCCGCAGCACCGACCGCACCAACCGGCGCGGCGAGTCATAGGGCAGCACCGCATGCGCACCCCACTGCGCCACCGGCACCACCACGGCACCCGACAACGCCGCCATCCGCGCCACCCCGGTCTTGCCCCGCTCCGGCCACATCCACGGATCCAGCCCGATGCGCCCCTCCGGATAGACCAGCACCATCGCCCCGCCCCGCAACGCCTCGACGGCCGCCGGCAACGCCTCCGCCACCCGCGCCGTGTGCCGATCCACCCGCAGATGCCCCGACGCCCGCATCGCCCAGCCCACCACCGGCGCATCGAACAACCCCGCCGTCGCCATGAACCGCGGCGCGATCCCCGCCCTGCTGCACGCCGCGGTCATCACGATCGGATCCACCGGGCTCACATGGTTGGCCGCCAGAATCACCGGCCCACCGCGCAGCTCCACCGGCACCGCCCCCGACACCCGCACCCGGCAGATCAACGGCACGATCACCCGGGACAAGCGCAGCAGCCACCGCCACACCACCGGCACCCGCCACCGCGTGCCCCCAGGGGTGCCCACCAGCGTCTCCATCGGCCCGCCCGTCTCTCTCCGGACCCGCCATGATGACACGCCCGATCATGAGCACCCCGGCTCACGCCCACCGAGCACCACCCCCGTGCCACCAGGACAAGCCGACGGCGCTCCCGCCGGCCCCACAGCGCGCCCACGCCGGACGCGGCGGGAAACGACACGCCACACGGGCCGGACGCCACCCACCGGCGAGCGACGCGCCACGCGCACCGGGGTACGCGGAGCGGCCGGGCCGGGGGCCGGGTCGTCGACCGGGTCGGCCCGCACGGCCGACCACCGGCAACCCACGCCACAGCGGGGGAGAACCGTCAACCCGCGTCGCGCAACTCCTGCAACCGCGCCTCGATCTCGGCCAGCTCCGCCCGCAACTTCTCCGCCTGCTGCTCCGCCTCCGCCCGCTCCGCCGCCACGATCTGCTCCACGGCCTCCTGCACCCCGGGCACATCCACCAGCGCCACCATGCGCATCGCCTCGGCCGGCCGGATCACATACGGCTTCGCCAGCGCCTTCGACCCCTGATTCGCCGCCACCGTCCACTCACCGTCGGTGTAAGCCAGCGTCACCGTCAGCCCCGGCGGTGGCTTCGGCTTCGCCGCCTTGCTCACGGCCTTACGCGGTGCCGGAGCCACCGCCTTGCGCTCCGCCTCACCCTCCGGCACACCCTTGTCCGCAGCCGGAGCCGCCTTCACAGGGGGAGGGGAGTCCAGCACGAACTCCGGCTCCACCCGCGCCGGCACCTCGGGCACCGGGGGAGCAGCCACCTTCTTCACCCCACCCTTCGGCGGCACCCGCAGATCGGCCGGCGCGAACGGCAACTCGTCCTTGCCGAAGCGCACCACCACCCACTCGTCCGACTCCGCCGGATCCGTCAGCCCTACCACCTGGCCGACCTGACCCGCGATCTGACCCGCCGCCTCGGTGAACATCACCCGCGGCTTGCGCCCGGCCGCCAGCTGCTCCCGGATCGCCTCCAGCTCCTCGACGCCCAGACCCCGCACCTCTGTGCCCGCCGCTGCCATCTCCACCCCTCTCGAACACGTGTTCCAACGCCGTCAGTTCTACCAGCAGCCCCCGACAAAACCGCTCCGACCCACCGGCGCAGCGCCCGACGACCCGACCGAGATCCTGCCGTAGACCCCGCCGCTCGCATCGATCAGACCCCTCAAGGCTCAGGCGCCGAAGCAGTGTCGCCGGCGCAGGAGGTGCGGCGAGCAGCGCGGACCCGGCCGGGTCGAGCGTGGCCCGGAACACGCCCGATTCCGCAGCGTCCCTATCTGGTCGATAATTGACATTATGTCAACCTGAGCGCGAGGAGGCCGCAGAAACGGCCCCCCCGGAGGGCGCTGCCAACGCGCTCTGGCACCGAAGCAGCGAACTGCCAAGATCACAAAGATTGGCAGCCCGCGCCCGCAGCCTGCTTCTGGGCCGAACGGCAACCACGCGACAAAGGCGGCAGAGAAGGCAGCGCATGCGCGAACGCGTGCCGGCGCGTGCTGGCGGGTGGCGGCGGGTCGGAAGCGGCAAGGAAGCCACGCGAAGTGCCGGCGATCCCCGACCCGGAGGCCCCTCCCGAGACCCGGACAAATGCTGCATAATATCCCTTATGCATGACAAAAGCGATGTCCGCGAGCTGGTCGACGAGTTCCTCGCCGCCCGGGCGGTGCGCAAGCCGTCCGAGCACACCCTCATGGCGTACCGCAGGGATCTGCAGGCGGTGCTCTCCCAGCTCGACCCGGACGGCGTCGTCACGCTGGACGACCTCTCCCCCCGCGCGCTGCGGGCGGCTTTCGCCGGATTTGCGGCGGGCCGGGCCCCCTCCTCCGTGTCGCGGGCGTGGTCGAGCTGGAACTCGTTCTTCGGGTTCCTGGTGACCGAGGGCATCGTGGCGGGCAATCCGATGCCGGCGGTGGGCAAGCCGCGTTTCGTGCAGCCCTCCCCCAAGCCGTTGCGCGGTGAGGACACTCCGGAGCAGCTGCTGGAGGCGGTGAACCGGGCGGACGAGCGGCAGCGTGACCCGTGGCCGGAGCGTGATGTGGCGGTGCTGGCGCTGGCGTTGTGTGCGGGTCTGCGGTTGTCGGAGATGCTGGCGCTGCGGGCGGGTTCGGTGCTGGGGCGTGCGGGTGAGCGGCGGCTGGAGGTGGCGGGCAAGGGTGGGCGGCCGCGGTCGGTGCCGGTGGAGCCGGAGCTGGATGCGGTGGTGGAGCGGTATGTGCAGTCGCGGCGGGTGCGGTTCGGGCGCGTACGCCCGGATGACGCGTTGCTGGTGGATCGCCGGGGTGCTCCCCTGCGCCGGGGTGGGCTGCAGTATCTGGTGCAGTCGTGTTATCGGCGTGCGGAGGTCAGTGATCGGGTGCCGCGGGGTGCGCAGTTGCATGCGTTGCGGCATACGTTCGCGACGCGGTTGGCGGAGGACGGGGCGAACGCGTCGGAGATCATGCGGTTGCTGGGGCATGCGTCGTTGTCGACGTCGCAGGGCTACATCGAGGTGACGGCGGCGCAGCAGCGCGCGGCTGTACAGGCGAACCGTACGAACCGCGCGCTGGGGAGGTTGGTCTAGTTGTTGAGGAAGGCGAGGAGTGCCTCGTTGAACTCGACGGGGTGGCTGGCGTTGATGCCGTGGGGGCCGTCTTTGATGACGACGAGCCGGGCGCCGGGGATGGTGTCGGCGGTGCGCTTGCCGCTGTTCTCGAAGGGGACGATGGCGTCGCTGTCGCCGTGGATGACCAGGGTGGGGATGGTGATCTTCTGCAGGTCGCCGCGGAAGTCGGTGAGGCCGAAGGCGGCGACGCAGTCGAGGGTGCCCTTGGGGCTGGCGAGGTGGGCGAGTTCCTGGGCGTAGCGGACCTGGGAGTCGCTGACCTTGGAGGTGCGGCCGGCTTTGAAGAAGTTCTCGGCGAAGCCGTCGACGAAGGCGATGCGGTCGGCGGTGATGCCTTCCTGGAACTGTTTGATGGTGGCGTCGTCGAGGGCGCCGTCGGGGTTGTCGTCGCTCTTGTAGAGGTAGGGCGGGACGGCGGCGGCGAAGACGGCGCGGCGGACGCGGTCGGTGCCGTAGGTGCTGAGGTAGCGGGCTACCTCTCCCCCGCCCATGGAGAAGCCGACGAGGGTGACGCCGGTGAGGTCGAGGTGTTTGAGCAGGGCGTCGAGGTCGGCGGCGAAGGTGTCGTAGTCGTAGCCGTCCCAGGGCTGGCTGCTCTTGCCGAAGCCGCGGCGGTCGTAGGTGATGACGCGTTTGCCGTCGGCGATGAGGGCGGGGACCTGGTTTTCCCAGCTGCGGCCGGACAGGGGCCAGCCGTGGATGAGGACGACGGGGTCGCCGGTGCCGAAGTCTTCGTAGTGGAGTTCGACGTCGCTGGTGGTGCTCACGTATGGCATGGGTGTTCCTTTCCCGGGTCTGATCTGGGGAAACGGTGGGTGATCAGGCGAGGGTGAGGGTGACGTCGACGTTGCCGCGGGTGGCGTTGCTGTAGGGGCAGACCTGGTGGGCGGCCTCGAGCAGTTCGTGGGCGGTGGTCTCGTCGACGCTGGGGAGTTCGGCTTCGATGGTGACGACGAGGCCGAAGCCGCCCTGGCCGTTGTCGCCGATGCCGACGTCGACGGTGATGGCGGTGTCGGTGAGCTGGATCTTGCGCTTGCCGGCGACGAGCTTGAGGGCGCCGTGGAAGCAGGCGGCGTAGCCGGCGGCGAAGAGTTGCTCGGGGTTGGTGTGGGCGCCGCCGGGGCCGCCCATCTCCTTGGGGACGGACAGGTCGAGGTCGAGGACGCCGTCGCTGCTGCGGGTGTGTCCGGAGCGGCCGTCGCCGGTGGCGGTGGCGGAGGCGGTGTAGGCGGGCTGGACGGTCATGGTGGGTCTCCTGGGTGTGTCAGCTGATGGTGCTGGTGGTGGCGCTGCTGCGGAGTTTGCCGAGCAGGGTGCTGAGGGTGGTGAATTCCTCGGTGGTGAGGTCGAGGGCGCAGCCGAGGCGGGTGGGCAGGTCGGCGAGGCGGTCGTGCAGGAGCTGGCCTTTGGGGCTGAGTTGGGTCCAGACCTTGCGCTGGTCGCTTTCGCCGCGGCCGCGCAGGGTGAGGCCGCGTTGGTCGAGGCGGCGCAGCAGGGGTGAGAGGGTGCCGCTGTCGAGGCCGAGGACGCGGCCGAGTTCGCCGACGGTGAGGGTGCCGCGGTCGTTGATGACGCGCAGGGCGAGGAATTGGGGGTAGGTGAGGTCTTCGGCGTCGAGGGCCGGCCGGTAGAGGGCTGTCATGGCTCTGGAGGCGGCGTAGAGCTCGAAGCAGATCATGCCTTCGAGGCCGGTGGTCTCTCCCATGCCGAGAACGGTAGTGCACAACTTTGTTGTGCGCAATTAAGTTGCGCGCAATGTGGTTGCGGGCACATCTAGGATCTTGGCGTGATGAGTTTCGTGGTGTTGCCGGTCCCGGCGATGCGGGCGATGATCGCCGGCGACCTGGCCAGGGCGAGCGCGGCGGCAGGCCATCCCCTGTCCCCGTGGCTGATGACCGAGAGCTGGCTGTGGGAGATCCGCGCCGAGCAGGTGGAGCAGGATCCCGCGGCCGGCGAGTGGGTGGCGCGGGCGGCGGTCAGCGACGGGCAGGTGGTCGGGCACGCCGGCTTTCACGGCCCGCCGGACGCCGACGGGCGCGTGGAGGTGGGCTACACGACCGATCCGGCGTTCCGGCGCCGCGGGCTGGCCCGGCAGATGCTGGCGCAGCTGATCGGCCGGGCGCAGGCTGATCCCCGCGTACGGGTGGTGCGCGCGAGCATCTCCCCCGCCAACGCCGCGTCCCTGGCGACCGTCGCGCCCTTCGGCTTCGAGCGCGTCGGCGAGCAGTGGGACGAGGAGGACGGGCTGGAGGAGCTCTACGAGTTGAGGGTGTGAGGCTGGCCGAGGTGCACGACCAGGGGGCGGTGGTCGGAGACGTCGACGGCCGGGGTGCGTACCTGCAGGACGGTGCCCAGGGTGTCGCCGCCGCGCGGGTCGGCGAGGATGTGGTCGAGCTGGGCCTTGGGTGCCGGGCTGGGGTAGGTGGGGCTGGCCTTGGCCAGGGCCCGCCAGCCGGTGAAGGCGCGTACGGGTCCGACGGGCATGTTGAGGTCGCCGAGCAGCACGCGCGGGGCGGGCAGCGCTCGCAGGGCGCGGACGGCGTGGCGCAGCTGGCGGATGTTCCAGCCGGGGACGAACGACAGGTGGGTGTTGGCGACGGTCATGGGCCCGGCCGGGGAGTCGACGACGGCGGCGATCATGACGCGGGGCTCGTCCTTGAGCAGCAGCAGCTTGCGGTCGGGGACCCAGACGGGCGAGCGGATCGGGGCGCCGGGCAGCTGGGTGATCTGCCAGCGCAGCACGGGCCAGCGGCTGACCAGGGCGATGCCGTAGAGCGGGTTGATGTTGTCGTCGTCGGAGTGCCAGGGTTTCCAGGTCTCCCCCGGCGTGCCGACGACGGCGGCGGCGAAGCGGTGGGCGGGGGCGCCCAGGGCGTCGGCGGCGATGGCGGTCAGGTCGAGCAGGCCGCTGCGGGGCTGGGCGCGGTCGACCTCCTGCAGCCCGAGGACGTCCGCGTCGAGGTCGGCGACGGCGGCGGCGATACGCTCGGCGTGGACGACGCCGTCGGACAGCGAGCGGCCGTGCAGGAGATTGAAGGTACCCAGGCGCACGGCAATGACCTTAGCGCCGCGACGGAGGGAGGGCTCGTGTTCAAGGCCGTGTGCTGTCTGCTGAGCGTGTTGACGATGATCGGTGCCGCGGGGATCTGGCTGCGGCGCCGGCGTGGTCTATAAAGTTCTCATGACTGAAGATGATCTCATCGCGCGGCTCGAGGAGCAGGAGCGGCGGCTGACGTTCCGCCGGTTCGACAACGCGGACGCCTGGCACCTGGGCAGCCTGCTGGTGGATCTGGCCACGGGCCGGGACCTGGCGATCGCGGTAGACATCCGGCGCGGCACGCAGCAGTTGTTCCACGCGGCGCTGCCGGGCAGCACCGCCGACAACGATCACTGGATCGCGCGCAAGGTGCGGGTGGTGGAGCGGTTCGCGGCGTCGTCGTACCTGGTGGGGCGGCGGCTGGCGGCCAAGGGTGATCAGCTGGACGCGAAGTTCGGGGTGGATCCGGCGGACTTCGCGGCGCACGGGGGCGCGTTCCCCGTACGGGTGGAGGGGGTCGGGGTCGTCGGTGTGGTGACCGTGTCGGGTCTGCCGCAGGCCGACGACCATGCCCTGGTGGTCGAGGCGATCGAGAGTTTCCTCAGCGAGGGGTGAGCCGGCGCCCGCGCGGGCCGAGGGGGACCTGGGACAGGTCGGTGGTCTGGGTGCTGAGGTTCTTGTACGCGTACCCGCGCGTCTCGAGCCAGGTCACGGCGGCGGCGGACGCGGCCGCGGTGACGGCCGGGATGTCCTCCTCGCTCGCGGCGGTCGCGGCGTAGCGGAAGGTGAAGAACGGCCGGGCCGCGATGTCGTAGGTGATCGTGCCCTCGGTGGTGAACGCGGCGTCGGTCACCTGGTGCTGGTCGGCGTCGGCGAGCAGGGCGGCGCGTTGCCCGGCGGTCAGGGCGTCGAAGGCGCCTTTGACGGTGACTCGGATCGTGCGGGAGCTCATGGTGGCTCAGGCTAGGGGTCGCGGGGTCATGGCGGCCACCGATTTGCGGCACAGTGGGCGCGTGGAGGTCACTGTGGTGGGTGCGGGCATCGTGGGCTGCGCCGTGGCGTACGAGCTGGGGCGGGCGGGGGCGGCGGTCACGGTGCTGGAGCGCTCGTCGCCGGGTTCGGGGGTGACGGCTCAGTCGTTCGCGTGGATCGGTGGCCCGCGTGAGGGTGATCCGCCGGATGCGAGTACGCCGCTGCGCCGGCAGGTGCTGCCCGGCTGGCGGCGCTGGGAGCGGGACGTGCCGGGTGTGCGGGTGCGCTGGCACGGCGCGCTGACGTGGGGCGGGCCGTTGCGGGGTGAGGTGATCGGCGCCGCGCGGGTCCGTGCCTTGGAGCCGCGGCTGCGGGACGTTCCCGGGCGGGCGGTGCATCTGGCGGATCATGGCAGTGTCGACCCGGTGGCGGTGACCCGGGCGCTGCTGCGGGCCTCGGGTGCCCGGGTGCACGAGCGGACGGCGGTGTCTTCTCTTCCCGCGGCGGACATGGTGGTGCTGGCGGCCGGGGTGGACACGGCGCGGCTGTGCGCGCCGCTGGGGATCGATCTGCCGGTGCGGCCGTCGCCGGCGGTGCTGATGCGCTTCGCCGCGCCGCCCGGCCTGGTGCGCACGCTGGTGGACTCCCCCGGGCTGGAGGTGCGTCAGGCCGCCGACGGCACGCTGCTGGTGCCCACCGCGGTGGGTGCGGACGCCGAGCAGGTGCGCCGCCGGCTGGTCGCGGCCTTCGGCACCGAGGACGTACGCCTGCTGAGCGCGCGTGTCGGGGTGCGGCCGATGCCGGTCGACGGGCTGCCGCTGATCGGTCCCGTGGCGCCGGGCGTGTACGTGGCCGTGATGCACTCGGCGATCACGCTGGCCCCGGCGGCCGCCGGGCTGATCGCCGCCGAGATCGTGCACGGCGCTCAGGCGCCCGAGCTGGCGGCGTTACGGCCCGGGCGCGCGCCGGTGGTGTGAGGGTCAGGAGGTGCCGCTGGTGGGCAGGCTGCCCGGGCCGCGCTGGCGCAGGTAGGCCAGCACGGCCTCGCGGGTGGTGCGGACCCCGAACAGGGCGCGGGCCTCGGCGATGCGCCGGTTGGCGGTGCGCAGCGACAGGAACTCGGCGGCCGCGGCGGCGGCGATGGTGTCGCCGGCGGCGAGCCGGTCGAGCAGGGCGCGCTGCTCGGCGACCAGCTGCACGACCGGGGCGTCGCCGTCGGCGAGCGCGGCCGGGGCGGGCACGGGTGCGGCGGCGCCGGTCTGCACGGGCCCGAGCCGGCTCAGGTCGTCGACCAGGGCCCGGCCGACGGGGGTGGTGGTGTCGCAGACGGCGACGATGCCGGCGCCGCGGGCGGCGGCGAGCACGGCCAGCTGCAGGGTGTCGTGGTCGCCGATGCGCCCGTGCAGGACCAGGCGGTCGCCGCTGACGTCCCAGGCGGGGTCGGGCAGGGCGAAGCCCTCGCGCAGGCTCCAGCCGTCGCGGGCGTAGCGGCGCAGCACGGTGTCGGCGTCGGAGGTGGTGGCGACGACGTGGCGGGGGGCGTCAGTCTGTCGGTTCACCGGCGATCCTCACGGTCGGCTCGGGCGGCGGGGACCTCGGCGTCTCCGGGTGGGCGGTGCCGGCCCGGCGCGGCGGGGGCCGGGTCGAGCTGGGTGAGGGCCAGGGCGGCGGCTTCGGTGCGGGTGCGGGCCCCCAGTTTGCGCATGCCGGCGCGGATGTGGGTGTCGACCGTCTCGGTGGAGATGCCCAGCTGTCCGGCGATGCGGCGGGTGGGTTCGCCGGCGGCGACCAGGCGCAGCACGTCGAGCTCGCGGCGGGTGAGGCTGCTGCCGGAGCGGGGGCTGCGCCGGTCGCGGTGGATGTGGTGGCGGCGCAGCCCGCGGCGGGCGCGGCCGGCGAGCACGACCAGCCCGGCGGCGTCGGCGAGCTGCTCGGCGGCCAGCAGCGCGTCGACGGCGGCCGGCGCGTCGGCTTCGAGCAGCCCGGCGGCCAGCAGGCAGCGGATGCGTTCGCGCAGGACGCTGCCGTCCCAGGTGTCGGCGGCGGCGGTGAATCCGGTGCCGGTGGCCCAGGCGGTGAGGGTGCCGGCCGCGGGGGCCGGCAGGGCGGTGCCGGTCGCGGCGGGTGCGGGGATCCCGGCGTCGTGGGCGGCCCAGTACGAGGTGATCTCCCCGAGCCCGGCGAGCAGTCCCGCCGCGGCCGGTGCGGGGCTCGCGGCGGCCCGGTCGGGTTGCCCGTCGAGCCAGGCGGCCTCGCGGGCGACCCAGGCGGCGGCGGGATGGGTGGTGGTGCCCGCGAGCCGGGCGCGGGCGGCGGCGAGCAGCCCGGTGTCGGCCTCGGCCAGGGCGATCGCGGCCAGGGCGTAGCCGAGGGCGTCGTCGGGCAGGGTGCGGTCGGCCAGGTTGCCGCTGCGGCGCACGACGTCGTCGGGGGCCGAGGCGTGCAGCAGCTGCGCCCAGTCGGCCACGGCCAAGAAGCGGGTCTGCCAGCTGTACGCCAGGGCGTCGCCGGCCGCGGCGGCGGAGGTGCGCGCCACGGCGGCGGCCTCGGCCGGGCGGGCGTCGGCCAGCAGGTGCTCGACGAGCAGCCAGGCGCTCCACCGCCCGGTGAGCGGGTCGGCCCCGGCGGCTCCGGCGGCGGCCAGCGCGTCCTCCCAGCCGGGCACCCGGTGCGCGGCGCGCACGGCGGCCAGCGCGGCGGCCACCCCGGGCGGCGGGCTGCCGTGGCGGGCGGCGATCTTCTCCGCGGTGTCCAGCGCCGGGCCCGGGTCGGTGGCCAGGTCGGCGAGCAGCAGGATCCGGTCGCGGGCGGCGACGACCCCGGCGGCGGCCGCGTCGGGCACCGGGCGCACCGCGTCGCGGGCGGCGGCCGGGTCACCGGCCTGCAGCAGGGCCTCGCCGCGCAGCACGTCGGCCTCGACGCCCAGCGGGGTGGCGGTGCTCAGGACCCGGGCGGCGGCGTGCGGGCGGCCGGCGGCCAGCAGCGCGTCGGCGGCGGCCAGGCGCACCCGCGGGTCGGGCCGCACGCCGGGCAGCTCGCAGGCGAACAGCAGCAGCTCACCGCGGTCGGCGCCGCCGGTGCGGTCGGCGGCGGCCAACGCGGCCCGGTAGGCGCCCTCGGCGTCGCCGGCGGCGGCCAGGTGCCGGGCGGCCTCGAAGCCGGTGGTCAGGGTGGCGAGGGCCTTGTGCAGCTCGAGGCGGGAGTCGCCGTCGAGCAGCCCGGCGGCGGTCTCGGCGACGTAGGCCGACACGGGCACCAGGCCGTCGCCGGCGTCGGCTACCAGGCCGGCCTCGCGCAGCGCGGCCGCGCCGGGGCCGAGCAGCCGCTCGGGGGCGGGCCGGCCGAGCAGCCCGAGCGCGGCCAGGGCGGTGCGGGCCGGGCGTGGCAGGTCGGCCAGGGCGGTCGCGATCGCGTAGGCCACCTGGTCGATGTCGCCGGCCGGGGCGGCGCCGCGGCCGGTGCCGGCCTCGCGGGCCAGGGCGACCACGGCCAGGGGGTTGCCGCCGGCGCGGGCGGTGACCGCGGCCAGCTCGGCGTCGCTGAGGTGCGCGGCGGTGCGCCGGGCCAGGGCCAGGACCTCGTCGGCGGTCAGCGGCGGCACGTCGAGCCAGGCGGTGGCCGCCGCGCGCAGCGCCCGCTCGGTGGCCTCGCCGAGCCGGTGCGGGGTGCGCAGGGCGGCGACGACGCGGATGTGGGCGGCCAGGTGCGGCAGGGCGGCCAGGGTGGCCGGGTCGGTGTGCTGCAGGTCGTCGAGCACCAGCAGGCCGCCGCGCACCCGCGAGCGCACGGCCTCGGCCAGCAGCGGCACGTCGTGGGCGGGCAGGCGGGCCTTGACCGCGCGCGACAGGGCCAGGGCGGGCACGGTGGCGAGCATGGCCAGCCCGCCGCCGGTGAACACCGGCCCGGCGGCGGTGCCGGCGACGGCGTGCAGCAGGGTGCTGCGCCCGGCGCCGGGCGCGCCGGTGAGCACGACGAGCCCGGGTCGGCGCAGGTGTGCCGCTGCCAGACCGGCCAGGTCCCGCTGTGCCACGCACGCCCCCATTCCGCTGCAGCCCCCAGCGCAGCGTTCGGCTCTGGCACGAACACGGGAGTCGCGCGTGCATCCCGGTCCGTAGTCTGTGGTGCGGCAGGCGATCCGGTCTGCCCGCGAACGGGAAGTGGGGTCGCCCTTGTCCGGTACGACGGCCGCAGTGGACACATTCTCGCTGAATGTGTGCTCGGCTGACGAGTCATGACCGTGGGTCCCCTGACCGCCCGGGTCGCGACGCTCTGTGACGACGCCCTCGCCCGGGTCGGTCCGCAGGCCGGTGAACAGGTGCGATACGTGCATCGGCGGTTGTCGGAGCCGTTGCGGGTGGCCGTCGCCGGGCGGCTGAAAGCCGGAAAGTCGACACTCGTCAACGCGTTGATAGGCCGGCGGGTGGCCCCCACGGCCGCCGGGGAGTGCACCCGGATCGTCACGCGGTTCCGCTACGGCAGCGCCGACCGGGTCGACGTGGTGCTGCGCGACGGCACCCGCACCAGCCTGCCGCTGGGCGAGGACGGCATGCTGCCGCAGCGCCTCGGGGTGCCCGGCTCCCGGGTGGCGTACCTGGACGTGTCGCTGACCAGCGAGCAGCTGCGCGAGCTGACCGTGGTGGACACGCCGGGGCTGTCCTCGGCCGACGAGCAGGTGTCGGCGCGCGCGTCCGCCGCGATCGCGCACAGCCCGTTCGGCGCCGACATCGACGCCGACTCCTTCGCCGAGGTCGCCGCCGCCGAGGCCGTGGTCTACGTGTTCACCCAGGCGGTGCGCGCCGACGACGTGCGGGCGCTGGACGCGTTCCGGCAGGCCTCGGCCCGGCTGGCGTCGAGCCCGATCAACGCGCTGGGGGTGTTCGGCAAGGTCGACACGCTGGTCGGCGGCGCGGACGACCCGTGGCCGGTGGCCGGGCCCCTCGCCGACGAGCAGGCGCGGCTGCTGGCCCGTACCGTGTCGGAGGTGGTGCCCGTGGTCGGCCTGCTGGCCGAGACCGCCCAGACCGGCCGGCTGAGCGCCGCCGACCTCGCCGCGCTGCGCGAGCTCGCCGGGCTCGACGCCGCGCAGCTGCGGGTGCTGCTGGCCTCGGTCGACCTGTTCCGCTCCCGGCCCGCCCCGGTCGGCGCGGCGCAGCGCGAGCGGCTGCTGAGCCTGCTCGACCTCTACGGCATCGGCTACTGCCTGGCGCAGCTGGCCGCCGAGCCCGGCCTGTCCGGCGGGGAGCTGATGCGCCGGCTGGTCGCGGCCGCCGGGTTCCCGCGCCTGCAGGCCACCGTGCGTGACGTGCTGCGCTGGCGCGCCGACGCGATCAAGGCCGGCTGGGCGCTCGCCCGGCTGGAACGCCTCGCCGGGCACACCGGTGACCGCCGCGACCGCGACGAGCTGCGCGACCTGGTCGAGCGGCTGCTGCGCGAGCCCGCCTACCACCGGCTGCGCCTGCTGGAGGCCGCGCAGCGCGTGGCCACCGGCAAGGTGCGCCTGCCCGAGCAGTGGGAGACCGAGCTGATGCGCCTGGCCACCTCCGACGACGCCCGCTGGATCCTGCGCCTGCCCCAGGCGGGCCCCGCCGAGCTGCACGCCGCCGCCGTCGAGGCCGCCAACCGGTGGCGGGTCTACGCCGTCGCCGGGGCCGGGCCCGCCCAGTCCCGCGTCGCGCAGGTCGCCCAGCGCGGGTTCCACCTGCTCGCCCGGCAGGAGGCCGGCCGGTGAGCGCCCCCCGCGACCTGCAGGGCGCCCTGGAACGCACGGTCGCCGACGCCCTGGCCTTCGTGCGCACCGCCGACCCCGACGCCGGCGCCGAGCTGGCCGAGCTGCGCCGCCGCCGGCTGACCCGCCCGTCGGTCGTGGTCGTCGGCGAGACCAAGCGCGGCAAGAGCAGCCTGGTCAACGCGCTGCTCGGGGTGCCCGGCCTGTCCCCGGTCGACGCGGCCGTGGCCACCGCCACCTACCTGCACTTCTCCCCCGGGCCCGCGCTCGCCGCCCAGGCGTTCGTGCCCGGCGCGGACACCCCGCTCGAGCTGGACCCGCGGCAGCTGGACGCGTGGGCCACCGGCCGGGCGGTGCTGCCCGGCGCCGAGCGCGGCCCGCGCCGCATCGAGATCACCCACCCCGCACCCCTGCTGCAGTACGTCACCCTGCTCGACACCCCCGGCGTCGGCGGCCTGGACCCGGCGCACACCGCCGTCGCCCTCGACGCCGTCGAGCGCGCCACCGCCCTGCTGTTCGTGGCCGACGCCTCGGCGCCGCTGTCACAGCCGGAGCTGCAGTTCCTGGCCCGCGCAGGCGAACGCGTCGACCTGGTCGTGTTCGCCCTGAGCAAGGTCGACGGCTACCCGGGGTGGCGGCGCATCGCCGAGGACAACCGGGCCCTGCTGCGCGCCCACGCCCCCCGCTTCGCCGCGGCGCCCTGGTTCCCGGTGTCGGCCCGCCTCGCCGAGCAGGCCCTGGCCCTGGGCGCCGCCGAGCAGGCGCCGCTGGTGGAGGCCTCGCACATCGCCGCCCTGCAGCACGCCCTGGTCGAGCTCGCCGGGCACGGCCACCAGCTGCAGCTGGCCAACGTGCTGCGCGCCGCCCGCGCCGAGCTGGACCGGCTCGAGCAGGCCGCCCGCTCGCGGGCCGAGGCCGCCGAGGCCGACCCGGCCGGCACCGCCCGCGCCCGCGCCGAGCGCAGCGCGCTGGCCGCCCGCAAACGCACCGAGTCCCGGCAGTGGGCGCTGCTGCTCAACACCGAGACCCAGCGCGCCCGCGTCGAGGCGGTCGGGCAGCTACGCACCCGCGTCAGCGCCCTGCAGCAGGACTTCGCCGAGCGCATCGAGGCCCGGCGCGGCGCGCGGCTGGCCGCCCTGCCCGACGAGCTGGACACCGAGCTGCACGCCCTGGCCGTGACCCTGTCGCAGGACCTGCGCGACACGTTCCGCCAGATCGGCGAGCGGGTCCTGGCCCAGGTGTTCGACGCCGGCGAGCTCGACGGGCTGCTCACCCGCCTCAACGCCACCCTGCGGCACAGCCTGGACACCCGCGCGCCGCGCGACGGCTCCGGCGACAACATGCTCATCGCCCTGTCCGCCGGCGGGATCGCCGTCATGGCCGGGCGCGGGGTGCTGTTCGGCGCCTCGGTCGCCGGGGTCGGCGGCGCCGTGGCCGGCGGGCTGCTCGTCCCCGTCGCCGGGCTCGGCCTCGGCCTGGCCGCCGGCGGCTACGTGCTGTACCGCCGGCGGGTGCAGACCGACCGCCAGCAGGCCCGCACCTGGCTGCGCGACGTGCTCGCCGAGGCCCGCGCCGCGCTGACCGACGAGATCTCGTTCCGCTTCACCGACCTGCAGTACGCCTTGGGCGTGGCCGTCGACGACGCGGTCGAGCGACGCCTGCGCGACCTGGACGCGCACATCGCCGAGATCGACGCGGCCGCCGCCACCGACGCCGCCGGCCGGCAGAAGCGCCGCGCCGCGGCCGCCGCCGAACTGCAGCGCATCCGCGACAAGGCCCGGCAGGCCGACGACGTCCTGGCCCGGGCCCGCGCCCTGGCGCCCGCGTCCGCACCGATCCCCGAGGAGACCCGATGAGCGACGAGCACGGCTGGGCGCACTTCGACCACGACCCCGGCGACGGCGACGGCGACGGCGGGTTCGAGCACCCCGGCGACCCCCAGCTGCCCGCCGACGACGATCCTGGCCACCACGACCTGGCCTACGACGACCCGGAGCCGCCGGACCACGACCTCACGCCGGTGGAGCACCACGACGAGAGCGCCGCATGGGACGAGCCGGCCCCCGAGCCGGAGATCCACCACGACATCGTCGACGTCACCGGCGCGCACACCCTCGGCCCGGTCGGCGCCGACCCCGACGCGGTCGCCGAGCCCGGCCTGCCCGACCCGGTGTTCCCGCCGCAGGTCGACGTCGGCGCGCTGCCCGAGCCCGTCGACGGATGGCCGTGGATCGACACCGGCAGCCTCGGCACGGTCACGCCCATCGACGCCGCCCCGGCCCCGGTCAGCGCCCACGACCTGGCCGCGTACGCCGCCGAGGAGCTGCCCCCGGCCGCCGACCCCTGGGCCGCGCTCGCCGGCTCCGAGGACCCGGCCGCCTCCGCCCTGGCCCGCTGGTGGCACCCCGAGGCCTGAGTGGGATCATGCCGCGGTGACCGCCACCACACAGCCGCACAGCACCCGCCGCGAGCGCACCGGCTGGTACTTCTACGACTGGGCCTGCTCGGCCTACTCCACCACCGTGGTGACGGTGTTCCTGGGGCCGTTCCTGACCACCGTCACCGAGCAGGCCGCCGGGTGCGCGCTGGGCGCCGACGAGTGCACCGGCCGGGTCCATCCGCTGGGCATCAGCGTCGCCGCCGGCTCCTTCTTCCCGTACATGGTGTCGCTGTCGGTGCTGCTGACCGTGCTGGTGCTGCCGGTCATGGGCGCGATCGCCGACCGCGCGGCGCGGCGCAAGCCGCTGCTGGCCGCCACCGCCTTCACCGGGGCCGCCGCCACCGCCGCGTTCGCGTTCGTCACCGGCGAGCGCTACCTGCTCGGCGGCATCCTGCTGGTGATCTCCAACGTGGCGCTCGGCGCGTCGGTGGTGGTCTACAACTCGTTCCTGCCCCGCCTGGCCGGGCCCGACGAACGCGACAAGGTGTCCAGCCGCGGCTGGGCCCTGGGCTATCTGGGCGGCGGGTTGCTGCTGGCGCTCAACCTGGTCGCGGTGACCCTGTTCAGCGTCGACGGCGACGACCAGCGCACCCTGGACCTGGCCCGCTGGAGCATCGTGTCGGCCGGCGTGTGGTGGGCGCTGTTCACCCTGATCCCGCTGCGCACCCTGCGCGAGCACCCGCCCGCCGACACCCCCGAGCGGCGCGGCAATGTGCTCACCGACGGGTTCCGCCAGCTGGGGCACACCCTGCGCGGGCTGCGCGCGTACCCGCTGACCTTGTTCTTCCTGGCCGCGTTCCTGGTCTACAACGACGGCATCCAGACCGTCATCAGCCTGGCCAGCCAGTACGGCACCGAGGAGCTGCACCTGGGCCAGTCGGTGCTGATCGTCACGATCCTCATCGTGCAGTTCCTGGCCTTCGCCGGCGCGCTGCTGCTGGGCGCGCTCGCCGGGCGTATCGGCGCGAAGCGGACCGTGCTGCTGGCCCTGGCCGCCTGGCTGGGCGTCATCCTGGCCGCGTTCTGGCTGCCCGAGCGCGCCGCGGTGCCGTTCATGGCCCTGGGCGCGGCGATCGGCCTGGTCATGGGTGGCAGCCAGGCGCTGAGCCGCTCCATGTACGCCCAGCTGATCCCCGCCGGGCGCGAGGGCGAGTACTACGGCTTCTACGAGATCGGCGACAAGGGCACCAGCTGGCTGGGCCCCCTCGCGTTCGGCCTGGTCTACCAGCTGACCAACAGCTACCGCATCGGGCTCGTGTCGCTGGTGGTGTTCTTCGTCGCCGGTGGCATCCTGCTGGCGGCGGTCCCGCTGCGCCGGGCCGTGCTCGCCGCCGGGAACACCCCGCCGCGGCTGACCTGAGAGGATCCGCGTGGACATCGCCATCGACGCCGGCTCGCCCGTGCCCCCGTACGAGCAGGTGCGCCTGCGCATCGCCGAGCTCGCCGCCGCCGGGCAGCTGGCCGCGGGCACCCGCCTGCCGCCGGTGCGCCGGCTCGCCGAGACGCTCGGGCTGGCCGTCAACACCGTCGCCCGCGCCTACCGCGAGCTGGAGCAGGCCGGCCTGGTCGAGACCCACGGGCGCGCCGGGACGGTGGTCACCGCCGCGGCCGCCGGGGTCCCCGCCGCGGCCCGCGCCGCCGCCGAGGAGTACGCCCGGCGCACCAGCGCGCTGGGCCTGACCCCCGCCGCGGCCCTGGACCTGGTGCGCGCGGTGCTCGACCGGCCCTGAACGCCCGGGCCTGTCGGATACGGGACTCCACAGTGGGCAGTTGATCGGTAGACTTCGATGCCTGGATCTTGCCTACTCGCACGGGAGGCCCCCATGGGCCGGGCACGCACCTTCCTGCTGATCCTCTTCCTCGCCCTGAGCGCGAGCGCCTGCGGCGACGACACCGGCACCCCGGGCGCCGCGGCCTCCGGCGGCACCCTCACCAAGATCACCTATCTGACCGCGTTCGGCGCCGCCGGGCGTGACGCCTTCGCCTGGATCGCGCAGGACAAGGGCTACTTCGCCGAGGCCGGGCTCGACGTCGACATCAAGCTCGGCGCCGCCACCGGGGAGAACCTCAAGACCCTCGCCGCCGGGCAGGCCGACATCATCGACCTGGACCTGGTCGGCGCCATCATCCTCGCCGGGCAGAACAAGTACCGCGACTTCCGGGCCTTCGCGATCCTGCACCAGCGCACCCTGGTGTCGATCATCGCCCCCGCCGACGGGCCCATCCGCACGCCGAAGGACCTGGCCGGCACCACGCTGGGCGCGGCGACCGGCTCGGTCAACCAGCTGCTGTTCCCCGCGTACGCCAAGGCCGCCGGCATCGACCCGGCAAGCGTCACCTGGGTCAACGCCGCCCCGCAACAGGTCCCCGCCCTGCTGGCCGCCGGGCGCGTCGACGCGCTGAGCACCTTCCTGATCGGCCGGCCCGGCATCGAGAAGGCCGCCGGCAAGCCCATGACCGTCCTGCCCTACGGCGACCTGCTGCCCGACCTGTACGGCAACGCCCTGATCACCACCGCCGAGCGCGCCACCGGCGACCCCGAGCTGGTCAAACGGTTCCGCGACGCCGCCCTCAAGGGCCTGCAGTACGCCGGCGCACACCCCGACGAGGCCGCCGAGCTGGTGCACCGGCGCAACCCGGCCTCGGCCGTCGAGGCCGCCAAGGGCGAGGTGACGCTCATGGCGCCCTACACGACCCCGCCGGCCGGGCAGCCGCTCGGCGCCCTGGACAAGCAGCGCGTCACCCGCACCATCGAGGTCCTCGTCAACGGCGGGCTGTTCCCCGCCGGGCTGCGCGCCGAGCAGGTCGCCGACTTCAGCCTGGCCCCCGGCGCATGAGCACCGCACCGGGCACCTACGCCTTCGACAACGACGACCCGCAGGCCGCCGACCGCCACCGGCACCTGGCGGCGATGTTCGACGAGCTGACCACCTCCCGGCTGGCCGCGCTCGGCGACCTGAGCGGATGGCGCTGCCTGGAGCTGGGCGCCGGCGGCGGCAGCATCGCCGCGTGGCTGGCCGGGCGCGGCGCGCACGTGCTGGCCACCGACCTCAACGTGCGGCACCTGCACGCCGGCGCCGGCTACCGGGTGCTGCGCCACGACCTGGTCACCGAGCCCCTGCCCGCCGGCGCGTGGCAGCTCGTCCACGCCCGGTTCCTACTCACCCACCTGCCACAGCGCGAGCAGATCCTGCCCCGGCTGGCCGCCGCGCTGGCCCCCGGCGGGGTGCTGCTGCTGGAGGAGTTCGCCACCGGCAGCTACCGCGACGCCATGCTGGCCGCCCCCGCCCCCGCCGACCGGCTCGCCTACGACCGCTACTACGACACGCTGATCGACACCGTGCTGCCGGCGCTGGGCAACGACCCGTACTGGGCGCTGCGCGTGCACGCCGCCATGCTGCAGGCCGGCCTGACCGGCGTCGACACCGTGGTGCACGCCCGCTCCTGGCCCGGCGGCACGCCCGGGGCGCTGCTCAACGCGGTCAACATCGCCCAGCAGCGCGCCGGGCTGCGCGCCGCCGGGCTCAGCGACACCGACCTCGACCGGGTCGACGCGCTCATGCACGACCCGCGCGTGGTGGTCCGCGGCCACGTCGTCCACTCGGTCCTGGGCCGCCGGCCATGACCGGCGCCTCCGGGCCCCGCGGCGCCGGGACCACGGCCATGACCAGCACCTTCGTCCCCGCGGCGCCGGGACCACGGCCATGACCAGCACCTTCGTCCCCGCGGCGCCGGGACGGCGGCCGTGACCCGCGTCGAGGATCCGCCCGTCGCCCGCGAGCAGCCGCCGGCGCCCGGGCGCGAGGGCCGGCGGTGGGCGGACCTGCTCTCGCCGGCGATCGCGGCCCTCACCGTCGTCGCCGTGTGGTGGTGGGTCACCGAGGCGCTCGGCATCCGGGCGTTCTTCCTGCCCTCGCCGCCGGACATCGTCGCCGCCTGCCGCCGCGAGCCCGGCTACCTGGCGACCTCGCTGGGCTGGACGCTGCTGGAGACCCTGGCCGGCTTCACGATCGCCGCGGCCGCCGGGATCGTGCTCGCCGTGGCGCTGACCACGTGGCGCGCCGTCGAACGGGCGCTGCTGCCGCTGCTGGTGGCGCTCAACGCCGTACCCAAGGTCGCCATCGCCCCGCTGCTGGTGGTCTGGCTCGGCTTCGGCGCCCGGCCCAAGATCGTGCTGGTGGTGCTGATCTCGTTCTTCCCCGTCGTGCTGGCCTCGGCCGCCGGGCTCACGGCCACCCCGGCCGAGCTGACCGAGCTGTCGCGCTCGCTGGCCGCCTCGCGCCGGCAGACGTACCTGCGGGTGCGCCTGCCCTGGGCCCTGCCGCAGATCTTCGTCGGCCTCAAGGTCGCGGTGTCCCTGGCCGTCGTCGGCGCGGTCGTCGCCGAGATCAACAACCCGGACGTCGGGCTGGGCTCGGTGATCGCCCTGTCCAGCACCTCCGCCGACACCCCGCTGGCCTTCGCCGCGATCGTCCTGCTGGCCCTGCTCAGCGTCGCCCTGTTCTACCTGATCGCGGCGGTCGAACGCCTCGTCCTGCCCTGGGCGCGCGCCATCACCGGCTGAGCCCGAAACCTTGCGGCGCGCAACGCCGACAAGTTTCCGGGCCCGCCGTGTCGATTCCGGCCGGGGCCGTTCGAGGGCTGGGCATGACACCATCCCAGGCTTGTGAGAACGACACCGCCGCCCGCGTCACCCGGAGCCTGCTCGGCTACGGCGCGCTGGCCGGACCCTGCTACGTGATCACCTCGGTGGCGCAGGGACTGCTGCGCGACGGTTTCGACTTCCGGCGGCACGAGTGGAGTGTGCTGGCCACCGGCTCGTACGGCTGGATCCAGACCGCCAACCTCGCGCTCACCGGCCTCATGGTGGTGGCCTTCGCCGCCGGGCTCTCCCGCGCGGCGGCCGGCGCCTGGGCGCCGCGGCTGATCGCCGTCCTCGGGCTCGGGATGATCGGTGCCGCAGCGTTCCGCGCCGACCCGCACGACGGGTTTCCCGCCGGCACCCCGGACGGGCCGGGCGAGGTCTCCTGGCACGGCCTGCTGCACCTGGCCACCTCCGGCATCGGCTTCCTGTGCGCGGTGACCGCCTGCTTCGTGCTGGCCCGCCGGTACGCCCGTGCCGGACGGCGCACCTTCGCCCGCGCCAGTGTGGCTGTCGGTGTCCTCTTCCTGCTCACCTTCGCCGGCATCGCGTCCGGCGGCGGCAGCGCCGGACCAGTCCTCGCCTTCTGCGCGGGGGTCGTCGCCCTGTTCGGGTGGATGGCCGTCGTGGCCGTCGACCGCTACCGCACCGTCTGATAGGAGATCACCATGCGATACCTCGTCCTGCTCAAGGCCGCCCACCCCGCCACCCCGCCGCCGCCGGAGCTGATGGCCGCCATCGCCCAGCTCGGCGAGGACGCCACCCGGTCCGGTGCCCTGCTCGACACGGCCGGGCTCGCGCCCAGCGCCGACGGCGTGCGGGTCGTGGTCGGCGGCGGCGAGGTCAGCACCACCGACGGGCCCTTCGCCGAGGCCAAGGAAATGATCAGCTACGCCCTGTACGACGTCGCGTCGAAGGAGGAGGCCACCGCGTGGGCGACCCGGTTCATGCGGGCCCACGCCGACGCCTGGCCCGGCTGGGAGGGTGAGGCGCAGATCCTGCGCGTGTTCGGGCCGCAGGACTTCGCGCCGCCGGCCTGACCCGTGCTTGGATCGGGGGCATGACGATCGACCCGGACCGCCTGCGCCGCACGGTGGAGGCGGTCTGGCGCATGGAGTCGGCCCAGATCGTCGCCGTGCTGGCCCGGATGACCCGCGACGTCGGACTGGCCGAGGAGGTCGCCCAGGACGCGCTGGTCATCGCGCTGGAGCAGTGGCCCCGCTCCGGTGTGCCCGAGCGTCCCGGCCCGTGGCTGATGGCAACGGCCAAGCACCGGGCGATCGACGCCCTGCGCCGGCGGGCCACCTACGACCGCAAGCTGCAGGAGGCCGGACGCCTGCAGCCGCCGCCGGTCGATCAGCCGGACCCGGACGACGTCATCACGGACGACCTGCTCCGGCTGATCTTCACCGCCTGCCATCCGGCGCTGAGCCCCGACGGCCGGGTCGCGCTCACGCTGCGCCTGCTGGGCGGGCTGAGCACCGGCCAGATCGCCCGCGCGTTCCTGACCGCCGAGGCCACGGTCGCGCAGCGGATCGTCCGGGCCAAGCGAAGCCTGGCCGGCAAGCGGATTCCGTACGAGATCCCGTCACCCGCCGAGCTGCCGGGCCGCCTGGCCAGCGTGCTGGAGGTGATCTACCTGATCTTCAACGAGGGCTACTCGGCCACCGCCGGCGACGACTGGGCACGCCCCGGGATGTGCCGGGAGGCGATGCGCCTGGGCCGTCTGCTGGCCGGCCTGATGCCGGACGAGGCCGAGGTGCACGGGCTGGCCGCGCTGATGGAGATCCAGGCGTCGCGCATCGCCGCGCGCACCGGCCCGGACGGCGCGCCGGTGCTGCTCATGGACCAGAACCGGCGGCTCTGGGACCGGTTGCTGATCCGGCGCGGGCTGGCCGCCCTCGACCGGGCGCGGGAGCTGGGCACGGCCGGCCTGTACACGGTCCAGGCCGAGATCGCCGCCTGCCACGCCCGCGCGTACGACCCGGGCGACACCGACTGGCCCCGGATCGCCGCCCTGTACACGGTCCTGGCCTATCTGGCGCCGTCACCGGTGGTCGAGCTCAACCGCGCCGTCGCGGTCGGTATGGCCGAGGGCCCGGAACGCGGGCTGGCCGTCGTGGATGCCGTCGCCGGCGCCGCAGCCCTGCAGCGCTACCCGCACCTGCCCGCGGTGCGTGGCGACCTGCTGATGCGATTGGGCCGCCACGACGAGGCCCGCGAGGCGTTCACCCGGGCCGCCGCCCTGACCCGCAACGCCGCCGAACGCGCGCTGTTCCAGCGCCGCGCGACCGAGGTCACCGCCGCGCACGGGCGGTGAGCAGGCCTTCCCCGCGCCGCCGGGCGGCAGCGTCAGCGGCTGATCATCAGGGTCAGGTCCCAGCCGTCGAGGACGTCGCCGAAGCCCTCGGCGCGGGCCAACCTCTCCAGGGGGCCGAGGACCACGGCCGGGTCGCCGGTGGCGGCGCCGATGAGCAGGTCGGCCGTCCACGGCTCGGGCAGCGGGTGGGTGGCGAGCTCCCAGCGCAGGTACTTGTTGTAGGGGCGGATCCGCCCGTACAGGGCGAACAGGGTTTCCAGCAGCCACGGCGCGGCCTCGATCTGCTCGAGCCGGGCCAGGTCGGGGTGCCCGTCGCGGCGGTTCTTCGCCGCGCGGTAGACGAAGTTGAGGTAGCCGTCGAGCTGCTCGCGTACCCGGGGCCCGCGTTCGGCGGCGGTGAGGGTGGCCTGGGCGTGCACGAGCCGGCCGACGAGCCCGTCGCGGCGGTCCAGCAGCACCTGCGCGCCGCGGAAGGCGTAGCGCTGCCAGCGGTCGGAGGTGTCGGCCAGGCCGGCCAGGGTCACCGGGATCGTGTCCAGCTGCGGGGTGCGGGTGGCGGTGGCCCACGGCTCGGCGTACTCGTCGACGACCACCAGCACGTCGTGGTCGGAGTGGGCGGTGGCCAGGCCGCGGGCGTGCGAGCCGGTCAGGATCAGCCCGGCCACCCGCGGGTCGGCGCGGGCGCGGGCGAGCAGCTGCTCGTAGGCGCTCATGGGGCGCAGTATTCCGGCCCGCGGGGACTGCCCGCGAGCGCATAATCCGATGATGATCAAGCGCATCGTCACGTACGGCACGCTGGGTCCGCTGCTGGTGCTGCTGCTGGTGTGGGCGCACCACAACGCCGAGCGTGTCGAGCGCCGCACCGACCAGACCGTCTGCCGGATCCGCGAGGCCTGCTGAGCGCCCGTGCTCAGTCCAGGGCCTCGCGGGCCCAGCGGGCCACGACCTGCAGCACCGGCGCCCGCCCGGCGAAGACCGCGGCCGGGTCGCGGGTGTCGTAGGCCCCGGCGCGCGGGGCTCGGCCGGCGGCCTGCAGCATGCGCGGGGCCAGCCACGCGTACTTGGCGGCGCCGGTCAGTTTGACCGCCCGCACGACCGTGCGGGCGTCCACGGCCCGGCCCAGCCCGCGCCGGTACTGCTCGATCACCGTGGCAAGCACGTCGTCGAGCAGGGTGAGGTCGGCCAGCCCGTCGAAGAACGTGTCCAGCACCAGGTTGGCCACGTCCTCGCCGATCGCGCCGGGCCCGCAGAACGCCCAGTCGAGCAGCACCGGCCCGCGTGCGGTGCCGATGAGGTTCATGGGCCACAGGTCGTGGTGGCACAGGGTGCGCGGCAGGCTGTCGGCGGCGGCCAGCAGATCCCCGCGGCGTTCCCACACGGTACGCAGCCCGGCGCGCAGCGGCGCCGGCCAGGCGGCCACGGCGACCGGGTGCTCCCAGTCCGGCGAGGTGACGAAGCCCTGGGCGGTGGTGTAGTCGCGCAGCCAGTCCCGCGCCAGCCACGGCTCGGCGGGCGGGCGGGTGAGCCACTGCGCGTGGGCCACCCCGGTGCGGTAGGCCACGTCGCCCAGCTCGCGTGTCGCGAACTGCGGGCCGGGGGTGCCGGGGACGTCCTGCAGCCACAGCGCGACGGTCCCGTCGTCGCGTTCCTCGATGTCCAGCAGCTGCGGGGCGTGGATCCCGGCGCCGGCCCAGGCGGTGGCGGCCAGCCCGCTCTCGTAGGCGTAGCGCTCGCGCAGCCAGTAGTTCCAGTGCCCGGGCTCGGTGGAGGCCTGGAAGTGCGCGGGCGCCGCGGGCCGGCCCGGGGTGAGCACCTTGAGCACAGCGGGGCTGCCGTGGCGGGTGGTGCGCCAGATGCCGCCGGTGACGCCGTTCAGCGTGTTGTGCGTGAGTTCCTCCGTCACGGCGATGATCGTAGAGGCGCCGCTAAGCGACGTGGGGGGTCGCGCCGAACAGCACGTCATGGCGCAGCAGTGGGCCCTGGTGGGCAACATCGTCGTCGGGTGCGCGTACGCGGCGATCACCATGGCGATCCTGGGCCCGGTGGTGCGGGCGGGGCAGCTGCGCACCAACCGGCTGGCCGTCGCCACGTCGATGATCTTCTTCAGTTGCGCGGTGGGGCACGCCCTGCACGCGGCGATGTACTGGCGCTCGGCGTACGAGGCGGCGGCGATGCCGGGGATGCCGCACGCCCCGGCGGGCTGGCCGTTGTGGCCCAGCGCGGCGTGGGACGTGCTGACCGCCGCGGTGGGGGTCTACTACTGGAGCCTGCGGCGCGGGTACAAGGTGCTGCTGGGTGGTTCCGGGGCGCTGTTCGAGGATGCCGGGGAGCAGCGGCGCCGCCACGACATCGAGTTGCGCGAGCAGGCCGAGGCGCAGCGCGACGCGCAGGCGGCGATGCTGCGGGCGGTGATCAGCAACAGTCAGTCGGCGATCTACGTGAAGGATCTCGACGGCCGGTATCTGCTGGCCAACGAGACGATCCAGCGGGCGTTCGGGCGTACGGAGGAGCAGATCCTGGGCCGCACGGACATCGACCTGTATCCGGCGATGGCGCCGGTGTGGCAGGCCAACGACCGGCGCGCGCTGGACGGGCCGATCCACGTCGACGAGCGTCTGGAGGTGGGCGGGCAGGTCCGGCTGTACGAGTCGAACAAGTTCCCCCTGTACGACGCCGACGGCACCCGGTACGCGGTGTGCGGGGTGTCGCTGGACGTGACCGAGCTGCGCCGGGCGACGCAGAGCGCGGAGGCCGCCCGTGACGAGGCGGTGGCGCAGTCGCGCGTCAAGAGCGAGTTCCTGGCCACGATGAGCCACGAGATCCGTACGCCGATGAACGGGGTGCTGGGCCTGGCGTCGCTGCTGATGGGCACCGAGCTGGACGCCACGCAGCGCCGGTACGCGGCGGGGATCCACTCGGCCGGCAACGCGCTGCTGGGCGTCATCAACGACATCCTCGACTTCTCGAAGGTCGAGGCGGGCAAGATCGTGCTGGATCCGGTGGACTTCGATCCGGGCGCGCTGCTGGCCGAGGTGGCCGCGCTGGTGACCCCGGCGGCGCAGGGCAAGGACCTGACGGTGGTCACCCGCCGCGGCCGGCGGCTGCCCGCCACGGTACGCGGCGACGGCGCCCGGGTGCGGCAGGTGCTGCTGAACCTGGCGGGCAACGCGGTCAAGTTCACCGGCAAGGGCAGCGTGACGCTGCGCGCGGATCTGCTCGAGCAGTCCGGCGGCGCGCCGGTGGTGCGTTTCGAGGTGACCGACACGGGCATCGGGATCGCCGCGGCCGACGCGCAGCGGCTGTTCGAGCCGTTCACGCAGGCCGACGCGTCGACGACCCGCACGTACGGGGGCACCGGGCTGGGCCTGGCGATCAGCCGGCAGCTGACCGAGGTGATGGGCGGCTCGATCGGGGTGGACAGCGAGCCGGGGCAGGGGTCGACGTTCTGGTGCGTGCTGCCCTTCGAGCCGGCCGCCGGGGACGCGTCGCAGCCGGCGCCGGACCCGGCGGGGCTGCGGGTGCTGCTGGCCTCCTCCGGCGCCGAGCGCCCGGGCGTCGAGGCCGATCTGCGCCGCTGGGGGTTCACCGCGACCGGGGTGGACACGGCCCCGGCGGCGATGCTGGCGCTGCGTGACGCGGCGGTGCTGGGCCGCCCGTACGATCTGCTGCTGCTGGACGCCGACCCGGGTGACGTGGACACCGCGGGCCTGGCCCGGGCGGTGGCCGCCGACGAGGCGATCCCGGCGGTGCACGTGGTGGTGCTCAACGAGCACCCGCCGCCGGGCGCGCTGTCGGGTGCGACGTATCTGCCCAAGCCGGTGCACCGCTCGGCGCTGTACGATCTGCTCGCCCAGTGCTCGGCGGCGCCGGCGCGCCCGGCGGGGGCGCCCGCCGCCGCGGTGCCGGCGCCCGGGTCGCGGGGCACGGTGCTGCTGGTGGAGGACAACGACATCAACCAGCTGGTCGCCGTCGGGGTGCTGAGCAGTCTCGGGTACGCCGCGGACGTGGCCGGCGACGGGGTGCAGGCGTGCGAGCTGGCCGGGCGGCGCCGTTACGACGCGATCCTGATGGACTGCCGGATGCCGCGCATGGACGGTTTCACGGCCACGGCCCGGCTGCGCGAGCGGGAGGCCGCCGGGGCGCCGCGCACCCCGATCATCGCGATGACCGCCAGTGCGCTGCTGGCCGACCGGGAGCGCTGCCTGGCGGCGGGGATGGACGACTACCTGTCCAAGCCGGTGAACCCGGGCGAGCTGGAACGCGCCCTGCACCAGTGGGTCCCGCGCGCGGCCGGCGCCGGCCTGCCGTCCGGTCCTTCCGATGCCGGCGCTCTTTGCGACGCCGGCGTTCTTTCCGATGCCGGCGTTCTTTCCGATGCCGGTGCGGCAGCGGGGTGGGCGTCGGGTGCCGACGATGCGGTGGGCCGG
>NZ_JAUQWH010000119.1 GCF_030757795.1 Actinoplanes oryzae
TGCGGCAATGTGCTCTGGGAGGGCGAACGGCTCAGCGGGATCGTCGACTGGTCCGGCGCCTGCGCCGCCCCGCGCGGGTTCGACGTGGGGTGGTGCCGGCTCGACCTGGTGCTGCTGTTCGGGGCGGGCGTGGCCGACGAGTTCCTGGCCGGCTACGAGGCCGCGGCCGGGGTGCGGGTGCCGGACGTGCCGGCGTGGGACCGGTTCGCGCTGGCCAATGCGCACCGGGACGTCGAGAGCTGGACCGGCAACTACCGCGAGCTGGGCCGGCCCGATCTCACCCCGCAGGTGCTGCGCGCCCGCCACACCGCGTGGAGCCAGCAGCAGACGGCGTGAAGCGCGCAACACGCCGTGTGTGGGGAGCGCACGGCATGAAGCGGTGAGCGCACGGCGGGAAGCGGTGAGCGCACGGCGGGAAGCGGTGAGCGCACAGCGTGGGGCGGTGAGCGCGGCGTGGGGCGGGGAGCGCGCGGCGGGGAGCGGCGGACGTCAGCCGACGGTCTGGAAGGAGCGCTTCGAGAAGCCGAGCATGTAGCCCTCGATGGCCGTGCGGACCGGGGCCGTCGGATCGGCCGCCGATCCCAGGGCGATGAAGAGCGGCGTGTAGTGGTCCGGGGTCGGGTGGGCGTAGGGCATCCCGGGCGCCCGGTGTTGGTAGGCGGCCAGTTCGTCGAGGTCGCCGCGGGCCAGGGCGTCGGCGGCCCACGCGTCGAAGTCCGCGGACCAGGCGGGCACGGCGCCGTGCTGGACCATGTCGCGGGTGAGGAAGGGCAGCCCGTGGACCATGAAGCCCGAGCCGATCACGAGCACGCCCTCCTCGCGCAGCGACCGCAGGCGGGCGCCGAGCGCGAGCAGCCGGTCCGGGTCGTGCGTGGGCATGCTCATCTGCAGGACGGGCACGTCGGCCAGCGGGTACATGGCCATCAGCGGCACCCAGGCGCCGTGGTCGAGCCCGCGCCGCGGGTGCTGGTGGACCGGCTCGGAGTCGGGCATCGCCGCGGCCACCCGGCGGGCCAGGGCGGAGGCGTCCGGGGTGGCGTACGTCATCTCGTAGTAACGCCTGTCGAAGCCGCCGAAGTCGTAGACCAGCGGCGTGCCGGCCGTGCCCGCCGACAGCAGCAGCGGCGCGGTCTCCCAGTGCGCCGAGACGATGAGGATGCTCTTCGGCTTGGGCAGCGACTGCGCCCAGTCCGACAGCTGGCGCAGCCACGGGCCGTCGTCGAACAGCGGCGGCGCGCCGTGGCTCAGGTACATCGCCGGCATCGGGCCGTCGGCGGGCGTCCAGGCGCGCTGGGTGCGGGCGCGTGCCAGAGCATCGGGGAGAAAGGCGTCGTACGCGGCCGCCGGTCGGTTGTTCACCACCCGAGCATGACGCGCAGAACTTGAAGCGTCAACCTATCCTCAAATCAAGACTTGATTGAAGAGGTGGACGTTGATGAGATGGGGGGCGTCGCCCGGCCCCCACCGGCGCGGCAGCAACCATCCCCGATCCCGCGGAGGCCCGGCATGAAACGCCGTACCCAGCTTCTCGCCCTGCTCAGCGCCGTCGCCGTCACCGGCGGTCTCGGCATCACCGGCACGATGAGCGCCCACGCGGCGGCGCTCGACCCGGCGGTGTCGCCCGGCGGCAACTTCAACCTCTCGGTCTGGTCCCTGCAGCTGCCCATCGGCTCGCCCGGCGCGCCGACGACCATCCCGCCGTCCCAGCTCAAGGGCGCGAGCGGCTACAGCAACCCGGCGTACTTCTGGACCGACTCCAACGACGGCTCGATGACCTTCTGGGCGCCGGAGAAGGGCGTGACCACGCCGAACTCCAACTACGCCCGCTCCGAGCTGCGCGAGATGAACGCGAACGGGACGGCCGCCGACTGGCCGCTCGCCGGCAACCACACGCTCAGCGTGGACCTGCGCATTCCCCAGGTCACCAAGAACGTCGCCGTCGGCCAGGTGCACCTCGGCTCGGGCGGCTCGTCGACCAAGCCGCTGCTCGAGCTCTACTACCGGCCCAACGGCGACATCTATCTCGGCACGGAGAACTCGCCGGCCGGCGGGCAGACGCTGCACAAGGTCGGCAACGTGGCCCTGGGCGTGCGGTGGACGTACGTCATCAATGTCACCGGGAACACGATCAACCTGACCGTCAACGGGTCGCGGACGAGGTACGCCATCCCGTCGTCGTTCAACCCGTACAAGCAGTACTTCAAGGCGGGCTCGTACAACCAGTCCTCCTCCGAGAGCACCACCAACGGCGCGAAAGTGAAGTTCTATGCGCTGACGATCACGCACAGCTGAGGATTTAGAGTCCAGGAGTGACCGAGCCACAGCGCCTGAAATGCCCGACCATGTCCCGCCTCTACGAGGACGGCAAGGTCGTCGCCGAGAACTTCGGCTTCGAGGAGATCCCGCAGCTCCTGGCGAAGCACCGGCACGCGGCGCTGTGGCTCGACCTGCTCGACCCCGACGAGCTCGACCTGCAGCTGATCGCGCCGATGTTCGGCCTGCACCCGCTCGCGGTGGAGGACGCCGTCCACGACCACCAGCGCCCCAAGCTCGACCGCTACCGCAACCACCTCTTCATGAACGTGTACGCCGTGAGCGTCCGCACCGACGGTCCCACCCCCGTGTCGGAGAAGCAGGAGATCAGCGCCTTCATCACCGAGCAGGCGTTCATCACGGTCCGCAAGTCCGCCGGCGACCTCGGCCCGGTGCTGCGGCGCTGGGACGAGGAGCCCGAGCTGGCCAAGCACGGCGTCTCCTTCCTGGTCTACGGGCTGCTCGACGTGGTCGTGGACGGGCAGTTCGCCGGCGCCCGCGCGCTGGACGAGGCGATGGACAAGACCGAGGACGCGATGCTCGAGGAGGGCGGCGCGCCCCGGCCCGTCCGCATGTACGGCTTCGGCCTGCGCAAGGCCCTGGTCCACCTGCGCCGCTCGGTCGCGCCGATGCCGGACGTCATCTCGACGCTGCTGCGCCTGGAGCTGGACCTGGTCGTCGACGGGCTGAAGCCGTACTACCGGGACGTCGACGACCACGCCCGGCGCGCGACCGAGACGCTCGACCAGGCCCGCGACCGGATCAACGGGCTGCTCGACGCCGATCTCAACGAGCAGAGCAACAACCTGAACGTGACGACCCGCAAGCTGGCGGCCTGGGCCGCGATCATCGCCGTGCCGACCGCGGTGACCGGCTATTTCGGACAGAACGTGCCCTACTGGGGCTACGAGACGACCGGCGGCTTCGTGGTCAGCTCGATCGTCATCGTTGTTTCGGGAGTGTTGCTGTATTGGTATCTGAAGCGGCGCGGCTGGTTGTGATCTTCACCGCTACTCTGCCCGGGGACCGGGTAGGTGCGGGGAGGCCGGATGCTGGCGTTGGTTCTGCAGGCGGTGCGTGCCCGGGCGGCCCAGGCGCTGACCGTGCTGATCCTGACCGCGCTGGCAGCCGCCGTGGCGGTCGCCGGTCCCTGGTACGCCATCGCCGGCGCCTCGGCCGCCGCGGTGTCCGATGTCGAGCACGCCCCGGCGGACCAGCGGGTGGTGTCCGTACGCCAGACGGGCGCCATAGATGATCCCGCGGACTCCCTGGCCGCGTTCGCCGACGCCGCCGAGCGGGTGCTCGCCCTGCCGGCCGGCGGCCCCGCGCCGGTGCGGGGCGTGGCAGCCGACGAGACGGTGCTGACGGGCGGCGCGAACGAGGCGGTGGCACTGGCCTACCGCGACGACTTCTGCGGCCACGCCACGCTCACCGGCACCTGTCCGGAACGCGCCGGCGACGTCGCCGTGAGCGCGGACCTGGCCCGGGTGCTGCGCCTGGCCGTGGGCTCGACGATCGACGTCGGCGTCACCCCGTCGTCCGACCCGCTCCCGCTGCGGGTGACGGCCACCTACGACGTCGTGGACCCGGCCGGGCCGTACTGGGGCAACCGGCCCTTCGGCACCGAGCAGCGGCTGGACCCGGTGTTCACGGTGCTGGAGACCTTCGCCGACCCGCTGATCCGCGAGCCCCGGTTCATGTACGACGTCGAGCTGCCCCGCGCCCTCCTGCGCGGCGAGGAGGGCGACCTGGCCGCCGTGCTGGCGAACGCGGCCCGGGCGGCCAACGACGCGTCCGAGATGCGGCTGATCGACCCGACCGGCCCGCTGCTGCAGACGATCGCCGCCGACCGCACCCTCGTCCGCGACGGCGTGCTCGTCGCGCTGGTGCAGGTCCTGGTGCTGAGCTGGTTCGCCATGGGGCTGGCCGGGCGGTACACCGGCCGCGAGCGCCGGGCCGACGCGGCACTGCTCAAGCTGCGGGGCAGCCGGCGCCGGCGGATCCTGGGACTCGCCTTCGGCCAGCACCTCGTGCCGCTGCTCGGCGGCACCCTGCTCGGCGTCCCGCTCGGTGTGGCCCTCGCCTGGGCGCTGGTCGGGCCGGTCGAGGCGGCCGAGCGTACGTCGGTGCTCGTGGCCTCCGCTCTCGGCGCCGCCGCGGTCCTGCTCGGCGGCCTGCTGACCCTGGCCGCCGTCGAGCTGATGACGTTGCGGCTGCCCGTCGCGCAACTGCTGCGCCGCGTCCCGGACCGCCGCCGCTCGTGGCGGGCCGACGTGTTCGACCTGGCCCTGCTGGCGATCGCCGTGGCGGCCGTCTACCAGACCCGCACCGGCGACCCGGGCCGTGGCCTCGCGCTGGTCGCCCCGGGTCTGGTCGCCCTGGCCGTGGCGCTGCTGCTGGCGCGGCTGCTGAGCCGGGCCGCCGACGCCGCCGGGGCGGTCGCCCTGCGCGGCGGGCGGCTGCGGCTGGGCCTGACCGCCGTACGCATCTCCCGCCAGCCCGGCACCGACCGCGTGTTCGCGCTCGTCACCGTCGCCGTCGCCCTGTTCGTCACGGCCGGGGGGCTGTGGTCGGCCGGCCGGCAGGCCCGCACCGACCGCGCCGAGGTGGAGGTGGGCGCGGCGCGGGTGCTGACCGTCACCGCCGCGAACGCCACGGCGCTGCTCGACGCGGTCCGGACCGCCGACCCGGGCGGCCGGGATGCCATGGCTGTCGTGAGCGACCCCGCCGCCGTGCCGCCCCTCGTCGCGGTGGACAGCGAAAGGCTCGGCGCGGTGGCGAACTGGCGGCCCGAGTACGGCGACGTGGCCACCCTGGCGCGGTCGTTGAGCACCGACGTCCCGGCCGCGCCCGCGATCACGGGGGACACCCTGACCGCCCGGGTGCGCAACGACGGTGCGAAGACGGTCCGCTTCCTGGTCACCGTGCAGCAGGAGGCGACGGGGGCGGTCATCACGGAAGGCGCGACGCTGCCGCGGGGCACGCACACCCTGACCGTACGGGTGCGGGGCTGTGCGGAGGCGCCGGGCTGCCGGCTGACGCGCTGGGAGGTCGCCCGCTATAAGCCCGCGGTCGCGCCGCCCAGCGACACGGCCGCCGCCGACCCGCCGCCGGAGCTGCGCAAGGTGACCCTGCTCGGGCTGCGCCAGCAGGACCCCGACCAGGACGTCCTCGACGCGGCGGCGCTCGGCGACGCACGCCGGTGGCGCGGCGACTTCACCGGTACGCCGACCGCCCTCAGCGCCGCACCCGGAGCCCTGACCGTGACGCTCACCGTCGCGGCCGCCGACGACCAGCCGAAGGGCGGCCGGGTGTCCGTCGTGGACAGCACGCTGCCCGTACCGGTGCTGCTGGCCGGGACGCCGCCGAGGGAGTGGCTGTTCGAGGACCCGTCGGTCAGCTCGCTGGCCGACTCGGTCGTCCCCGTACGCGTCGCCGGGCGAGCGAGCGCGCTGCCCGTGGTGGGCGGCAGCGGCGTGCTCACCGACCTCGGGACGGCCCGCCGGATCGGCGCCTCCGCCGCCTCCCGGGGGATCTCGCAGGTGTGGCTGTCGCCCGGCGCCCCCGCCGGCCTGGTGCCCGCTCTGCAGCGGGCCGGCCTGACCGTCACCGGCGACACCTCGGTGACGGCCGAGGCCGGGCAGCTGGCGGAGCAGGGCGTCGCCCAGGCCGCCCGCTTCGCGCTGATCGCCGCCGCGGCCGGGGTGCTGCTGGCCGCCGCCGCTGTCGCCGTCGCCACGGCGTCCGACCGCGGCCCGCACCTCGACCAGCTGCGCGCCCTGCGGGTGCAGGGCCTGAGCGCCCGGTCCGCCGTGGTCGTCGGCTATGCCGCCGGCGTCGCGCTGGTGCTGACCGGCGTCCTCGCGGGCCTGGCCGCCGCGCTGCTCGCCCGGCCGCTGGCCCGGACCGACACACCGATGTTCACCGACAGCTGGAGCGTGGTGCCGCCGCCGGGCGCGCTGAGCGCCGCGGCCCTGCTCGGCACCGGCGCCGTGTGCCTGCTGGTGCTGACCGTCACCGGCGGCCTGTCGCTGCTGCCGCTGCACCGGGCTCTGCGGGAGGGCCGCCGATGACCGCCCTGATCCTGGCGATGCTCCTGCGCCGCCGCGCTCAAGCCGTCGCCATGGCGCTGCTGTCCATGCTCGCCGTCGCCGCCGCCGTGGCAGCCCCCGCTTATCTGCGCGCGGCCGACCGGGCGGTGGCCGCCGGGCAGGTCGGCACGGCGACCGCCACCGAGCGCGGCCTCGCCCTGACCCGGACGGAGAACGACGCGGAGTCCGCCGGCGGGCGCGGGGTCTCCTTCGCCGACCTCGGCCCGGCCCTGGCGGACCTGCCCGGCTTCACCCAGGTGTACGCCGCGGAGTACCCGGCGGTCGGCATCGAGCCGGACACCGTGCGCGCGTCGCGGCTCGTCTTCCGGCAGGACTTCTGTGCGCACCTGACGATCGTCACCGGCCGGTGCGCGTCGGCGTCCGGCGAGATCGTGCTCGGGGCGAGCACCGCCGAGCGGCTCGGGCTGACGGCCGGGGACAGCGTCACCCTGGCGTACGCCGAGTACAGCAAGGACCCGGCCCTCCTGATGTACCTCGAGGCCGGCACGCCGCTGACCATGCTCGTCGCCGGGACCTACACGGTGCCGGCGCCGGGGGCGACGTACTGGGGCGGTCACGGCTACTTCGCCACGACGCCGGGCAACCGTCCCGGCGAACCGGTCTTCACGCCCGGGGCCACGGTGGCCGCGATGGACCACAAGTTCGCCTCGAAGTCCGTGGACAGCAGCGCCGGCCCGGGCGCGCTCGACGTCGACCGGCTGGACGATCTCCGCGCCGCCCTGGTCACCCTGGACAAGATGATCGCCAACCTGGGCGCGAGCGTCGGCGTGAACACCGGCCTGCCGGACCTGCTGAGCCGCATCGACGACGGCCGGGCCACCGCCCGGCTCATCGTGCCGGTCGTCGCGGTGCCGCTGATCGTGCTCTCCTGCTTCGTCATCTTCCTGGCGGCCGGCTACGGCGCCGAGGCGCGCCGGCCCGAGCTCGCCGTCATCGCGCTGCGCGGCGTGCGCCGGTGGGAGCGCCTGCTGCTGGCGACGGGCGAGAACCTCGTCGCGGTCGTCGCCGGCGCGCTGGCCGGCTGCCTCGCCGGCCAGCTGCTGATCAACCTCATGGCCGCGGTGCTCTTCCCCGGCGTCGGCGCCGCCGCGGGCTTCGGCTCCCTCGTGTACGCCGCCCCGGCCGCCCTCGCCGCCCTGGCAGCGGCCCTGCTCGCCCTCCGCCGGCAGCTCTTCGCCCCGGTCGCCGTCCTGCTGCGGCGGGTCACCGGCGCCGGCCGCCGGGCCCCGGTCCTGGAGATCCTGGCCGTGCTGCTCGCCGCGGTCACGACCGTCCAGCTCTCGCTCTCCGGCATCCCCGAGGGCGCCGGGGTCTTCGCCGCGGGCCTGGTCATCTTCGCCGCCGCGCTCCTGGTCGCCCGGATCCTGATCCCGGTGGCCGCCCGCGTCGCCGCCCGGGCGCTGCGCCGGGGCCGCACGGACGTCGCGCTGGCCGGCCTCCAGCTCGCCCGCCGCCCCGGCGCCACGAGCCTGCTGGCGCTGCTCGTGGCGGTCTCCGGGGTGGCGGCGTACGTCACCTGCGCGATCGGGTCCGGGCTGCGCGACCAGGACGTCATCGCCGAGCAGGGCACCGGCGCCGACCGGGTGCTGACGGTCACCGCCGTCTCGCCGTGGAAGCTGCTGAGCGCCGTGCGGGCGGTCGACCCGGAGGGGCGGTTCGCGATGGCCGTCGTCCGGACGGAGGCCAACCACAACGGCGAACCGGCCGGCCTGGTGGTCGACAGCGCACGGCTGGCCACGGTGGCGACGTGGCCGGGCGGCGGACCGCAGGCGGACGAGGTCGCGCGCGCCCTGCGCCCCGCCGCGCCGCAGGAGCCGGTCGTGATCCCGGGCCGGGACGTGTCGCTGCGGGTCGACGCGAGCAACCTGCCCTCCGGCGGGCGGATGCTGGGGCTGCAGGTGGCGGTCAGCTCCCTGCGTGGCGGCGACTCGACCCTGCTCGACCTCGGGACCATCCGCGCGGGCGAAAAGGACTACACGCAGCGCACCGAGCTGTGCGCCGAGGGGTGCCGCCTCGACGGCATCCAGGTGCAGGCGGCCGTCACCGGCAACGTCACCGCCCACCTCGTCGTGACCTCGGTCGGCAGCATCAACCCGGTCGCGGCGGCGCTGCCCGCCGGCCGGCTCGCCGATCCCGCCGGCTGGCGCGTGTCCGCCGACGGCACCCTGTCCGGCAGCCCGAAGGGCCTGGTCCTCGACGTCTCCGCGCCGAACGGGCTCAGCCAGAGCGGCGTCCTGCTGCAACCGGCCGACAATCCGCAGACCGTGCCCGCCGCGATCGCGGGCCGGGCCGGCGACCGGATCACCGGCCTCGACGGCCAGCAGCACCCGGTCGCCCGCGCCGTGGACCTGCACAGCATTCCGCGACTGGGCCTCTTCGCCTGGATGACCGACCTCGAGTACGCCGACCGCGCGTCCGCCGTCGAACAGGCGGTGGACCGTCCCGAGGTGTGGCTCACCGCGGGCGCTCCCGCGGACGTGATCGACCGGCTGTCCACCCAGGGCCTGACGGTGGCCGGCAACGTCCGGGCCACCGAGGTGCGCGCCCAGCTCGCCCGGCAGGGCCCGGCCATCTCCCTGTGGTTCTACGTGCTGGCGACGATCCTCGCGGTGCTGCTCGGCGCCGGGGCGCTGCTGCTGGCCGCCGCCGTGGACCGGCCGCGACAGGCGGAGGACCTGACCGCGCTGCGGCTGCAGGGGCTCGGCGCGCGGGTCGCGCGGCGGGCGGGCCTGTGGGCGTACCCGATGCTCGTGCTCGTGGCGGTCCCGGCCGGGACCGGCGCGGGCCTGCTCGGCTACAACCTCACCGGCCGGACGCTGCCGCTGGCCGGCCTGAAGCCGCCGCCCTTGCCGCTGCCGATCTGGCCGCACTGGTGGCAGGTGGTCGCCGTGGCCCTGGTGGTGCTGGTGCTGCTGACCGGCGTGGCCGTCGTGGCGGGCCGGCGGATCTCCCGACAAGGACTGTGATGCGGACACTGACGATCGAGAACGCGGACCTGGGGTACGCCACCGGGGAACCGGTGCTGCGCGGGGTCACGGCCGCCGCCCGGCCGGGGGAGCTGCTGGCCGTGACGGGCACCTCCGGCGCCGGCAAGACGACACTGCTGGCCGCGATGGCGGGCGTGCTGCGCCCCCGGTCCGGCCGGGTGCTGGTGGACGGGTCCGACCTGCCCGACCGGGACCGCGGGGTGGCACTCGGGGTCGTCCTCATCCCGCAGGAGAACGCCCTCGCCACCATCCTCACCGCCGCGGAGAACGTCTCGGTCGCCATGATGGCGACCGGCGCCGACCCGGCCGAGGCCCGCCGCACCACGGCCGGGTCCCTGGACCGGCTCGGCCTGGCGGGACAGGCGGGACAGCTGGTCGAGGAACTCTCCGGCGGGCAGCAGCAGCGCACGGCGATCGCCCGCGGGCTCGCCCTGCGCGGCGACGTGCTGCTGGCCGACGAGATCACCAGCGAACTGGACGCGGCCAACCGCCAGAAGGTCATCGACCTGCTCCGCGCCGAGGCGGCCCGGGGCGCTGCCGTCGTCTTCGCCACCCACGACCCGGAGGCCGCGGCGGCCTGCGACCACGAGCTGCACCTCGCCGACGGGACAGCGGTACTCGTCCGGTAGCGCCTACTGTTCTGCCCATGGCTGTTTCTGGGGAGCAACTCGCGCACGAGACCCGGCTGGAGTGGGACGGATCGACGGGCGCGGGCTATCGGGCGTACGGCAGGGAGCACCGCGCCACCGCCCCGCCCGCCACCGCGTCGCTGACCCTGAGCGCCGACCCGCACTTCCGCGGCGACGCCGCCCTGCTCAACCCCGAACAGCTCGTCGTGCTAGCCGCCAGCTCGTGCCAGCTGCTGTCCTTCCTGTCGCTGGCCGCGCGCAAGCACGTCGACGTGGTCCGCTACACCGACGACGCGACCGGCCACCTGAGCGCCGACCTGCGCAAGGCCCGCATCGAGACGATCACGCTGCGCCCGGTGATCGAGGTGGCCGCCGGCGCCTCCGAGGAGCTGATCCACGAGCTGGTCGAGCAGGCGCACCAGGAGTGCTACATCGCCAACTCCCTCAACTCCGACATCACCATCGCCGCGACCGTGCTGATCGCCAGGTAAGGGACGGCCCTGGCGCCCCTAGAACTCCAGCGTTATATTTCAGAGATGGGCTGGGAAGTCATTCTCGTCGGGGAGGTTGATGCCTGGTTCCTCGACCTCGCCAAGACCGACCCGGACAGCGCTGAACTGGTCGAGGCCGCCATCAACGTCCTCGAGAGGGAGGGGCCGACTCTTGGAGCGCCTCTGGTCAAGCGGATCGAGAATTCGAACTACCACCACATGAAGGAATTGCGGCCCGGTTCCGCTGGATCGACCGAGGTACGCATCCTTTTCGCCTTCGATCCTGTCCGGCGTGCTGTCCTGCTGGTGGCGGGTGACAAGGCCGGCTCCTGGAATCGTTGGTACAGCGCGAACATCCCGATCGCTGATGCTCGGTACAAGGCGCATCTCGACGAGACGGAAAGGCAACGTTGATGACTGGTCGGAACTGGCGTGAGGTGCGCGCCGAGGCGAATCTGGATCGGGACCGGGTCGCGGCGCACGAGCAGCGCATGCTCGCCGAGGTGCGGGCAGCCCGGCTGGCCGAGATGCGTCGGCAGCTCGACATGACCCAGACCCAGGTCGCCGAGCGCATGCACGTGTCCCAGGCGCGGGTCTCCGCTATCGAGAACGGCGACGTCGACGCCGCCGAGCTGGGCACTCTCAAGAACTACATCGCCGCGCTCGGCGGCCGGCTCGAGGTCGTGGCCACGTTCGGGGACCAGAGTCTGCGGCTGGGATGAGGCGCCGGATTGCGGCTCGGGCGTGACCATCGCCACGTGATCGTGGGCTAGATTGACGAGCCATGAACGGTCTTGCGGTGGCCTGCCGGCGCGTCGTGCACATCTATCGGGCGGAGGCCGGCGACGTCGTGGCGCTGGCCGGCGTGGACCTGTCGATCGCGCCCGGGGAGACGATGGCGCTGGTCGGGCCGTCCGGATCGGGGAAGTCGACGCTCATCTCGCTGCTGGCGGGCATGATGCGGCCGTCCGCGGGGCGGATCAACATCGGCACGTACGACATGGGCAAGCTCAGCGACAACGAGGTGTCCCGGCTGCGGGGCACCGAGATCGGCGTCGTGCTGCAGGGGGCGGCGCGCAACCTGCTGCCGTACGCGTCGCTGCACCGCAACATCTGGCTGGCGCAGCGCCGGGCCGCCCGGACGCGCGGGGTGGAGCTGGACGACCCCGACCGCATCCTCGATCTCGTCGGTCTCCCCGGCCGGGGCCGTGCCCGCCTCGACGAGCTGACGCCGGGCGGCCGGCAGCGCGCCGCCCTCGCCGTGGGCATCGCCGCGGGGCCGGGGCTGCTGCTCGTCGACGAGCCCACCAGCCGCCTCGACACGGCGGGCCGGGACGAGGTCCTGGAGGCGATGGAGACCGTCAACCGGGAGCGGCAGACCACCATCGTCGTCGTCACCCACGACAACGAGGTCGGCGCGCGGCTGGGGCGGGCGGTGACCATCCGGGACGGCCGGGTGGGGGCCGAGGGGCGCGACGGGCAGGACTTCGCCGTGGTGGCCGGGGACGGGACCGTGCAGCTGCCGCCGGAGGTGCTGGGCAGCTTCCCGCCCGGGACGCTGTTCACCGTGGACCACGAGAACGGGTCGGTCACGCTGGTCCCCGGCGGCACCGAGGCCGCCTGACGCCTTGGTCACCCGGACGTGGCGGGAGGCTCTTGTCTAGGGTGGGCGCCGTGCGCGACATCGCCGTGTTCTCCGGTAATGCCCACCCCGAGCTGGCCGCCGAGATCTGTGATCAGCTCGGCGTGCCCCTCCTGCCCACCCGGACCTCCCGCTTCGCGAACGACTGCATCGAGGTGCAGCTGCAGGGCAACTGCCGCGAGCGGGACGTGTTCCTGATCCAGCCGCTCGTGCCGCCCGTCCAGGAGAACCTGGTCGAGCTGCTCTTCATGCTCGACGCCGCGCGGGGGGCCTCCGCGGGACGCATCACGGTCGTGCTGCCGCATTACGCGTACGCCCGGAGCGACAAGAAGGACGCCCCGCGCATCTCCATCGGGGGCCGCCTGGTCGCCGACCTGCTGCAGACGGCGGGCGCGCACCGGATCCTCGCCATGACCCTGCACTCGCCGCAGGTGCACGGCTTCTTCAGCATCCCCGTCGACCACCTGCACGCCCTGCGGGAGCTGGCGCAGCACTTCCGGGGCTACGACCTGAGCAACTCGGTGGTGGTCTCGCCCGACCTGGGCAACGCCAAGGAGGCCGCCGCCTTCGCCCGGATGCTCGGCATCGAGGTCGCCGCGGGCGCCAAGCAGCGGTACGCCGACGACAAGGTGGTGATCAGCACGGTCATCGGCGACGTGTCCGGCCGGGACGTCATCATCCTGGACGACGAGATCGCCAAGGGCAGCACGGTGTTCGAGCTGCTCGGCCGGCTGCGCGAGAGAAATGTCCGGAGTATCCGTGTTGCGTGCACGCACGGCCTGTTCGCGGCCCGTGCGGTCGAACGTCTCTCGGAGGAGAAGGACGTCGAGGAGATCGTCTGCACGAACACGGTGCCCGTGCCGTATGCCGGGCGTACCGGGAAGCTGACCGTCCTGTCCGTGGCGCCGGCCCTCGCGGAGGCCATGCGACGCATCCACAACGGGGAATCCGTGAGTGCGCTCTTCGCGTGACGGTACGTGAGCAAATCTCATTACACAGAGTTGCCTTGCGTATCGCCGTAAATGCCTCGTCCGGCCAGTTCAGGGTGCGGATGGCGTATCTCGTGGTGCATACGCTCCGTTGACAAATGCCGGTTGATCATGGTTACCTTGGGTGCAGCCGGGGCGGGACGTGACCTGCTCGCCGCGGCGGCCCGGACGGTCGGTGTGACGGGGGTCGTGCGGGGCGCCGCACCCCCGGCCGGGGTGTCGTCCACTGTGGTCGCGAGGGGTGCCGGATCCCCCTCGCGACGGCGCACCGAGCCGCCGCACCGTGGCACATATGGCCCGCGACCTGCGTCGATTCGGCTGAGCCGGGTGATGCGTTTGTCCATCCCCCGGTCGGGGGACCGGCTAGCCTATGTTCAGGTTGATCTCTCGCGGTATGCGGGCAGCGCTGTGCGATTCGGTGCAGACCTGTGTCACGCTGGCCGTCGCATGATCCGGACCGCTCCGGCCCGACAACACCGCAGGTCACGCGCCGCGGGCCGGGGCCATGAGCACACGGAGGACACGTGGCTAACATCGAAACGTCCCTCAAGGAAGCCATGTCCATCGACGGCGCCGTCGGCGTCGCGCTGGTCGACTACACCAGCGGCCTGACCCTCGGCGTCATGGGCGGCGGCCCGACCATGGACATGAACGTCGCCGCGGCCGGCAACACCGACGTGGTCCGCGCCAAGGTGCGCACGCTGGAGATGCTCGGGCTGACCGACTCGATCGAGGACATCCTCATCACGCTTGACACCCAGTACCACCTGATCCGCCTGCTCAAGTCCTCCCGCAGCGGGGACGCGTTCTTCCTCTACCTGGCGCTGCACAAGAACCGCGCCAACCTGGGCCTCGCGCGTCACCAGCTCCGTCGCATCGAAGCCGACCTCGAGGTATGACGAGTTCCACCCGCAGCATGTCGGAGATCGTCACCAGCGCGGTGGCGGATTTCCGGGCCCTCGTGCCGGACTGCATCGCCTCGGGTCTCGTGGACATGTCGACGGGGATGCTGCTGGCCGTCGACACCCTCGACGACTACCCGGGTGAGCTGCTCGACCTCCTCGCCGCGGCCACGTTCGACCTCTTCCAGGGGCGCAACGTGACCATGATCGAGGAGATGTTCAAGGCTCGCCGCGGAGTCACCGACACGAGGCACTACTTCCAGGAAATCCTGGTGCACAGCGACAACCTGATCCACCTGTTCCTGCGGAGCCAGGCGAACCAGGACATCGTGGCGGTCATCGTCTGCCGCCGCGACGTCAAGGTCGGCATGGTCTCCGCGCAGGCGCGCATCGTGATGAAGCAGCTGGAATCCGGCTTCGCCGGGTGAGCTGCGGAGGTTCTATGAGGCTGGACGATGCGCTCCGGATCCCGGGCGCGTACGCGGTGGCGCTCATCGCCGCGGACGGCCCCGCCCTCACCTGGTGGGGGCGGACTCCCACCGAGGACCAGGCCCGCGCGGCCGCCGGCGTCGGCCGGTCCGCGGCCGACCTGGTCCGCCTGGGCGCGGCGGACCAGAGCGCGGAGGACGCCCTCGACGACGTGCTGGTCACCAGCGCCAACGCCTTCCACGTGCTGCGCCTGCTGCCGGACGAGGGCGGCGCGGGCCGGGTCGCGCACCTCATGCTGCGCCGGGCGGGGGCCAACCTCGCGATGGCCCGGCACGACTTCCGGACGCTGACCGCCGCGTACGTGGCATCGGCCGCGGAGCCTGCCGAGGCCGCGCCGACGGTACGGGCGACCGCCCCCGTGTCCCCGCCGCCGGAGCTGCCCGAGCCGGCCGCGGCCGCGGAACCGGCCGATGAGGAGGTTCCGGCCGCCGGGCAAGACTCCGGGCCCCGGCACGCGGCCGAGGTCGGCGCCCCTCCCGGGGAGGAAACCGGCGCACCGGACGAATCCGTCGACGCCGGGTTGCCGATCGGCGAACAACCGGCCCCCGGGCTGGAACCCGAGGCCGCGGCGGAGGAAGATCGGGGCGCGGACCAGCAGGAAGCCGCCGGGGAACCGGACAAGGGAGGGAAACCGCTGCTGCCCCGCCGCGAACCGCGGACGGACAAGATCCCGCCCGCCGCGGTGACGGCCACGGCGACCCCCGCCGCATGGCTCGACCTGCTCGGTCAGCCCTACCTCAACGATGAGACCGTGCTCGAGCGCGTGCTCGGCTCCCTCAAGCAGCTCTGAACGGCCCACCCGCTCGCCGTCCCCCGGCGTGATGCGCGACCGACCCCCCGTACGCACGCTGGAGAAGAGAACACCGGTGCAGAGCACGTCCACGGAGCAGCAGTTCAACGCCGTCCGCCAGGAGCTGGCCGGCCTCAGGCACCAGGTGACCGGCGTGCAGGGCTGCGTCATCGCCGGCGTCGACGGCCTGCTCATCCTGCACGACACCCTGAGCAACCAGGAGCCGCACGACCTCGCCGCCCTCGCCGCCGGTGCCCACGGCATCAGCCGGACCTGCGGCAGCGCGCTCGACCAGGGCGGCTTCCACGAGTGCACGATCCACAACCAGCGCGGCTACCTCGTCGTCTACTCCGTCGGCGACCTGGCGCTGCTGGCCGTCCTCGGCGACGAGCGCCTGAACGTCGCCCGCCTGCACCTCGAAGCGCGCCAGATCACCGGTCGCCTGGCGGCCCTGCTGCAGATGGCGACCGCCCAGCAGCAGCACCCGTTCGACTACTGAGCAGTCGCGCCAGCCGCTCGGCGTCCCGCGTGCCGGGCGCGGGCGAGTAGACCACCATGCGCAGGTCGCTGCCGGGGGCCTGCAGCACGTCGCCGTCCAGGACGAGGGGCCCGGTGCCGGGGTGGTCGATGTGCTTGCGCATGCCCCGGAAGCGGGCGGGCCGGGCGGCGGACCAGCGCTCGGTGAACTCCGGGCTCACCTCGTGCAGGGCCGTGACCAGGTCGGCCAGTTCGGCGTCGCCCGGGTGCTCGAGGGCGGCCACCCGCAGGTCGCCCACGATCGCGTCGCGATAGCTCTCGTCCTCGTCCGGGTCGACCCACACCTGCGGGTTGGGCTGCGTCATCTCGAACCACACGACGTTGCGCTCCCGGCCCCGCAGCTCGGTGGAATCGCCCAGCAGCGCCGTCCAGGCGTCGTTCCAGCGCAGCAGCCACCAGTCCGCCGAGTAGACCGCGACCGGCCACTCCCGCAGGCGGGTGACCATCCGTTCGACGCTGTCCGGCACCGCCCGGGTCACGGAGCCGGCGGCGGGCGCCAGACCGGCGGCGCGGTGCAGCAGGGCGGAGTCGTCCTCGCCGAGGCGTAACGCGCGGGACAGCGCGGCGATCACGGGAGCGGAGGGCCGGGTGGCGCGTCCCTGCTCCAGCTGGACGAGATAGTCCACGGAGACGCCGGCCAGCAACGCCAGCTCCTCGCGGCGCAGACCTGGGGCCCGCCGGGCGGTGGCGACCGCGCCGGGGAACGGAAAGTCGCAGCGGTCGCGGAAACCTCGCAGCAGCGGGCCCAGGGCCGTTCTGTCCGTCACGTGATCAGCGTAAGGGTGGTGCCGGCAGTCCTACCCACACACGTCGCCTTCCTCGCCCGGGCCTCCGGCCGCAGGGTGGTGGCATGGAAACGATCACTCTCGTCACCGGTGGCAACAAGGGCATCGGGCGCGAAACCGCCCGGCGGCTCAAGGAGGCCGGGCACACCGTGCTCATCGGCGCGCGCGATCCCGGGCGGGGCCGGATCGCCGCCGAGGAGCTCGGCGTCGGGCTGCTGCCGCTGGACATCACCGACCAGGCCGGCGTCGACGCGGCCGCCGCCCGGGTACGCGCGGATCACGGGCGCCTGGACGTCCTGGTCAACAACGCCGGGGTCAACACGGTGGTGAAGCCGCTGGAGCAGACCACCGCCGAGGAGGCCGCCGCGGTGCTGGAGGCCAACCTGCTCGGCGCCCTGCGCGTCACCAATGCCTTCGTCCCGTTGCTGCGCGCTTCCCGGCACGCCCGGATCGTCAACGTGTCGTCCCGGGTGGGCTCGTTCGCGGCCACTCTCGAACTCGGCATGTTCGACTGGCAGGTCGTGCCGCCCGTCTACGCCATCTCCAAGACCGCCCTGACGATGCTCACCCTCAAGTACTCCCGGGCCCTGCCCGGCATCCTGGTCAACGCGGCCGACCCCGGCTACACCGCGACCGACCTGAACGGCGGCCGGGGCACCCAGACGGTCACCGAGGGCACCGACGCGATCGTGCGCCTGGCCACCCTGGGCGACGACGGCCCCACCGGAACCTATGTCAGCCGCGACGGCACGGTGGCCTGGTGATCACGGCCGGCCCGGCTGCGGGCCGCAGAGCGCCCGGATCGCCCCGAGCAGGGTCGAGCGGGTGAAGGGCTTCTCCACGAGCATGCTGTTCGCGTCCAGGGTCAGCTGCGGGCCCAGGGAGGCGGCCGTGTAGCCGGACATGTAGAGCACCGGCAGGTCCGGATGGTGCGTGCGCAGCGCCGCGGCGAGCTCCGGGCCGGTCATCGTCGGCATGACGACGTCGGTGATGAGCAGGTCGGGGTGGGCGCCCGCGGCCACCTGGGTCACCGCCATGAGGGCGTCGGTCGCGACCGTGATCTCGTAGCCGGCCGGCTCGATGAGGCGCTGCACCAGCTGGGCCACCTCGGGCTGGTCCTCGACGATCAGGACCCGGCCGATCACGGCCGGGGTGGCCTGGCGGTCGACCGACGGGGCGGGACGCTCCTCGGCCGCCGGCAGGTAGAGGTGGACCGTCGTGCCCATGCGCGGCTGCGACTCCAGCTCGATGTGCCCGCCCAGGCCCTGCACGATGCCCGCCGTGGTGGCCAGGCCGAGGCCGGCGGCCGTGGGGCGCGTGCTGAAGAAGGGCTCCAGGGCGCGGCGGCGGGTCTCCTCGCTCATGCCCACGCCGGTGTCCTGGATGACCATGTGGACGATCTTGCCCGCCGGGGCGTTCTCGGCGGCGAGCTGCCCGGGCTCGACGACCTCGTTGGAGGCGGCCACGCGGAGCATGCCGCCGTGCAGCATGGCGTCGCGGGCGTTGGCGGCGAGGTTGACGAGGGCCTGCTCCAGCGGGCCGCGCTCGCCGCGCACCGGCCAGACGTCCGGGCTGAAGGCCAGGTCGAGGCCGATGCGCTCGCCGAGCGTACGGCTGAACAGGCTCTGCACGTCGGTGAGCAGGTCGGGGATCGGGATGATCTCCGGCCGGTTTCCCTCGGACCGGCCGAAGGCGAGCAGCTGGTGGGTCAGGGTGCGGCCGGTGGCGACGGCGTCGAGGATGTCTTTGGCCATCTGGTGCTGCGGGGTGCCCTCGGCGGTGGTGGTCGCGATCATGTCGGCGGAGCCGGCGACCACGGTCATCAGGTTGTTGAAGTCGTGCGAGATGCCGCCGATGAGCTGGCCCATGCTGTCGAGCCGGCGCAGGTGGTCGAGCTGGCGCTTGAGACCCTTGGCGTCGATGTGGTCGGTCGTGTCGGTGACCATGCACAGCACGCCGTTGTAGCGGCCGTTCTCGTCCTCGAGCGGCATCATGCTCATCCGCACGTTGCGGTGCGAGCCGTCCGCGCGCAGCAGCCGGGTCGCGCCGACCGTCGAGCGGCCCGCCTTGCACTCGGCGAGGCGGCGGGTGAGCTCGGCCTGCCCGTGGTCGTCGAGGAAGCCGCGCAGCGAGATGCCGACGAGCTGCCGCCGGGGGAGGCCGAGGACGACGCCGATGGGCTCGTTCGCGTACGTCGCCCGTCCCTCGGTGTCGAGCTGCAGCACGCCCTCCGGGATCGTCTCCAGCACCCGCCGGTAGCGCTCCTCGCTGGCGCGCAGCCGTTCCTGCGCGCGCGCCGACGAGAGGGCCAGGGACAGCTCGCCGGCGATGTCGCGGGCCAGCTCCACCTCGGCGGGGGAGTAGACGGCGCCCGGCAGGCCCCGGGTCATGATCAGATAGCCCGCGTACGTGTTGTCGACGATGATCGGGCACAGCACGGCGGCGTGGACCTCGGGCAGGTGCGCCGGGTCCAGGTAGGCGGAGTGGTGCGGCGGCGGCAGCTGGTCGATCGGGGCGCCCTCCTCCCCGGCCAGCACCACCGGGCGCCGGCTCGCGGCCAGGCTGGTGGAGAACGGGTCCTCGGGCAGGTCGCCGCCGCGGTCGAGCAGCCGCGCGTAGGGGAGCGCGAGCTCGTCGTCCGCGTGCAGATACGTGATCTCCTCGTAGTACCCGTCGTCGCCGAGCAGCTGCACACCGGCCCCGTCGCCGAGCATGTCCGCCGCGGCGCGCGCTGCTGTGGCGCGGACCTGGGCGGCGTCCTCGGCGGCGCGGCTGAGCGCCAGCGCAAGGTCCGCCAGTGCGTACCGAAGCGGATAAGCCATGACACCCATGAGGCAATACTCGGCGCAACGGCCGCACGGTGCTGGCGATTCGCGAGGAATGCAACCGTACGGCCGACGTCAGTCACACGCGTCACAGGAGGAACGAGCGGGCGGAGGGCGCGGTGACGGGCGGCCGCGGGGGTGCCCGTCAACTGCCAACTCGGACGCCGGGAGTTGCATGTTGAACTGGACAATCAGCATCATTCCGGCTCGGCCGAACTCGGTGCCGTGACTGACCGTCACGGCGGGCGGAGGGACACGACCACCTGTGGAGCAGCACACGGGCAGCGGCTTACCGGCGGACGGCGGAGAGGAGGCGGCGACGCTCGATCTCAGCGGGCGGTGCGTCGGGTCCTCGTACATCCTGATCCGGCCCCTCGGTCAGGGCGCGACCGGAACGGTGTGGCGGGGTGTCGACCGGGCATCGGGCGAGCCGGTGGCGGTGAAGCTGCTGCACGAGAGCCTGATGAGCCGGCCCAAGCAGGTGACGCGGTTCGTGCAGGAGCGCACGATCCTGCTGATGCTGCGGCACCGCAACGTCGTGCGGGTGCGCGACCTCTTCAGCGTCGGGGAGTCGCTGGGCCTGGTGATGGACCTGGTGCCCGGCGGCAGCCTGCGCGACCATCTGCGCGAGCACCCGACCCTCGCGCCCGCCGCGGCGGCCCGGGTCGGCGCCCAGATCGCGGCGGCGCTCGCCGAGGCCCACGAGCTCGGCATCGTGCACCGCGACCTCAAGCCGGACAACGTGCTGCTCGCCGACGCGCGCCCCGGCAAGCTGGACGTGCGGCTCACCGACTTCGGCATTGCGCGCGTCCTCGCCACCCCGCGCCTGACGACCACCAACGCGGTCGTCGGCACCCCGCACTACATGGCACCCGAGGCGTTCCACGGCGCTCCCGCCAACCCCGCCATCGACGTGTACGCCCTCGGCGTCCTGCTCTACGAGCTCGTGTCGGGCTGCCATCCGTACGACGACGACACCGTGCACGGCCTCATGAACCTGCACATGCGCGGGGAGCCCGTGCGCCGCCCCGGCATCCCCGACGCGCTGTGGGACGTCATCGCGTCGTGCCTGGAGCAGAAGCCCCGCCTGCGCCCGACCGCCGCCGAGCTCGCCGTGGACCTCGGCGACGTCGCGCGCGCCGTGCTCGACGCCCCGGCGCTGCCGGCCGCCTCCGTTCCCGCCGCCGCGCCGGCCGCCGCCCGCTCAGCGGCCGCGCCCGCCTCCGCGATCTCCTGCTCCCCGCCCGGGTCCTCCTCCCCGCCCGGGTCCTCCTCCCCGCCCGGGTCCTCCTCCCCGCCCGGGTCGGGGCCGCCGGAGCCGCCCGCGCACCCGTCGCTGGCCGGGATGCCGGTCGCGCGTCCCGTGCCCCGCCGCAACCAGCCGGCGAGCTGGCGCTGGGCGCGGCCGTGGGGCCTGGTCGGCCTGGTCTCCGCCGCGATGCTCGCCTCGGGCGTCGCCACCACCGCCTGGCACCTCGGCCGCGGGGAGTCCTCGCTCGCCGCGCCGCCGCCCCCGGCCGCCGTCCCGTCCGCCATCGCCGCGACGTCCGCGACGCCGTCTCCCGCGACCACCACCAAGACCAAGGCCGCGAGCCGGGCGCGGGTCCGGCCGCGTGCCGCGGTGACGGCCGCGGTGACGCAGGCCCTGACCAAGCCGTCCGTACGCCCGAAGCCGCGCCGGACGACGAAGCCGCCCGCCCCCGTCACCGAGAAGACCACCGGCCCCTGGGCGTGTGCGCGGCAGCTCGCCTTCAGCATGGACAACGCACTGATGCTCGAACCGTGCCACCGGATCGGCGAGCAGGTGCAGGTGCGCGCCGCCCTCGCCGCCCCGCGCCCCGGCATCGCCACGATGTGGGTGGCGCTGCGCGACGTCGGCAACGGGCGCACCACATCGGACAGCCGGACCTGCGGCAACCTGGTCTACGAGCAGGGATCCGCGTCCCACCAGTGCGGTCCCGTGACCCTCAGCCCCACGCGTGGCCACCGCTACCAGGTCGTCATGGCGTGGCGGTTCACGCGGGAGGGCCGGACGACATCGGGCAGCGCGAAGGGCAGCGCTTTCGATTTCTGAGCGGTAATGTTCTGCGCCGTGCGAAGGTTGCCGGCGGTAGGCCTGGTCGTAGCGTTCGGCGTCGTGGCGGCGCTCGGCTTCGGGGTGGTCCGTGCCCTGTCCGCGGATGCCGCGACGGTGCCCGCCTACCATCCGTCGAGGCTCAAGAACATCGGCGACGCTCAGCAGGTCGTCGTGGTGACGGGCACCAGCCGCTCGTCGACGTACGGGACGCTGCGGACGTACGTGAAGAACGCCAACGGCACGTGGAGCGCGAAGTTCGCCGCGATGCCCGCGCGCAACGGCTACGGCGGCTGGGAGTGGGCCGGGCTGCGGGTGCAGAACACCGGCACCTCCCCGATGGGCACCTTCCGCATCACGTCGACCTTCGGGCTCAAGGCCGACCCGGGCACCGCCATGCCCTACGTCAAGGCGGACAGCAACGACTACTGGGTCGGCGACAACAAGGACCCGAAGACCTACAACCTCCTCCAGCCCTGGGCGTCGGCCAAGCGGACGTGGCGGATCGGCGAGTCGGAGAAGCTGTCGGCCTACCCGAAGCAGTACGAGTACGTGGCGGTCGTCGACTTCAACCGCCCGGCCGGCTCGTCGGTCACCTGGGACAGCGCGCACTCGCAGCGCGTCACCAGCAAGCCGGTCTCCACGGTGCGGGGCTCGGCCATCTTCCTGCACATCAACGGCTCCGGGTCGACGGCCGGCTGCGTGTCGGTCAGCCGCGCGAACATGCTGACCGTCCTCAAGTGGCTCAACCCGGCGAAGAAGCCGCGCATCGTGATGGCGCCGCTCGCCGACATCGGCCGGGTGTGATCCCCTCCGGGCGGAAATACAGTCGCGGGTGCGGGCGTTACGGCCTATCGTGATCGCCATGTTCGCACTCGGTTCGCAGCAGCCCGCGAGGTTCTCCTCGCCGGCCGCTCCCGTGTGCGTGGCTGTCTCCGCCGCGGCGTTGTCCGTCGCGGCGCTCTCCGCGGCGGCCGTGTCCGCCGTGGTCTTCGTCGCGGCGGCGGTCTCGTCCGCGTCCGTGACCTCCTCCTCCGTGGCGGGCTTCCCCGCGGTGGACTCCGCGGCGGCCCTGGCCGCGGGCGCCGATACCCGACGCTGACCCTTCCCCGCCAGTCGCTGAACCCAGGGGGAGGGTGGTCCGGCCCTGCGCGGGTTCTCGCACGTCCCTTGTTTCTTACATCCAGTGAGGACATCTCTGTCATGGCCAAGAGCCAGTTCGTCCGCACCAAGCCGCACCTCAACATCGGCACCATGGGTCACGTCGACCACGGCAAGACGACCCTGACCGCCGCCATCACCAAGGTCCTGTCCGACCGCGACCCGGCCACCACCCGGTACGTCGCGTTCGACGGGATCGACAAGGCGCCGGAGGAGCACGACCGCGGCATCACCATCAACATCGCGCACGTCGAGTACGAGACGCCCGCCCGGCACTACGCCCACGTCGACATGCCCGGCCACGCCGACTACGTGAAGAACATGATCACGGGGGCGGCCCAGGTCGACGGGGCGATCCTCGTCGTGTCCGCCCAGGACGGCGCCATGCCCCAGACGCGTGAGCACGTGCTGCTCGCGCAGCGGGTCGGCGTACCGTACCTGGTCGTCGCCCTGAACAAGAGCGACGCGGTCGAGGACACCGAGCTGCTCGACCTGGTCGAGCTCGAGGTCCGCGAGCTGCTCAGCGAGTACGGGTTCCCCGGCGACGAGGTGCCGATCGTCCGCGTGAGCGCGCTGAAGGCGCTCGAGGGCGACCCGCGGTGGGTGCAGTCCGTCGTGGACCTGCTCGACGCGGTCGACGCGTACGTGCCGGTGCCGCAGCGGGAGCTCGGCGAACCGTTCCTGATGCCCATCGAGAACGTGCTCACCATCAGCGGCCGCGGCACCGTCGTCACCGGCAAGGTCGAGCGCGGCACCCTGCGCGCCGGCGAGCCGGTCGAGGTGGTCGGCCTCGGCCCGACGATCAGCACGGTCGCGACCGGGCTCGAGACGTTCGGCAAGTCGCTGCCGTCGGCCGACGCCGGCGACAACGCGGCGATCCTGCTCCGCGGCATCAAGCGCGACCAGGTGCAGCGCGGGCAGGTCGTGGCGCTGCCGGGCAGCGTGACGCCGCACCGCAAGTTCAAGGCCCACCTGTACGCGCTGACGAAGGAGGAGGGCGGGCGGCACACGCCGTTCGTGGCGAACTACCGGCCGCAGTTCTTCTTCCGCACCACCGACGTCTCCGGGGCGATCGACCTCGGCGAGCTGCCGATGGTGCTGCCGGGCGACACCGTGGACATCACGGTGGAGCTGGGCAAGGAGGTGCCGATGGACGCCGGCCTCGGCTTCGCGGTGCGCGAGGGCGGCCGGACGGTCGCCGCGGGCACGGTCACCGAGCTGCTCGACTGATCCGTCGAGGCATGGGCCCCTTTCCTGATAGGAAGGGGCCCATGCTGACGATCGGGATGCTCGGCGGGATGAGCTGGGAGTCCAGCGCGCACTACTACAAGCTGGCGAACGAGCTGGTCCGCGACCGGCTCGGCGGCCTCCACTCGGCGCGCTGCGTGCTGTGGTCCGCCGACTTCGCCGAGATCGAGGAGCTGCAGCGCACCGGCGACTGGGCGGCGGCCGGTCGCGTGCTCGCCGGCGCCGCCCGTCAGGTCGAGGCCGCCGGCGCGGACTTCCTGCTGCTGTGCACCAACACCATGCACAAGGTCGCCGACGAGGTGCAGGCCGCGATCGGCATCCCGCTGCTGCACCTCGCGGACGCCACCGCCGACGCCGTGCTCGCCGCCGGCCTCGGCACGATCGGCCTGCTGGGCACCGCCTTCACCATGGAACAGGACTTCTACCGCGACCGGCTCACCGCCCGCGGCCTGACGGTCCTCGTCCCGGACGAGCCCGGCCGCCGCGACGTGCACCGCATCATCTACGACGAGCTGGTCCAGGGCATCGTCCGGGAGGAGTCCCGGGCCCGCTACCGCGAGGTGATCGCTTCCCTCGCCGGCCGCGGCGCCCAGGGCGTCATCCTCGGCTGCACGGAGATCGAGCTGCTCGTCGGCCCGGCGGACAGCCCGGTGCCCGTCTTCCCGACCACCCGCCTCCACGTCGAAGCCGCGGTTCAGCTGGCGACGTCCTCCAGCGCGGGGAGGTAGCCGTAGCGGTAGCCGTCGGCGTTGGGGTGGAAGGAGTTGCTCGCCGGGATCAGGACGAGGCCGTTGAGGTAAGGCGCGGAGCTGCAGATGCCGTGCCCGGCGAACTCGTCCGTGACGTCCGACCAGACGAAGCCGGCCGCCTGGGCGCGCGCCTGGATGACGGCGTTCAGGGCGCGGGCGCCGCGGTTGAGGGCCTGGCGCTTGGGCAGGCTCATGAGGGCGCAGGACGGGGTCTCGGCGAAGAGGACCGGATAGCCGAGGACGACGACGGTGGCGTTCGGGGCGCGGGTGCGGATGTCGGCGTAGGTGGCGTCCAGCTTGGTGGGGATGGTCGTCTCCAGCAGGTCCAGCGCCTCCTCGACGGCGGCGGTGCACGCGGCCTGGCTCGAGAGCGTGCAGGTCAGCACGGTCGGGGCGAAGCCGACGTCGTTGCCGCCGATGGTCAGCGACACCAGATCGGTGCCGGTGCTCAGGGCGGAGAGCTGGGTGGCGCGCAGGGTGTCGGTGGTGGCACCGCCGCAGGCGACCAGCGTGTACGACGCCGGGTCGTGCGCGGCCGCGAAGAGTCCCGGGTAGGAGCTGGGGCTGCGCGAGCACGAGCCGGTCTGGCCCGGGGCGCCGACCCCGGAGGAGTACGAGTCACCGAGCGCGACGTAGTCGCCGGTGGCCGCGGCGACGGCGGGGCTGGCGGTCGAGGTGAGCAGGGCGGTTACGAGACAGGCGAGGACGGTCACGCGTCTCTTCATGGCGATGGCCTCCTGATCCGCGGGGGAGAAGGCCGGAGCGCTCCGGTTACCCGACAGTAAGACAATGTGACGGACAAAGAAACATAGTGACATCGATGTGACCAGGCAGTAATGTTCATCGATGCGTTGACGCAGCGTGGTGACGTTGATCACGCGGAGTCGCCTGTTGGCGCATCGTTGCTGCTCAATAACGCTTCGCGTCGATCGCGGCCGTCGCGAGGGGACACACGGGGTTCACCCGGCGTTCTAGTGTGCTTACCGATCCCGCACGATCCGGTGCCTGGGCGGCGCCCGTCCGGCGCTGCCCAGCGCTGGAGCCTGCCCGTTCCCGACCCGGGGAGACCGCTATTTCCAGGACCACCCGCCGGGCACTCACGTCGGCCGTCGCGGCCGCCGTCGCGTGCTCGATGCTGCTGGCGAGCAACACCCAGGCGTACGCCGCCGACCCGGCCCCGCAACGGGCCACGATTGGCAGCGCCGCACTCGCCGGGGACGACGAGGGCGAGAGCGACTTCGCCGACCTCGGCGCCCCCACCGGGGAGGCGTCGATGCTGGAGGGCGGCTTCGAGGTCGCCGCCGCCAAGGTGCCGGACAGCCCCAACTTCGGCCCGGCCATCGAGGGCTACGCCGCCGCCGACTACCAGACCACGTGCGACCCGGACGAAAAGCCCGGACCGGTCTCCCTGCGCGCCCTGCTGAACAGCACGTACGGCCTCAACCGCACCGGCAACATCAGCCGCGCCTGCGGGTCGGGCGGCAAGAGCGAGCACAAGGAGGGCCGCGCCCTCGACTACATGCTCGACGTGAACGACAGCGCGCAGAAGAAGATCGCGAACAGCGTCGTCGACTGGATGCTCGACACCGACAGCTACGGCCACAAGCACGCCGTCGCCCGCCGGATGGGCATCATGTACATCATCTGGAACCGCAAGATCTGGTCGGCGTCCCGGGCTTCGGAGGGCTGGCGCTCCTACAGCGGCTCCAGCCCGCACACCGACCACATCCACTTCAGCTTTGGCTGGCCGGGTGCCCGCAAGCAGACCTCCTGGTGGACGGCCGCGCTGCCGGAGGGGCCGGGCAGCGTCGACGGCGACGGGCGCGCCGACCTGATCGTGCACAACACCGCCGGTGAGATCTCGATCCGGAACAACAAGGGCAGCTTCTTCGAGAACAGCGGCACGCGCAGCACCGGCTGGGACAGCTACCTCGGCTATCCCGGGCAGGGCCGGCTCTACTACGCCGACATCAACGGCGACCGCAAGACCGATCTGCTCAACCAGCGCACCAACGGTGAGATCTTCGTCCGGTACAACCGCGGCTCCTACTGGGATGACGGTGTCCTGTTCACCAAGGGCTGGCAGGACTATCTCGGCGGCGAGGGACAGGGCAAGCTCTTCTTCGCCGACATGAACGGCGACGGGCGCGCCGACCTGATCGTGCTGCAGTACGACGGCAGCATCGTTGTCCGGTACAACCGCGGCAGCTTCTTCGAGGCGCAGCCGGCGGTCAGCCAGGGCTGGGCGGACTACCTCTACGAGGTCAACGGCAAGCTCTACTTCACCGACGTCAACGGCGACCGCAAGGCCGACATGCTGGTGCACCGCTACAACGGCGACATCAACATCCGCTACGGCACCGGCTCGTCGTTCGGCACCAGCTACCTGATCAGCGAGGGCTGGGCGAGCTACCTCGGCGACGGCAGCAACGGCCGGCTCTACTTCGCCGACATCAACGGCGACGACAAGAGCGACATGATCGTGCACCGCTACAACGGCGACATCTCCGTCCGCTACAGCCAGAGCACGTCGTGGGACGGCGGCACGCTGTTCTCGCAGGGCTGGCAGGACTATCTCGGCAACGGCGGCGGACGCCTGTCCTTCGCCTGACCCGCACCGCACCACGTCGGGCCCCGGCGTTCGCGCCGGGGCCCTGTGCCCATCGGGGGCACAGCCGTTCCTCAGCAGGTGCTCAGCCGGCCGGGTTAGCGTCGGGGTCATGGAAGAGGAACGAGCGAGGCGAGTCGTCGAGACGCTGCGCGGCCGCAACGTCTTCGCCCATGTGAAGCTGCCGCACGCCGGCATCACGCAGTACGGCATCCGCGTCGTGCTGCCCGACGGCCGCGAGGCGATCTGGGACAACGACGGCACCGCGGGGCTCGAGGCGCAGATCATGCGCGACGGGGTGCTCGTGGGCTTCGTGCCGTCGATCCCGGGCTCGGAGGG
>NZ_JAUQWH010000012.1 GCF_030757795.1 Actinoplanes oryzae
TGGCGGCCTGGGTCGAGTGGGAGGAGCTCCCGGCCGCGGGTCCGTGGCCGTGGGCCTCCTCGCTCCTGGGCCACGCGGCCACCCCGCTGCGGGCCCGGATGGGCACGGTGGACGGGCTGCGCGTCGTCGCCGGGGAGATCGTCTGGTCGGGCGACGCGCTGCCCCGCCTCACCGAGCAGGAGGGCACCGGCGTCTTCGCGGCGGTGCGCCTGCCCCGCACGCTGCCCCGGGTGGCGGTGCTGCGCCGCAACCACCCGAGCGGCAAGAAGTTCGAGGACCGCTTCGACATCGTGGGCGAGCCGAGGCTGATCGACGACGTCCTCCGCCACGTCCACTTCGAGGAGACCGTGCCCCCGTGGTCGATGGGCGGCGACGAACTCGTCCTCGTCCTCCGCATCAAGGAGCCGATCCGCCCGAGACACATCCGCGACGCCGCCCAGCGCGCCGCCTGGGTCGCCCAGCTCCTGCTCCTCAACGACTCCCGCCTGCGCCTCCCCGAAGCGCCCGGCCCCCCGTCCCACCGGCCGCACTCGCCCACCCCGCAGCCGCCGCGCCCGCCGGCCGGCGCGGGCACCTCGAGGCCGCCGGCCGCCGCGAGCACCCCGGGCCCGCCGGCCGCCGCGAGCACCCCGGGACCGCCGGCCGGCGCGGGCGCCTCGGGACCGCCGGCCGCCGCGAGCACCCCGGGCCCGCCGACCGGCGCGAGCACCCCGGGACCGCCGGGTCTGCCGACCAGCGGGAGCATCTCGGGAGGCTGGCCGGCCGGCGCGGGCACTCCTGGGCTACAGAGCCGGTGGCCGGATGCGGACGTCTCGGCGTCGCGGAGCCGGGCCACCGATGCGGGCACGCCCGAGTGGCACAGCCTCTTCGCCGGACCGGGCACACCGGACCCGACAGCTCCGGCCGCCGGCCCGACCGACCCGACCGCTGATCCGGGCGCCGGTCCGATCGCCGGCCCGGGTGCCGACTCGGGCGCCGGAACGGATGCAACGAGCAGAGACGGGACAACGCCGCCCCTGCGGCGCCAAGCCCCGCCCGAGCACGACGATCGCTGAGGCGAGCCGGATGAGCAAGCCGACCGCCAAGCCCGGCCCAGGCGGTGAGCCCGATCGGCGACGGCAGCGGTGCGGAGTTCGCGCTGGGTGGATCGTCTGGGGCTGCTGGGGCTGTCGTGCCGGGTCACCCGTCACGCGCCGGTGACTCCGGCGCCCCACGCCAAGGGCCGGGCGGCGCCGGTGGGAGGCGGGTGACTGAGTGCCACGCGCGCCCCCGGCGCCGCGGGCGGTGTGAGGGGGAGCGAGAGCCGCGGCGGGTCAGCGGCGGAGGTCGGCGCCCACGGCGTGGAGGTGGCGCAGGGCGGTGGCGTAGGACTCGGCCAGGCCGGTTTCTTCGTAGGGCACCCCGATCTCGTCGCAGTAGGCGCGGACGATGGGCTGGGCGCGGCGCAGGTGGGGGGTGGGCATGGACGGGAAGAGGTGGTGTTCGATCTGGTAGTTGAGGCCGCCCAGGGCGATGTCGGTCAGTCGCCCGCCGCAGACGTTGCGGCTGGTGAGGACCTGTTTGCGGAGGAAGTCCTCGGTGCCGGTCGGGTGCGGCATGCCCTTGTGGTTCGGGGCGAAGGTCAGGCCGAGGTACACCCCGAAGAGTCCCTGGTGGACCGCGAAGAACACCAGCGCCTGCAGCGGCGTCAGCACCAGCAGCAGGGCCGCGGCGTAGGCGGCGAGGTGCGCGCCCAGCAGCAGACTCTCGCGGGTGCGGTGCTTGATCGGGCCGGTGAGCAGGGCCCGGATGCTGTCCTTGCGGAGGCTCAGGCCGAGCAGCGTCAGCAACGGGAAGAACAGCCAGGCCTGGTTCCTGGTCAGCCAGCGGTCGAAGCGGCCGCGGCGGGCCCGGGCGGCCTCGGGCGACCAGACCAGCACGGCCGGCGCGACGTCCGGGTCGAGGTCGTCGTGGTTGGGGTTGGCGTGGTGCTTGGTGTGCTTGTCCGTCCAGTAGCCGTAGCTCATGCCGATCGCCAGGTTCGCGGCGATCATGCCCGCCCGGCCGCTCGCCCCGGCGCGGCGGAACACCTGGCGGTGGGCCAGGTCGTGGGCCACCAGCGCCACCTGGGCGTACGCGACGGCGAGCACCACGGCGACGGCCGCACTCCACCAGGTGGCGCCGGCGAGCGCGAAGGCCGTCCAGCCGCCGCCGAGCAGCAGGGCCACGAGACTGAGCCGGATCGTGTAGTAGCCGGGCCTGCGGTGCAGCAGGCCGGCCCGGTTGATGCGCCGGGCCAGTTCGGCGAAGTCGCTGCCGGCCGTACGGGGCAGGGTGGAAGTTGTCATGCCCTTGACGGTCCCGTGCCCGGGGCCGCGCGTCAGGAGTGCGAGGTCCCCGCGGAGAGGGGTGCCAGCACTACCGACCGGGGGCGGGTTCACCCCCCACAATGGCGGCATGGAAACGCGGTCGTGGGTGACGGACGGGGTGCGGGCCGTCGGGTTCGGGGCGCTCGGGATCCTGCTGTCGGTGCTGAACTTCCCGCTGCTGGTGCTCTGGGTGCTGGCGCTGGCGCTGACCCCGGTCGCCGGGGTCGGGATGGTGGCGCTGCCGTTCATGACGTGGGCCGTGCGCGGCCGCGCGAACCTGGCCCGCCGGCTCGCCGCGCGCAGTGGCGTGCCGATCGCCGAGCCGTACGCTCCCCGCCCGCAGAAGTCGCTGCCCGGCGGCTGGCGGCGGTACAAGTGGATCCTCACCGACCCGGCCACCTGGCGTGACCTCGCGTGGCTGATCCCGGGTGCGGTCTCCGGGCTGGTGCTCGGCATCGTCGGACTGGCGCTGCCCCTCTACGGCATCGAGGGGATCACGCTGCTGCCGCTCTGGCTCTACCTGGGCGTCGACTGGTACGGCTACGGGCTCTTCTGGCCGATCCAGTCCTTCAGCGAGGGGCTGCTCTCCCTGCCCCAGGGCGTCGTGATCCTGGCGCTCGGCATCGCCGCGGCGCCGTGGCTGCGGTGGACCGATGCCCACTTCGCCCGGTTGTTCCTGGCGCCGACGCGGGCCGCCGAGCTGCGGCTGCGGGTGGCGCAGCTGACCGAGACGCGGGCCGGCACGGTCGACGCGCAGGCCGCCGAGCTGCGGCGGATCGAGCGGGATCTGCACGACGGCGCCCAGGCCCGGCTGGTGTCGCTGGGCATGACCATCGGCCTGGCCGAGGAGCTGCTCGAACGCGACCCGGCCGCGGCCCGCAAGCTGCTCGGCGAGGCGCGCGAGACGAGCGGTGACGCGCTGACCGAGCTGCGGCATCTCGTCCGCGGCATCCACCCGCCCGTCCTGGCCGAGCGCGGGCTCGACGGGGCCGTCCGCGCGCTCGCGATGAGCCTGCCGCTGCGGGTCGGGGTGGACATCGATCTGCCCGGACGGCCGGAGACGCCGGTCGAGTCGGCGGCCTACTTCGTGGTGGCCGAGGCGCTGACCAATGTGGTCCGGCACAGCGGCGCGCATACCGCGGCGGTCACGTTGCGCCACGCCGACGACCGGCTGCTCATGGTGGTGCTCGACGACGGCCGCGGCGGCGCGGACGCCTCCGGGGGCACCGGGCTGCGCGGCATCGAACGCCGTCTCGCCGCCTTCGATGGCACGATGACGCTGTCCTCCCCGCCGGGCGGGCCGACTGTCGTGACTCTGGAGCTGCCGTGCGTGTTGTCATCGCCGAGGACCTCGCCCTCCTCCGGGACGGCCTGACCCGCATCCTGGAGGCCTTCGACTGCGAGGTGGCCGAGGCGGTCGACAACGGGCCCGCGCTGCTCCCGGCCCTGCTGCGCCACCGCCCGGACGTGGCGGTCGTGGACGTACGCCTGCCGCCGACCTTCACCGACGAGGGCCTGCAGGCCGCGATCGCCGCGCGCGCCGAGCTGCCCGGCCTGCCGGTGCTGGTCCTCTCCCAGCACGTCGAGCCGCTCTACGCCCGCGAGCTGCTCACCGACGCGCGCGGCGGCGTGGGCTATCTGCTCAAGGACCGGGTCGCCAACGTGAGCCAGTTCATCGACGCGGTCCGCCGGGTCGCGGGCGGCGGCACGGCCATGGACCCCGAGGTGGTGTCGCAGCTGCTGGCCCGCCGCGAGCCGCTGGCCGCCCTGACCGTACGCGAGAAGGAGGTCCTGGGGCAGATGGCCGAGGGCCGCTCCAACGCGGCCATCGCGGCCAAGCTCTTCGTCACGGAAAAGGCGGTGAGCAAGCACATCAACAACATCTTCACCAAGCTCGCCATGCCCCCGTCCGACGACGACAACCGGCGGGTGCTTGCGGTGCTCGCCTTTCTCCATGCATGACCATAAAGATTTTGTACGCGTGCCCCCTGCGCCGCGAAGCCCGGGGCCGGAGCATCGGGACGGGCGCGATCCCGCCGGTGGTCCGGCCGCGTGCACGCGACTCCAGGAGACGTCCGGGAAAGGTGACCCATGCGCATCGCGGTCCAGATCGCTCAGGAACGAGCCGATTACCCGGCCATCCGGGAGGCGGCCCGCGCGGCGGACGCCCTCGGCGCCGACGCCATCGTCAACTGGGACCATTTCTTTCCGCTCGGCAAGGACCGGGACGACAAGCACTTCGAGGCGTGGACGATGCTCGGCGCCTGGGCGGAGTCGACGATCCGGGCCGAGATCGGCACGATGGTCAGCTGCGTCTCCTACCGCAATCCCGATCTGCTCGCCGACATGGCCCGCACGGTCGACCACATCAGCGGCGGCCGGCTCGTTCTGGGGCTGGGCGCGGGATTCCGGGCGTGGGAGGCGGAGGAGTACGGATACGCGTTCGGGTCGCCGGCAGAACGCGTACGCGAGCTGGGTGAGGCCTTGCGTCGCATCGAGCACCGGCTCACCGTCCTGAATCCGCCGCCCACCCGCAAGATTCCGATCCTGGTGGCGGCCGACGGGCCGCAAGCGCTCCGGCTCGTGGCCCGGCACGCCGACATCTGGCACACCTTCGCGGAGGGGGAGCAGCTCGGCGCCAAGAGCCGGGAGCTCGACGGATACTGCCGCGACCTGGGCCGCGACCCGGCCGCCATCACCCGCTCGACCTTCGTGCGCGGCGACCCGGAAACGGTCGGTCCCGAGCTCGTGAAGCACGGCGTCGGCATGGCCACCGTCATCACCTCCGGCCCCGATTACGACCTGACCGAGCTCCGCCGCTGGCTGGAATGGCGCGACGCGACCTGAGAAGGAACGGTGCGCGAAGGCGCGCGGCGCCGGGGCCGAGCCGTTACGTTGGTGGTCATGGCCTCGAAGACGCCCGCGGTGGAGCTGGAGGCGGGGGAGCACTCGGTGCGGATCTCCAACCCGGACCGGGTCTATTTTCCCGAGCTCGGCCTCACCAAGCTGGACCTGGCGAAGTACTACCTCTCGGTGGGCGACGGCATCGTGCGCGCGCTGCGGGAGCGCCCGTGCATGCTGCACCGCTTCCCGGACGGGCTGGCCGGCGAGAAGGTGCATCAGAAGCGGGTTCCGAATGGTGCTCCGGCGTGGCTGGAAACCGTGCGGGTGACGTTTCCGCGCTATAACCGGCACGCCGACGAGTTGTGCGTGACGGGGCTGGGGGAGGTGGTCTGGGCGGTGCAGATGTCGACCGTCGAGTTCCACCCGTGGAATTCGCGGCGGGCGGACGTCGAGCGGCCCGACGAATGGCGGATCGATCTCGACCCGATGCCGGAGTGCGGCTTCGACACCGTACGCCGCACCGCGCACGTGACCCGCGAAGTGCTCGGCGAGCTGGGCATCACGGGCTTTCCGAAGACGTCGGGCGGGCGCGGGATGCACGTCTATGTGCGCATCCGCCCGGAGTGGGGCTTCGGCGACGTACGCCGGGCTGCTCTGGCCTTTGCCCGTGAGGTCGAGAGGCGGGCGCCCGGGGAGGTGACGACGACGTGGTGGCGCAAGGACCGGGATCCGAAGGCGCTGTTCGTCGACTACAACCAGAACGCGCGGGACCACACGATCGCCAGTGCCTATTCGGTGCGCGGCAACCAGCGGGGAACCGTGTCGGCGCCGATCCGCTGGGACGAGATCGACGACGCCGAGCCGGACGACTTCACGCTGCTCACCATGCCCGCACGGTTCGCGGCGCTGGGCGATCTGCACGCGGCGATCGACGACACCGCGTACGACCTGGGCCCGCTGCTGGAATGGGCGGAGCGCGACGAGCGCGCCGGTCTGGAGGGGCCCGCCGCCCCCGACTGAGCCGTGTCCACATCGCGCCATGGCTACTTGTGACCAGCGAGACGAAACATGGATGTCAATTCGGGGACCCCATGATGCGTGGCAGTGAACCACGCATGAAGGAGTCCCTATGCTCGGCCGACTGCTAGCCGGCGTCCTGATCGGCGCCGCCGCGATACCGGCTCCCGCCGTCGCGGGCCCCCTCGATGCCGCACCGGCGACAGGCAAGGATGTCGCGCCGGCGACCGACAAGCCCGCCCCGGCCGGGACGATCACTCTGGTCACCGGCGACCAGGTGCGCGTGACGCCCGCGGGCGGGAAGGCCGCCGTCGCGGTCACCCCGGCGCCGGGGCGGGAGCGGATCACGTTCCACACCTTCGAGGGCGACGGCGGCCTGCGGGTCGTCCCGGCCGACGCCATCCCGCTGCTCCAGGCCGGCCGCGTCGACGCCGAGCTGTTCGACGTCGAGCACCTGCTGGCCGAGGGCTACGGCGACGCGGACTCCGCCACGCTGCCGCTGATCGTCAGGAGCGCGAGCGCGACGGCCCGTACGGGCGGTCTCGGGTTCACGCCGGTCGAGCCCGCGAAGACCGAGCTGGCCGCCTGGTGGCAGCGGGAGGGCACGGCCCGCAGCACGGGCCGGACGATCTATCTCGACGGCAAGGTCCGGGCCGTCCTCGACCGCAGCACCGCCCAGATCGGCGCCCCCACCGCCTGGCAGCAGGGGCTCGACGGGCGCGGCGTCAAGGTGGCCGTCCTCGACACCGGTGTCGACGCGACGCACCCCGACCTGGCCGGGAAGATCGCCGAGGCGGCCAACTTCAGCACGAGCCCGGACACCGTGGACCGCTTCGGCCACGGCACGCACGTCGCGGCGACCGTGGCGGGCACCGGCGCCGCGTCGAACAGCTCGCGCAAGGGCGTCGCGTACGGTGCCGACCTGCTGATCGGCAAGGTGCTCGGCGACGACGGCTACGGCCAGGAGTCCGAGATCATCGCGGGCATGCAGTGGGCCGTGGCCGCGGGCGCCAAGGTCGTCAACATGAGCCTGGGCGGCGGCGCCACCGACGGCCTCGACCCCATGAGCCTCGCGGTCGACGAGCTCAGCGAGTCGAGCGGCGCCCTCTTCGTCGTCGCCGCCGGCAACGACGGGGGCGAGTCCACCGTCGGTACGCCCGGAGCCGCCGCCGACGCCCTGACGGTCGGCGCGGTGGACCGCGACGACAAGCTCGCCGAGTTCTCCAGCCGCGGCCCCCGCCTCGGCGACATGGGCCTCAAGCCGGAGATCACCGCCCCGGGCGTCGACATCGTGGCCGCGCGCGCCAAGGACACCGCGATGGGCACCGTGGTCGACGACTACTACACCGCCGCGTCCGGCACCTCGATGGCCACGCCGCACGTCGCCGGGGCCGCCGCGATCCTGGCCCAGCAGCACCCGGACTGGTCCGGCCCGCAGCTCAAGGAGGCGCTGGTCAGCACGGCGAAGACCGGTTCGGACGTCACCGTCTACGGCCAGGGCGCCGGCCGCACCGATCTGGCCCGGGCGACCACCCAGAAGGTCGTCGGGACCGGAATCCTCGACTTCCGGGAGCAGCCGGCCGAGCCGAAGACGATCACCTACCGGAACTACGGCAGCACGCCGGTCGGCCTGAGCCTGGCCGTCCCGGCCAAGGTCAAGATCAGCGCCACGAAGGTGACCGTCCCCGCCAACGGCACGGCGACCGTCACGGCCACCGTGGACACCACCACGCCCGGCCAGGTCAGCGGCTGGATCACCGCGACCGCCGCCGGCGTCAGCGTCACCACGGCCGTCGGCGCGGTCGTCAACGGCCCGATCCACCGGCTGACGGTCAAGGCGATCGGCCCCGACGGCAAGCCGGCCCTGGTCCCGGCGCTCGAGCTGCGCGGCGACGACAGCCGCTTCGACACGCTCACCTCGCAGGGCGGGCAGGCCACGTACGAGCTGCAGGAAGGCTCCTACATCGTCGACGCGACCCTGGAGAGCTCGACCTCGCGGCCGCAGGACGAGCAGGCGTGGTTCGTCGCGCTGCCCGAGGTGAAGGTCACCGGCGACATGACCGTCGTCCTCGACGCGCGCAAGACCAAGCCGATCGTGATCAAAACGCCGAAGCCGTCCGAGCAGCGGGCGGTCCTCAACTATTACTACTACCGGGAGACCGCCACGGGCCGGAAGCTCTCGCACGGCGTCATGCACTTCAGCGCGGTCGAGAAGGTGAACGTCGCCGCGACGAAGAAGGTGACCGAGGGGACGTTCGAGTTCTCCTCGCGCTGGCAGCTCGTCGCGCCGCTGGTCCGCACGAACCAGGCGATCGACGCGAACCTGCTCGGCCTGTCGCCGTACTTCGACGGCACGCGGCACTACCCGCTCGTGAAGTGGGGGACGAAGAACGTCCGGGGCAAGGCCGTGGTCGTCTCGGGCAGCTGGGAGCAGGACGAGAGCGAGCAGGTACGCGCGGCGGCCGAGGCGGGCGCGGCGGCGGTGCTGCTGATCCGGCCGGCGGACTTCACCACGTGGACCGTCTTCGACCCCACGATCGAGGAGCGGCTGCCGATCGTCACGCTGGTGCTCAAGTACGACGAGGGGCAGCGGCTGCTCACGAAGCTGTCGTCCACGCTCGACCTGACCCTCACCCCGTCGAGCCCGTACCTCTACGACGTGCTGCAGGTCTCCTCGGGCAGCATCCCCGACCAGATCGTCTACCAGGTGACGACCGCGAACAGCGCACGGATCACGACGACGTACGCCGACAACGGCGGCTTCGACTGGGTGCGCGAGCAGCGGTACGGCTGGCGCCCGTGGCAGGACTACACGCTCGACGAGTCCCGGCCGGTCCGGACGCCGTCGACGCGCGAGGAATGGGTGACCACCGGCGACACGACGTGGCAGCACCAGGTGCACGACGCGTACCCGCTGATGATGCTCGGCGGCGCGCTGCAGGGCGGCTTCTACGACGAGCCGCGCCGCTTCCGGGCGGGGACGTCGCGTGAGTCGTGGGCGGCTCCCGTCGTACGTCCGGCCGACCTCGGCTCCACGCGCACCGGTGACGTGCTCAACCTCAGCGTCGGGATGTTCGTGGACGGCAGCGGCCACGTGCAGGCGGCGAAGCCGTCCGACACCGTGTCGGCGACCCTGGCCCGCAACGGTACGACGATCGCCGAGCTGCCCACCGGCACGGCGGACGTGACGACCACTCCCGGGCAGGCGAGCTACCGGCTGACCGTGACCACGGCGCGGGGCGGGGACGACTGGGCGTTCGGGACCCGTACCGAATCGGTGTGGGGCTTCTCCTCCGCCCAGGGCAAGCAACCGCACCTGCTCGGGATCGGCTACGAGCCGGGCCCGCTCGGCGTCACGCTGAAGCCGACCGCCAAGCTGGCCTCGCTCAAGGTCGAGTTCTCGGCCGACGGCGGCGCGAAATGGCGGCAGGCGGCGGTCGTCGGCACCACCGCGCTCGTCACGCCGGGCCGGACGCCCGTGTCGCTGCGGGTCACCGCCCGGGACACCGGCGGCAACACGCTCACCCAGACGGTGATCGACGCCTGGGGACGCTGACAGGCCCGAGGTCCGCCGGGGTGGTGAGCCAGCCCCGGCGGGCCGCCTGGAACGCCAGGCCGGTCCGGGTGTCCACCCCGGCCAGGTCCATCAGCCGGTCGATGCGCCGCTGCACGGTGCGCTTGCTCACGCCGAGGTGCGTGGCGATCGACTTGTCCGGCATCCCCGACACGAAGAGCGACAGCAGCAGCACCTCCGACTCCCGCAGGTCCGAACGCGGCGAGCCGTCGGTGGTCAGCGGCGTCGCCCGCTCCCAGTAGCTCTCGAAGAGCGCCACCAGCGCGTCGAGCAGCTCGCTCGACCGGATCAGCGCCGCGGTCGGCTCGCCCACGCCGCGCGACTCGTCCGGCACGAGCGGGCAGATCGCCAGGGACCGGTCGGCGATCGCCAGCCGGACGGGCAGCACGGGCAGCGTGCGCGACTCCTCGCCCGCCGCCACCGACTCGAGGATGCTGTCCAGCTCGCCGGGCCGCTCGAGCAGCTCCCGCTCGTAGATGGCGCGATAGCGCACGCCGCGGGCCAGGGCCGAGCCCTCCTCCGCGTTCTCCGGGCCGGCCATGGCGAGCGGGTTCGCGCGGCAGAACCACAGGATCTCCTCGCGCGCCGAGTCCTGCATCTCCCGGATCCGCTGCCGCAGCGCCTTGGCGCCCACCACGAGCTCGACCAGGTGCTCCGCGTCCCGCCGGCGCGCGTGCGCCCGATAGTCCTCGCTCAGCGCGGCGACCACCTGCCGCGCGTTCTCCAACTCCTGCTGCCGCCGCAGGAGCGAGTCCCCGAGCGCCACGTCGGGCGGCAGCGGGTGGAACACCGGCCCGGGACCGGCCAGGCCCTTGACGCGCAACGCCTCGAGGACGGTCGCGGCCTCGCCGGGCGGCATCGCGTCGTGCGCGGACAGCTCCTCCGCGCCGGCCGCCCCGAGCCGCACGAGCAGGCGGTACGCATGCTGCTCCGCCGGCGACAGCACGCCCAGATCAACGTCCATGCGGCCCACTGTACGAAGCCCCGGCGCTCATATCACATGCGAATTCATCGATCAAGCGGCCGGCGGCCGGGCGGATGTTCCCCCGAACGGGGTACTCGTCCCGCTTCGCCCGGCGCGGGATGGTCCAGGTCAGGGCCACTTTCCGGGCCTGGCCGGGTGCGCCGCGCGGGTGGCCGCGGCCTGGGGGCGGTGCCAGCATGTGTCAATGCGCCCCGACCCCCGCGAGACCTCGCCCGAGCCGCCGTCCTGGTTCGCGCCCGACGCGCCGGTGGCCGGCGAGCCGCCGCCGAGCTGGCCCATCCCCGGCGCGCCCATGTCCCCGGCCGCTCCTGCCGCTGTGTCTCCAGCCGCTCCTGCCGCTGTGCCGTCGGCCCCTCCTGCGGCTGTGTCCCCGGTTACTCCCGCCGCTGTGTTCCCGGCCGGCGGCGGGCGGGTGCGGCCGGCTGCGGGGTCGCGGGCGGCGGCGATCCGCGGGGTGGCCGCGGCGACGGGCGGCCGCCGGGTCTTCGCGGGCGAGCTGCCCGCCCGGCCCCAGCAGCGCCGCATCTCGGAATGGTCGGCGGCCCGCTGCGACGAGGTCGCCGGCGACGTGGCCCGGGGCGGCCTGTGGCGCTTCACCGAGGTGGTCGCCGACGTGCTCTACCCGGGACTCGGCACCGCGGTGGCCGCCGCGCAGCGGGTCACCAAGTGGGGCCCGGAGCTGCTCGGCCTCAACGACGACCGCGGCGCCGACGTCAAGGTCGGGCTGGTCGGCTCGGACAACCTGGGCCTCTGGGTGCTCTTCCGCACCCGCCTCGGCCAGTCCGACCTCGGCCCGCGCCCGCCCTGGTGCACGGACCTGCCCGTCGGCCCGGTGGGCACGCTCGGCGGCGAGGGCGTACGCCGCGACTCCACCGTCATCTCCGGCGTCGAGGACGTCAAGCCCGCCGACGTGGCCGGCCTGCTCCTGGTCCCGCCCGCGGCCGGCGCCGACACCCGCCTGCTCGCCCGCGTCGACGTCGGCCGCCGTGCCGGCATCGTCGCCGTGGACTCCGGCGACGGCTCCTGGCAGCGGCGCCTGTTCTTCACCGTGGTGCACCCGCCTCGCCGCGAGGACGGCCATCACGAGCGCTACCGGGTGGTGTGCCCGACCTGCGGGCGGCGGCGGCTCGCGCAGTTCCGCGGCTTCGACGTCTGCTCCGACTGCGGCTGGCTTTCTCTGGCCGGCTGAGCGTTCGTCGGCCGGCTCTTCCTGGCCGGCTGAGTGTTCGTCGGCCGGCTCTTCCTGGCCGGCTGAGCGTTCCTCGGCCGGCTCTTCGTCGCCGGCTGCGGTTTCGCCGGCGGGCTAGAGGTCGATGACGACCTTGCCGTGCACGTGCCGCCCGGCCTGGAGCTCGACCGCGTCCCGGATCCGCTCGACCGGGAAGCTCGCCGCGATGGGCACCCGCAGCCGTCCCGCCGCTATTAGCCGCGCGATCTCCTCGAGGGCGCCGGGAGCCGCGTTCGCGCCGTTCGCCGGGGTGATCCCGGCGATCTGCGTGGCGATGGTCGTGATGCGCCCGTCCGGGACACCGAGCTCCCGTGCCGCCTGCGCCGTCTCCGTGCCGTGCAGGTCCATGGCCGCGGTGACGCCGCCGGGAGCCAGGGCCCGGACCCGGCCGGCCAGGCCGTCGCCGTAGGTGACCGGCTCGGCCCCGAGGGCGCGCAGGGCCGCGGCCGACGCCGCCGATCCGGTCCCGAGCACCCGCGCGCCCGCGAGCCGGGCGAGCTGCACGGCGAACACGCCGACCCCGCCTCCCGCCCCGCCGACGAGCAGCGTGTCGCCCGGGCCGGGTGCGACGACGGCGAGCGCGGCCGACGCGGTGGATCCCGCGATGGCGAGGCCGGCGGCGGTGCGGTCGTCGACGCCGTCGGGGGTGTGGTGCGCGTCGCCGCCCACCGCGATGGTGCCCGCCACGTCGATCACCACGTGGTCGGCGACCGTGCGGGAGAGGGCGCCGCCGAACACCCGGTCGCCGGGCGCGAACCCGGTCACCCCGGCGCCGGCCTGGTCCACGACGCCGGCGTAGTCGGTGCCGAACCCGCACGGCAGGCTCAGGCCGAAGCGGGCGGCGGTCGCGGCGTCGGAGGTCATGAACCAGTCCATCGGGTTCAGGCCGGCGGCGGTGACGCGTACGCGGATCTGCCCCGGGCCGGCCTGCGGCGCGGGCACCTCGCGGAGGATCAGCATCTCCGGGCCGCCGAACGACTCGAACTGGACCGCGCGGCTGGTGGTGGTCTGGTGCATGGGCACGTGTCTCCTCGGCGAAACGCTCTGGCGCAGGAAATGGACTATGCTCCGTTTCCGTGGGCCACCGTAACACAGAAACCGGAGCGTGATCCGTTTGTCGGCAGCAGAGCCCCGCGAGCAGCGTGCGGACGCCACCCGCAACCGCAACCAGCTCCTCGAGGTCGCGACCCGCGTGTTCGTGTCCGCCGAGACCGAGCCCTCGATGCGCGCGATCGCCCGCGAGGCCGGAGTGGGCATCGCCACGCTCTACCGGCACTTCCCGACCCGCGAGTCCCTCGTCGACGCGGTCTACCGCGACCAGGTCACCCGGCTCACCGACGGCGCCCGAGAGCTGCTCGCCGAGCTGCCCCCGCCCGCGGCGCTGCGCCGCTGGGCGGAACTCTTCGGAGACTGGATCGCGACCAAGAGCGGCATGCTCGACACCCTGCTCGCCATGATCGAATCGGGCGAGATCGCCCACGCCGAGACCCAGGCCGCGCTGCTCGCGGCCATCGACGCCCTCCTCGACGCCGGCCGTACGACGGGAGAACTCCGCCCCGACGTCACCGCCGAGGACATCGCCGCCGCCCTCATCGGCATCGTCACCGTCGCCCACCCCCGCACCCACGCCGCCCGGGCCGCCCGCCTCCTCGACCTCCTACTGGACGGCCTCCGAACCCGATGATCCGCGACCTCGTCACCCCCTTCGCCGGCCTCGACCCCGATCAACCCGGCGACCGCCTCGTCTCTCAATGGCGTGACAAGGTCGTCGGCCCACACGCCGCACTCTTCCGCTCGGTGGAGGCGTGGATCGACCCGGCCGATGCCGGAGAGGCCCTGCCCGGGCTGGTGGCCCGGCGCGAGGAACTGCTCAGCCGGGCGCCGCGCGCCCGCGATGCCGTACGCAAGGCTCACGAGCTGCTGAGGCGCCTGCTCCCGGACGCCGGACCGGTCGACGCGGTGGTCCTCGCCGGGCTCGGCAAGGCGAACGGCTGGGCGACCCGCGTGGACGACGTACCCACGCTCTTCCTGGCCGTCGAGCATCTGCCCGGGCCGGGGTTCGATGTCGTGCTGGCCCTGCACGAGCTGCTGCACGTGGAGCACCTCCGGCGGGCCGCACGCGACTGGCCCCCGGACGGGTTCGCCGCCGACCTCTTCCGGGAAGGGCTGGCAGTCCACGTCACCACGCGTCTGCTGCCCGACATCGATGCGAGTGGTCATTTGTGGTTCGCTCCGGGCTACCACGAGTGGCTCGCACGATGCCGGCAGCAGGAACCGGCGCTGCGGCGGCGGGCGGCGGCCGAGCTGGGCCGGGAGGAGGTCGCACGCGAGTGGTTCGCCGGCGGCCCCGACGGGCGTGGCGAGCTGCCGGGCCGTTGCGGCTACTGGCTGGGCCGGGGCCTGGTCGGCGAACTGATGGCGGACACCTCCTTGGAAACCGCATTGCACTGGTCCCTGGCGGAGGTGTCGTCGAAGCTCCGCCGTCTCCTGGCGTCCTGACTGCCCGACCCGGACGCGGCGCGCCCCGAGCGGCGCGCCCCGGACGCGGCCCGCCCCGAGCGGCCCGCCCCGAGCGGCCCGCCCCGAGCGGCCCGCCCCGGACGCGGTGCGCCACGGACGCGGCCCGCCCCGGACGCGGTGCGCCACAAGCGGTGCACCGCGTGGCCGTGGCAGGCGTCGGCCAGATGCGCGCCGCCTCGTCGGCGGGGTCGCGCGGGGACTGCCGAGACGGCGAACCGGCGCCCCGGTCAGACCAGGGTGACGGCTCCCGTGTCGAGGTCGTAGCGGGCGCCCACGACGCGCAGGGTGCCCGCGCGGACGTGGGTGGCGATCGGCTCGCTGCGGTGCAGGAGGGCGTTCACCTGCGCCCGGATGTTGGCGCGGACGGCGTTGTCGACGACGTCGCCCGGGTGGTGCAGGACCGGCTCGACGATCGGGCGCAGGGCGTCGACGATCGTGCCGATGTGGCCCGGGGCGGCGGCGCCGGTCTCGATGGCGTCGATGGTGGCGTTGATCGCGCCGCAGCGTTCGTGGCCGAGGACCACGATGAGCGGGGTGCCGAACTCCTCGACCGCGAACTCGGTGCTGCCCAGGAGCAGGTCGTCCACGATGTTGCCGGCGACGCGGTTGTCGAAGATGTCGCCGAGGCCCTGGTCGAAGAGGACCTCCGGGGACACCCGGGAGTCCGCGCAGCCGACGGTGATCGCGAACGGGTGCTGGCCGGCGGCGAGCTCGTGCAGGTCGGCGAGGGTCTGGTGGGGGTGCCGGGCGTGCCCGGTGACGAAACGGTGGTTGCCCGCGAGGAGCCGGTCGAGGGCGGCGCGAGGCGTGACGGCCTCGGGGTCCGCGGCCGCTGCGGGTGACGCGCCGAGGAGCAGACCGGCGCCGGCGGCACCGCCGGCGAGGAGCAGGGAGCGACGGGAGGGGTGCACGACGGTCTCCTTGAGAGAGAGGGATGGCCGTCGATCTGTGTAGCAGACCCGGGCACGGGCCGCGCGACCGAATCGGCCGCGCGGCCCGTGGGTCACACCGCCGGATCCAGGTCGCGGCCCGTCGGCGCCGGGGACACCGGCACCGGGGACTCCGGGCGCCGGGCGAGCCTGCTGGGCCACCACATCACCCGGCCCAGGTCGAGGGTCAGGGCGGTGACCAGCACCGAGCGTACGATCAAGGTGTCGAGCAGCACGCCGAAGGCCACCGCGAAGCCGATCTCGGCGAAGGCCACCAGGGGCAGGCTGCCCAGCGCCGCGAAGGTGCCGGCGAGGACGATGCCCGCCGACGTGATCACGCCGCCGGTCGCCCCGAGGCCGATGAGGGCGCCCCGGCGGGTGCCGTGCTTCTGGGCCTCCTCGCGTACCCGGGTCATCAGGAAAATGTTGTAGTCGATGCCCAGGGCGACCAGGAACACGAAGACATAGAGCGGGAACGACGTGTCCTCGCCCGCGAAGTCGAAGACGTACCGGAACACCAGGGCGCTCACGCCCAGCGCCGCCGCGAAGGACAGCACGACCGTGGCGATCAGCAGCAGCGGCGCGACGATCGCGCGCAGGAGCAGGCCGAGGATCACCAGGACCACCAGCAGTACGAGCGGAATGATCAGCCGGTTGTCGTGCGAGTTGCTGGTGTTGATGTCGAGCGTCATGGCCGTCATGCCGCCGACCTGCGCGTCGCCGATCGGGTGCACGGCGTCGCGGACGCGCTCGACGGTGGCCATGGCCTCGTCGCTGTCCGGGGCGGAGGCGAGCACCGCCTCGTACATGACGAGGTCGCCGTTGGTCACGGGCTGCCCGACCTCGCTGATGCCGGGTGTGGCGGCGACCGCCTCGCGGATCTGCGCGCTCTGGCCGCTCGCGCCGATGACGACCAGCGGCTGCCCCTGACCGGCCGGGAAGTGCCGGGCGAGCGCCTCCTCGCCGGTGACCGACGACGGCGTGTTGACGAACTGCTCGGCCTGCGGCAGCCCGTCGGCCTTCAGCTGGAACAGCCCCAGCGACATCGCGCCGAGCGCGAGGGCGGTGACGATCCACACGGTACGTGGCCGGCGCGCGATCCGCGTCCCGAGGCGCGCCCAGAGGCCCGTCGCCGTCGGTTCCGGGGTGCCCTCGCGCGGCCGGATCGGCCAGAAGATCCACCGGCCGAAGATCACGAGCAGCGCCGGCAGCAGCGTGATCATCGCGAGCAGCCCGACGACGATGCCGAGCGCGGCGACCGGCCCGAGCCCGCTGGTCGAGTTGACCTCGGCGAGGACCAGGCAGGACATGCCGATCGCGACGGTGGCGGCGCTGGCGATGACGGCGGGGCCGGCCCGGTGCAGGGCGAGGGCCATCGCCTCGTGCCGGTCGTGGTGGCGCCGCAACTCCTCGCGATAGCGCGCCACGAGCAGCAGCGCGTAGTCGGTCCCGGCGCCGAAGACGAGCACGGTCAGGATGCCGGCGCTCTGGGCGTTGACGACCAGGCCCGCGTACTCGGCGAGCAGGTAGATCACCGCCTGTGCCGTGATCAGGGCCACGCCCGCGGAGACGATGGGCAACAGCCACAACACCGGGCTCCGGTACGTGATCAGCAGGATGATCGTCACGATCGCGAGCGTGGTGTAGAGCAGCGTGCCGTCGATGCCCTCGAACGCCTCGGCGCTGTCCGCGGCGGTCGCCACCGGGCCGGCGAGGTGCATGTCCAGCCCCTCGGTGCCCGTACCCGCGGCGGCCTTGATGTCGTCGGCGACGTCGGCGAGCTTCTCCCAGCCGTCCTCGTCGAACTTGACCGGCACGATGATCTGCAGCGCCCTGCCGTCCTGCGCCGGCACCGGCCCGGTCACCTGGCCCTCGACGCCCGGCACCCGCTGCAGCCGCGCGACGGCCTCCTTCGCGGCGGCCTGGTCCGCGGGCGTGATCGCCGACCCGCTCTCGTAGACGACCACCGCGGGCGCGACGTCGTCCGGCCCGAAGCGCGCCTGCAGGTCCGCGACCTGCGTCGCCTCGGCCTCCCCGGGCAACCACGCCTCGTTGTCGTTGCTCTGGACCCCGGTGAGCTTCCCGGCCAGCGGCCCGGCGATCGCCAGCACCACCACCCACAACCCCAGGACGACCCACTTGGTCCACCGTCCACACACCAGCCAAGCCATGACGCGCTCCCCCGAGCTAGTCCGAAGGGGCCGAGCCTAGGGGCGGCACGTGTCCGTTCCTGGCCGGAAACCGACAGCTCAGGGGTAATTCAGGGGCGTTGATCTCCGACTCGCCCCGATCATCGCCGGGCGTTCCCCCGAACGGCCGATGCCCCCCTCACGACCCGCCCCGCCGATCGCGGCGCGGGTCTCCCACCGCGCGGCTGGGGGCCGGGCCGGCGCAGCGCCGCTGGGATCGGCCCGGCGCACCTCTCGCGCCGCTGGGGTGAGGGCCGGCGCACGTCTCGCGCCGCTGGGATCGGGCCGGCGCAGGTCTCGCGCCGCGCCTCGGGGGCTGGGTCCGGTGCGGGCGGTCGTGGCCGGCGGGGCAGGACCTATGCTGCGGCCATGGGCAGCAGCTATCAGACCGTGCTGGCGACCGGCGAGCTCGGCGACGTCCGCGCGGCCGTCACGGCATCGGGCGGCGAGGCGGTGGTCCGGGCCGTCGCCGCCGGGCGCTGGGCGGTGGTCCCGCGCCCGCAGGAGGGGTACGCCGACACGGCCGCCCTGGCCCGCCTCCTGACCCGGGCCCCGGACGCCGTGGCCGCGACCTTCGACGTGATCGACTCGGACCTCCTGGTCGCCGGCGTCTTCCGCGCCGGCCGGTCGGTGCACGACTACCTGAGCGAGCAGTCGATCGTCGAGGAAGGCTGGGACGAGAACGACAACGAGATCCTCTTCGACGGGCTGGGCCGCACCTACCCGCCGGGCGCCACCGTGCCGTCCGGCCCCTACGGAGCGGACGCCGCGGTCTTCGCGCCCCTGGCCGCCGCCCCGGTCGACGAGGCGAAACTGACCGCCGTCCTGGCCGCCACGGATCTGCGCGGCGAGGACCGCCATCACCAGCTGCTGCACCTGCTGGCCGTCGACCCCGCGCCGCTGCAGATGTCCTACGAGGAGGCGCTCGCCCTGTGACGGGGGCCGGCTCCCGGCTCCGTCACGGCATCGCGCCTCAGCCGACGCGCTTGAGGGTGGTGCCGACGAGCTTCTGCCAGTCGGCGGAGAACTGGGGGTTGGCGCTGGCGTCGGACTTGCCCAGGCGGTAGATCGCGTACTGGTCGACGAGGACGACGTTGGCGCGGCTCAGGACGGCGACGGCGGTGTCCGCGGTGGCGGGGTGGGCCTTGTCGTACTGGCGGTTGCGGGTGGTGACGAAGCCGAGCCAGGCGTCCTGCTCGAGGCTGGAGGTGGCCGCCGTCTCGGTGAAGGCGGGCTCCTCGCGGTCGCCGGTCTTGGCGGGGCGCTGCGCGCTGGCCGGGCAGGCGTCGGCGACGGCACGCAGGGTGGCCACGGCGGTGGTGGCGCTGACCTCGTCCTCGTAGACGAGGCCGTACTGGGTCAGGCTCTGCACGCCCTGGGTGCCCTCGTCGGACAGCGGTGCGGCGACCACCTGCGGGCTGCCCGGGATGCCGGCCGGGGCGGTGTCGGCGCCGCAGATGCTGACCAGCTGGTTGGGGGCCGCGGACTCCTGCGGGGCCGCCCAGGTGGGGCCGATGTCGGCGGCCTTGAGCAGGGCGTTGCGGACGGTGTCGACGCTCACCGTGGTGTCGGGCGCCGGGGGGTCGTCGTCCGACGAGCAGCCCGCGAAGGCGGCGACGGCGACGATGGCGACAGCGCTGCGGATGATCCGACCTGACTCGAGCACCCGGCCATGATGGCAGACCCCGGGCCCGCACCCCCAAAGACCTTCCGAGGGTACGCGCCCCACTACGACGAGTAGATGCCGGCGGGCCGGAAGCGCCGTTGCTCCCGGCCCGCCGGACGACCGGCCGCGGGCGGCCCGGAAGCGCTCCGGGCCGCCGGACGGCTAGCTCTGCGCGGTCGCGTTCGCGGTCGCCGGGTCGGGCACGGCCGCGGACGCGGGGTCGGCCGCGGGCGCCGGGTCCGGCACGGCGGGCGCCTCGTCGCCGAGCGGCGCCAGCAGCTCCTTGCGCCCCTCGAACGCGGTCAGCAGCAGGTCGACCATCCGGAACGTCCGGTCGTCCGGCCCGAGCGACGGCCGCCAGCCCGGCTCGCGCACGATGGAGATGCGGCTGCCCTCCATCGCCCGGTGGAACACCTCGGCCACGATCCGGCCGCCCACCCCGGTCATCCGGCCGCCGTTGAGCTCGGCCTCGCGCAGCACGTAGAACCACAGCGGCGTACGCTCCGCGAACGCGGTCTTCTCCTCGTCGGTCAGCGCGTCGAGGACGGCCCCGCGGTCGCCGCCCAGGATCTGCTCGCGGGTCAGCGGCTCGAGCCCCAGGAACTTGGCGAACTGCTGGCCGCTCGCCAGGTTGACCATGTTGGCGCGCACGAGGTTGCGGAAGGCCAGGTTGAGCTGGATCGGCGGCGGGTTGGTGCCGACGCCCCCGAAGGAGCCCTTCGGCAGGGTCGACAGCGGGTTGACCAGCAGGGTGTCGATCCGCTGGGCGTTGTTGACGCCGGCCGGCGGGGCGAGGTCGGCCCGGCCCGCCTCCGCGAAGTCGTACATCCGGCGCCAGTCCACCGCCCAGTTGGTGGGCAGCCGCTCGAACAGGCCGGTCTCCGGGTCGGACGGGTCCGGCCCGAACGGATCGAAGTTGCCCGACGTGCCGCTGAAGGTGAACAGCAGCGCCAGCGTCCCGGCCCGCCCGGCGAAGATGCGGTTCCAGTCGTACGCGGCCCGGACCATGCTGTGCCCCAGCCTGTACGCCGCCACGGAGAACTCGATCGGCATGGTGGGCGTGTCCCCGGACTTGCTGTGCTGGTACGGCCCCGAGTCGTTGCCGCTGTAGGGGATCTCGAAGAACTTCCGCCCGGTCGTGAACACATCCTCCACGATCGCGGGATCCACGAGCCGGGGCAGGAAGTCGGTGCGCAGCATCCACTGGTAGTGCCGCACCACGAGCCCGCGCGCCCGGCGGAACAGGATCTGCCCCGGCACGCCCTGGTCGGCCAGCCGGTCGACGACGGCGTTGTGGAACCGGATGAACGCCAGGTGCGTCTGCGCCACGACCAGGTTCTCGTCGTTACGGGCGTCGGGGATCAGCGCCCGCTGCCGCTCCGCCTTGGTCGAGCCCTGGGTGACGCGCGGCAGGTCGTACCCGTTGAGGTTGATGTTGGTCCCGGCCCCGTCGATCGCCGCGGTGATCCCGACGCGCAGCTTGAGCTTGTCCGGCGCGTAGAACCGGTCGTCGTCGGCGTCCTCCGGCCCCCGCCCGTAGAGCGAGTCGAGGTCGAGCGCGGGCGACCGCCCCTGCAGCAGCTCGCTGACCGTCACCCGGTCGCCGAGCGCGGCCGCCGTGTTGTCGAGGGTCAGGTCGTGGTCGACGAACTGCCCGAGATAGGTGAACCCGGCCGGCACCGGCGGATCCGCCACGGGCTGCACCGGCGGCGTCCCGGTCGGCGCCGCGGTCATCGCCGTTGCGACCTTCTCCAGCAGGCCCGGATCGACGGCCTCCCCCTTGGGCCCCACCCGGGAGAACCGGAACTTCCGCAGCGACGCCTCGGTCGACGGGCGCTCGCAGATGCCGGTCTTCCCGTCCGTGGTCAGGATCCCCTCACCGACCACGTAGTAGTTCTCGCGCTTGTGCCGCTTCAAGGTGCGCACCTTCCCGCCGTGAATTGACGCCGCCCGCCCGGCGCCGCGGGCGGGCGGCTGGACGCGTCCCCCTCGGTCGCGTCCACACAGGAAGATGGCCGCGGCCACCCGGGAGATACGAGGCCCGGTGTCGGCAAGCCGACCCGGGCCGCGATCACGCCTCCGGTGCTCCGGCCGTCAGCTCCACGTGGTCGTCCAGCAGCAGTTGGGCGCCTGCTGGGTCTTGTAGTGGTACCTCGAGTCGGGGCCCCAGACCGCGATCGCCAGCGTGCCGCCGCTGTTGACCTGGGTCCAGACGCCTGGCTTGCTGGTGCTGATCACGCCGCTCAGGCTGTACCAGCTGCTCCATCCGCTGTTCGGGGCCGTCTGGTAGATGTGGATGGCGTCGTTGTTGCCGGAGCGGTGTGCGAAGACCTCCAGCCGGCCGTCGGCGTTGGCGGCGCCGCTGATGCCGCCGGTCACCGCCGGGCTCCCCAGGCCCAGCCAGCCTGTCCAGGTGCCGTTGACCGTCCGCTCGTAGCGGTGCTCGACCCGGCCGCTCTCCACCCGGAACTCCTCGTCCCGGCCGTCCTTGTTGGTCAGCCGGATCGTCACCGCCGGCGGCGTGTAGGCCTGGATACTGACGCCCCCGTCGGCGGTGCCGGGATCGGCCTGGGCCGGCCCCGCAAGAAGCGAGCCGGAGACCGTCAGGATCGCGCCGGCCAGCACTGCACTCATCAGTTTTCTCATGCGCCGAGCATGCGGCGCGGCCGCATATTCTGCGCATAGCAGATACCTTCGTCGATGGGTCGCCGGGGTCTGGGGGAGACGTGCGGGTGGCGATGCTGGGAGAGCTCACGGTGCACGGGCCGGGTGGCCGGATCGCGCTCGGTGCCGGCAAGCAGCGGACGGCGCTGGCGTTGCTGCTGGTCCGGGCCGGCACGGTGGTGCCCGACGACGATCTGGTGGACGAGCTGTGGCCCGACCGTCCGCCCGCGTCGGCGGCGGCGAATCTGCGGCAGTACGCCGCCAATCTGCGCCGCGTCCTGCCGCCGGGGCTGACCATCGCCCGGACCGGCCCCGGCTACCGGCTCGACGTGCCGCCGGAAGTGCTCGACGTGCGCTGGTTCCGGGAACGGATGACCGCCGCACGCGCCTCGGCCCGCGAGGGTGTCCTGGACGCCGCGCTCGCCGCCTACGACGACGCGCTGGCGGTCTGGCGGGGTCCGGCGCTCGCGGACGTGTCCGGAGGCCCGGTCCTCACGGCGTGGCGGGTGGCGCTGCACGAGGAACGGCTCGGCGCCCTCGACGACCGCACCGAGGCCCTGCTGGCCGCCGGCGTCTACGACCGGGCCGCGATGGAGACCACCGCGCTGCTGGCGGAGGAGCCGCTGCGCGAGCGGACGCATGCCCAGCTGATGCGCGCCCGGTACGGGTCCGGGGACACGAGCGGAGCGCTGACCGCCTATCGGGACGCCCGCGACGCCCTCGCCCGGGAGCTCGGCGTGGAGCCCGGCGAGGAGCTGCGTCGCCTGCAGCGTGCCGTGCTCGACCGCGACGCCGGCGCCCTGCTGCCCCGGCTCGGCGCGGGCCGGGACGACGCGGTGCCCCGCCAGCTGCCGGCCGGCCTCGCCGGCTTCCGGGGCCGGAGCCGGCAGCTGGCGTTCCTCGACGGGTTGCTGGACCGGACCCGGCAGCCGACCGGGCCGGTCGTCGCCGCCCTCTTCGGCACGGCCGGGGCGGGCAAGACCACCCTCGCCCTGCACTGGGCGCACCGGGCCCGCGACCGCTTCCCGGACGGCCAGCTCCACCTGGACCTGCGCGGGTACGAGCCGCACGCCGGCCCGCTGGACGTGGCGGACGGCCTCCGGTCCCTGCTGACCGCGGTGGGTGTCCCGCCGCAGCGGATGCCGGTCGACGTGGACGGGCGCTCGGCACTGCTGCGGACGGTCCTCTCCGGCCGCCGGGTCCTGCTGTTGCTCGACAACGCCCGGGACGCGGGCCAGGTGCGCCCATTGCTGCCCGGCACGCCGGGAAGCCTGGTCCTGATCACCAGCCGGCCCGCCCTGGCCCCGCTGGTGGTCGCGGGCGCCCATCCCGTCCGCGTGGGTCCCGTGAGCACCGCCGAGGCGACGGAGCTGATCGAGGCCCGGCTCGGCGCGGATCGGGTGGCCGCCGAGCCGGCCGCGGTCGGCGAGATCGTGGCGAGCTGCGCGAACCTGCCGCTCGCCCTGGCCGTTGTCGCCGCCCGGGCCGCGATCCGGCCGGAGCTGGGATTGAGCGCGCTGGCGACGGAGTTGCGCGGCAGTCCGGGCGCGCTGGCGACGGACGGTTCGGGCGAGCTGAGCGCTGCCTTCTCTTGGTCGTACCGGCAGGTCAGTGGGGCGGCTGCCCGGCTGTTCCGGCTGCTGGGCCTGCATCCGGTGGCGGAGTTCGGGCTGCTCGCCGCCGCGAGCGCAGCCGGCCTGCCCGTGGCCGACACGGCGCGGCTGATCGGGGAGCTGCGGGATGCGGAACTGCTCAGCGAACCCGCGCCGGGCCGGTACGCGGCCCACGACCTGCTCCGGGTGTACGCGTACGGCCTCGCACACCAGCACGACAGCGCCGCCGACCGGGCCGGGGCGATCGGCCGGCTGCTGGACCACTACCTGCTCACGGCCTACGCGGCGGCGCTGGTGATCAATCCGGTCCGGGCGCCGCTGCGTCCGCCGCCCGCATCGCCGGTCGCCGGGGTGACAGTCGCCGCGCCGGCCACGCTGGCGGAGGCCTCGGCCTGGTTCGAGCGGGAGTTGCCGGCGCTGCTCGCCGCGGCCGCGATCGCCGCGGCCACGGGCCGGGACCGGCACACCTGGCAGCTGCCCTGGTCTCTGACCGAGTTCCTCGACCGGCGCGGTCACTGGGAGGACGCTGTCACCTGCTTCCGGGCCGCGATCGGGGCCGCGCATCGGCTCGGCGACCACGCGGCCGAGGCCGAGTCGCTGCGCTGCCTGGCGCGGGCTCAGCGCGGCCTGGGCGATCCGGAGGCGTACGCGAGCTTCGGCCGGGCGACCCGGCTCTTCGAGGAGCTCGGTGACCTGCCCGGAGCGGCTCGCACCCAGCTCGGCCGGGCCCTGACGTACCAGTACGCCGGCGACTTCCGCTCGGCGGTCCGCGATGCCGCGGAGAGCCTCGAGCGCTACCGTTCCGTCGGGCACCAGGCCGGCATCGGCGCGTCGCTCAACGCGCTCGGCTTCTACCGGGCCCAGCTCGGTGAGTACGAGGAGGCGCGGCGGTTGTGTGCCGAGGCGCTCACCCACTGCACCGCCGCCGGGTACCGCTCCGGGATGGCCGCCGCGCTCGACAGCCGGGGCCACATCGAGCAGCTCTGCGGCCGGCACGAGGAGGCCCTGCGGTACCGGGAACGATCGCTCGTGCTCTTCCGGGAGATCGGCGACCGCTGGCACGAGGCGGACGTTCTCACGTGCGTCGGCGACAACCACCGCGCCCTCGGCCGCCCCGCAGCAGCGGCCCGGGCCTGGCGGGAGGCCTTCGAGATCTTCCGCGACCTGCGCCATCCGGACGCGGACAAGGTTGCCGCCCGGCTGGATGAGTTCGACGGCTAGCGGCGGCCGAGCCTGGCGGGGACGGGCGACCGGCGCGGGACGCGGAGCGGCGGCCGCCACACACCCTGGACGGCCGCCGCTGATCCCGTACCCGGGTCAGGCGAAGGTGAGGGGCACGCCCGCGCTGGTGCCGCCCGGGGTGACCACCGCGATGGTCGTGGTCGTGGCGGCGCGCGGCGGGATCGTCACGCGGAGCTGGGTGTCGGAGAGCTTGGTGAAGCCGACGGACGCCGTGCCGACCAGGACCTTGGACGCTCCGGTCAGGCCGGTGCCCGTGACGGTGACGGTGGTGGCCGACTTGGTGGAGGCGGTTGTCACGCTCAGGCCGGTGATCTCCGGGACGGGCGGCGCCTCGTAGGTGAAGGGCGTGCCCGCCGCGGAGGTGCCGCCCGGGGTGGTGATCCGCAGGTCGGCGGGGCCGGCGGCGCGGGTCGGGAGGGTCAGCTTGAGCTGGGTGTCCGAGACCTTGGTGTAGGGGACGGTGACGCCGGCGAGGGTGACCTTGGTGCTGTCGGTGAAGCCGGTGCCGGTGACGACGACCGGGGTGCGGACGTAGGTGAGGCCGCCGGCCGGGGCGATGTCCGTGACGACCGGGACCGGCGGGGCCGTCCAGGTGAACGTGCCGGCGGTGCTGGTGCCGCCCGGGGTGGTGACCTGCAGGGCGCCGTCGCCCGCGGCGTGGGCCGGGAGGGTCAGCTTGAGCTGGGTGGGGGAGACCTTGGTGAAGCCGACGGTACGCCCGTCGAGCGTCATCTTCGTCGCCCCGGCGAAGTCGGTGCCGGTGAGGGTCACGGCCGTGGACTTGTAGGTGAGGCCGCTCGCCGGGGTGACCGTCGTGATGACGGGTGCGGGCGGGAGCACGTACGTGAGCTGGCCCGCGGGGTTGGAGGTGCCCCACGCGTTGGTGACCGTGACGGGGTAGGTGCCCGCCGGGCGAACCGGGGCGGCGAAGGTCAGCGATGTCGCCGTCACCTTGGTGGCCGGGGCGGTGACCGTGCCCACCTTGACGGAGGTGACGCCGGCGAGGTCGGAGCCCGCGAGGGTGACCGGCTGGCCGCCGAGGACCGTGACGGTCGCCGGGTCGAGGCGGGTGATGCCGGGCGCCGGCGGGACGTACGTGAACTTGCTGGTCTTGACCGCCGCGCTGGTGCCCGCCGCGTTGGTGACCGTGACGTCGACGAGGCCCGTGGCGTGCGCCGGGGCGGTGGCGACCAGCTTGGTGACGCCGTTGGCGACCAGAGGCTGGAACGTCGCCTCGGTGCCGCCGAACTTGACCGACGTCACGCTCGCCAGGCTCGACCCGGTGATCGTCACCGACGTGCCCGCGGGCGCCTTGGTCGTCGACAGGGCCGCCACCGAGGGCATCGGGACGGTGGGCTGCGCCGGGGTGGTGACGCCGCTGACCGCGTACGCGCCGGTGGCCGCCTTGGTCACGAACGCCCACGAGAGCTTCGCGTCGCCGCCGTTGCCCCAGCCGGTGCCCCACGAGTTGCGGATGTAGACGCCCTGGGCGTCGTAGCCGTACACGGCGATCATGTGACCGCCCAGGTTCGTGCCGGTCGTGGTCGTGTAGAGCGAGTGCTGCCGCAGGTACATGAAGTCGCGGAACACCGGGATGCCCAGCGCCACCGGGTTGCCCGACGCCAGCGACTGCATGACCGCGGCCTGCGCGCCGGCGCCCTGGTTGGCGCCGTTGAAGAGGCGCGTCCAGCCGCTGACCCGGTAGTTCTTCGCGTTGTCGATCTGCGCCTGGCTCGGGGCGTCCTGCCAGTTGGTGGTGCCCTGCCAGTAGTCGTCCTGCGTGTCGATGCCCGCGGACTGCGCGTTGGCGAGCACGTAGTCGGGGACCAGCCCGGCGGACGGCGCCCCGCCCTTGGCGACGTTGCGCATGTAGAGGAAGAGCGGCGCGTACGGGGCGCCGGCGCCGCCGGTGTGCTTGGCCCAGTAGCCCATGATGCTGTAGCCGACGGTCCAGGCCACGCAGGCGCCGATCTGCCCCTGGTCGCCCGGGGCCGGGGCGTCGGCCCGCAGGTCGACGCTGTCCGGGAGCACATCGAGCGCCCGGACCTTCGGCACCGTACGCCCGGCGGCCGGCACGTAGCCGCCGACGGTGTGCGGCAGCGGCTTGTTCGCCGGGGCGGCGAGGGCCGGTGCGGGGAGGGCCGCCGGGAGGGCGACGAGGACGGCTGCGGCGAGCAACAAGCGGCGCATCGATGGGTCCTTCCGTTGATGCGAAGGACCGCCTCATCGGCGGGGTGTGCGCCGGGTTGAGAGAAGTTCAAGATCCGGTGTCGTCGCGGGCGTCGGATAGCGTTGCGGGCGATGCGTCCCGTCCTTCGCCTTCTGGCCGTCCCCGTCCTGCTGCTGGCCGGGGCGTGCTCGCCGCGCGCCGCCGCCCCGGCGGCTGCTCCTTCGGCCGTCCCCTCGCCCGTTTCGTCACCTTCGCCGTCCTTGACGCCGTCCTCGGCCGCGCCGGACTGCGTGGGCCGGATCCTGGGCGGCATGTCGGTGCCCGAGCAGGCCGGTCAGGTGCTGATGATCGGCACCCCCGTCGCCGCCCCGCGGGAGATCACGGGCGACCTCACCCGCCTGCACCTCGGCGGCGTCTTCCTGGCCGGCCGCAGCACCCGCTCCGCCACCGCCCTGCGCGCCGACATCGCGGCCCTGACCAGGTCGGGAGGGGCGGTCCCGCCGCTCGTCTCGCTGGACCAGGAGGGCGGCAGCGTCCAGACCCTCAAGGGCGACGACTTCCCGATCCTGCCGTCGGCGCAGCGCCTGGGCGCCCGCTCCGCCACCGAGCTGCGCGACACGGTCAGCGGCAGCGCCCGCCGCCTGGCCGCCATCGGCATCACCCTCAACCTGGCCCCGGTCGCCGACACCGTGCCCGCCGACATCGCCGAGGCCAACCCGCCCATCGGCGCCTTCCGCCGGCAGTACGGCTCCCAGCCCGCCAAGGTCGCGGCGGCCATCCGCACGGCCGTCCCCGCCTCCCAGGACGCGGGCGTGCTCACGGTCCTCAAGCACTTCCCGGGGCTGGGCCGCGTGCGCGCGAACACCGACGTGACCGCCGACGTCATCGACGCCCACACCACCGCGGACGACCCCTACCTCGAGCCGTTCCGCGCGGGCATCGAGGCCGGCTCCGCCGCGGTGATGATGTCCTCGGCCCGCTACCCGCGGCTCGACCAGGAGACGATCGCCGCCTACTCGGAGCCGATCATCACCGGTCTCCTCCGCGAGAAGCTCGGCTTCCGGGGCCTGGTCATGTCCGACGACCTGGGCGCCGCGGACGCCGCCGCCATCGCCCCGGTCGGCGAGCGCGCGGTCCGCTTCATCGCGGCCGGCGGCGACCTCGCCCTGACGATCCGGCCCGAGGACGCGAAGCCGATGGCGGAGGCGCTGACCGAGCGGGCGGGCAAGGACGAGGATTTCGCCCTGCGCCTGAAGGACGCCGCCAGCCACGTCCTGCGTGTCAAGGACCGCGCCGGGCTGCTCTCGTGCGGGTGACCCGGCGCGTGCGTCGCCGACTGATTCTCGCGGTGATGGCCCTGGTGGTGCTGGTCAGCGTGCCGTGGCTGTGGACGACCGGCGCCGCGTGGGGCCACGTCCACGACGCCGCGGACGCGCCGGCCAGGGACGTGGTGATCGTGCTGGGGACGCAGGTGGGGGCGGACCGGCGTACGCCCGAAGCGCGTCTCGCCGGCCGGCTGCGCACCGCCGCGGCGCTGGTGACCGGCGGCCGGGCCCGGGCGATCCTGGTGTCGGGCGACGGCGGCGGGGAGTCGGGCGACGAGACCGCCGCGATGACCGGCTATCTGACCGGGGAACTGGGCATCGATCCGGCGCGGGTGGTGGCCGACCCGCACGGCCTCGACACGTACGACAGCTGCCGCCGCGCCCGTGACGTCTACGGCGTGCGGTCGGCGCTGATCGTCACGCAGGCCTATCACCTGTCCCGGGCGGTGACCGTGTGCCGGCAGCTCGACCTGGACGTGGACGGCGTGAAGGCGGACTGCACGGGCTGCGGGGCGCGGCTGCTCGCGGAGAAGTGGGTGCGGGACTACTTCGCGAGCGGCAAGGCGGCGTGGGACGTGCTGCGCGACCGCCCGGCCGCGGTGACCTCACCGGCCACCACGGCCCTGTCCGACGCGCTCGGCTAGGGCAACGGCGCCGCGCCAGCGCATGCCGGGCACGAGGACGTGTTTCCCGCGCAGCTCGGGGCGGGTCATGGCCTTCTACCCCTTGACCGGAGGTCAGCGTCGGCCGAGCGTCGGCAGCCCGCCCGATACGGCGCGCACAGATTCGCCGGGCGCCCGGTGGCAGACTTCGCAGCAGAGCCGGCCCGAATCCCCCCGCGGCGGCCGGTAAAGGCGGCCGCATTGGGCACATTTCCGTTGCTGCACGGTTGTCGGTTTTCCGGCGCTCTGGTGACGAGTGCCACCGGCCTCCGAGGCAGACCGGGATGTGCCAACCGATGCGGCCCCGCGACGATTCTTCCTCGCAGCGCGCAGACGGAGTCGGCAGTCATCGAGAAGCGCCTCGGCCCGATCGCGATCCTGGCGCGCCATGGTGGTAAGCGTCAACGATTTGGCTGCCCTGGACAAGAGTCTGCCCGCCCCACTCAAGTCACTGTCGCTCATCGCGGCATCAAATTCCAGTCGGAAGACGAAGTCCGTCTCGCGGGTGCTGTCGGGTTGAAGGCGCCACCAGCGGTCGCCACGCTTCGCCTTCGCCTCGCCCGCGCGTCTGCTCTTCGCCAGCCGGCGCGCTCGGCAGGTGCGACACTCCAACACTTGAAGTGGGTCGCGCTCCAGCTGAGCGGCAGAGACCGTGAAGGCGCTGGGAGGCAGGTTCGGATTGCCCTCGTGCCTCTGGTCATCGCAGCGCCACAGCGACCTGGTCATCGCCAATCCTCACTCAGTGAACCTTCACTGGGAGATTCGGCAGAGTTCTTGCGTTCTTGACGAACCTGGAACCCAGCGCATAGCTGGACATGGGCTGCCGGGCGAGGGGAGTGCGGCCCGGCTACATCCCATGCCGGGCCGCGCTTCGGTCGGGCGCCAGCAGCTTCAGCTCCTAGCGAAGGACATCCTTCAAGAACCGTAGAAGGAGATTCAACGCTTTGCGCGCGTCGGCACGTCGATCCCGGTCGCGGTCGAAAAGCGCCACTGCCAACGCGAGCGGCACGCAAAGCGTGACTGTCCCGACGGCGACAGCGATGAGCATGACGGCGAGGCTTTGCATTATTTCGGTCACTCCGCCGTCGTGTTGCGTTGCAGCGTGGCTGCACCTGTCGGTCGGGCGAGGCCCGACCGGCAGGAACAACAGCGCGGTTCATATGGTCGCACAACCTTGCAATGAACCGGGTGCTCTCGTCGGCCGCCGATCAGGCGCGGAGCTGGCCGTGCTCGGCCGCTTGACGGCCGGCCGAGCACCGGCCGAAGTGTTGCCCGCCTGCGAGGAGCCACGCGAAGTCACCGCGGCTCCTCGCAGGCGGAGCGCGGGCATGACTGTCAGACGGGGAACTCGAAGTGCTGGTAGTCCTTGAGTGACTTCCAGTCGCCGCCCCAGGTGAAGCCGTGCGCCGTGAAGGCCCGCCACACCTTGTCGCCGTGTTTGATCATGCCGGGGCGGACCTTGGCGCGGTTCGTGTACGCCTTGCCGGCCGGCGGCTGCACGACGGTTCCCTTGACGTACGGGTTCTGCACCGTGTTGATGTCGATGGCCTTGCCGTACGAGTGCACCGAGAAGCCGGTCGTCGAGCCGGTTATCGGACGGCAGTTGAAGGCCGAGGTGTTGTTGGCGGCCATCGAGGCGTTGTCGTCGGCGTCGAAGCGGTCGACGGGCAGCATCTTCCTGATCGGGAAGCGGATCGAGTAGAGCCGGTGGAAGATGTCCGCCACGCTGCGCGCCACGTCCTCGTGGACGATCAGCTCGCCGCGGTGGCGGGCGCGGTCGAAGCCCCAGTACGTCAGCTGGACCCGCCGGAGGTCCGCGATTCTCACCGGGCACCCCCGATGCCACGACACGCCGGTCATCGCGGCCGCCGTCGCGGCGTCGACGGTTCTGACAGAGGATCGGTAGCCGTCGTCGGCCGCGGCGGGGACGGCCGGGCCGACAGTGCCGAGCAGCACACCGGCCACGGCCGACCTGATCAAGACAAGGAGAGAGGGACGCATCTCCGGATCCTGTCAGCCGGGTAACGCCCTGATCTCGCCCTGCGGGGCAGGCGTCACCCGATCGGGTTCCGGTGATCCAATGGGGGATGCGGCGGACTGTGGTGGTGACGGGGGCGAGTTCGGGCATCGGGCTGGCCGCCTGCCTGGCGTTCGCCCGGGCGGGGGACGATGTCGTGCTGCTCGGGCGGGATCCGCGGCGGCTGGCGGCTGCCGTGGCGCGGGTGCGGGAGGCGGGTGGTCGCACCCCGGCTTCCTATCGGGCCGACTTCGCGGTGCTGGACGAGGTCCGGGCGGCGGGCGCGCGGATCGCGGCCGGGCACGAGCGCGTGCACGTGCTGGCGAACAACGCCGGGCTGCTGACCTCGGTGCGCCGGCCCACCGTCGACGGCCACGACGCGACCGTGCAGATCAACCATCTCGGCGGGTTCCTGCTCACGCATCTGCTGCTGGATCGGCTGCGGGCCGCGGCCACGGCGGAGGCGCCGGCCCGGGTCGTGACGACGTCGTCGCTGGCGGAGGCGTGGGGCACGCTCGACGTGGACCGGCCGGGGCGCCGTCAGGTCAGCCGCTGGCTCGCGTACGGGGCCAGCAAGCAGGCGAACATCCTCATGACCGTCGAGGCGGCCCGGCGCTGGACCGGTCTCGGCGTCGTGGCGACGTGCTTCTTCCCCGGGCTGATCCGCAGCGGCTTCGGGCGGCGGAGCCCGGCCTTCAGCATGGGCAAGCTTGCGCCCGGCCTGTTCCGCTCCAGCGAGGAGGGCGCGGACACGCTCGTCTGGCTGGCCACCGACCCGCGGGCGCTGGTGCCGGGGGGCTATTTCGCCTGGCGTACGCCCTTCGCCGCGACCGGCCGCGCCACGGACCCGGCCCGGGCCCGCCGCCTGTGGCAGTCCAGCCTGGCGGCCGTGGGCGGGACTCCGGAGGCGGTCAGGTGACCAGGCCGTTGCGGTACGCGTAGACCACGGCCTGGACGCGGTCGCGCAGGTCGAGTTTCGTGAGGATCCGGGAGACGTACGTCTTGACGGTCTCCTGGCTGATGACCAGCGTCGCGGCGATCTCGCTGTTCGACATGCCGTTGGCGATCAGGCGCAGCACCTCCAGCTCCCGGGCCGTCAGGGCGCTGTTCCCCGGCCCGTCGCCGGCCGGGCGGATCCGGGCCGCGTACCGGCCGACGAGCTGACGGGTCACCTCCGGGGCGAGCAGCGCGGCGCCGGTCGCCACGGTGCGGATGCCGTGGAGCAGCTGCGCGGGCGGGGCGTCCTTGAGGAGGAAGCCGCTGGCTCCGGCGCGCAGGGCCTCGTACACGTACTCGTCGAGGTTGAAGGTGGTGACCACCAGCACCTTGACGGGATCGGTGACCCCCGCCCCGGCGAGGTGGCGGGTGGCCTCGATGCCGTCGAGCACCGGCATGCGGACGTCCATGACGACCACGTCGGGGTGCAGCTTGCCGGCGAGGTCGACGGCGGCGCGGCCGTCGCCGCACTCGCCGACGATCTCCATGTCGGGCTGGGCGTCGATGATCGTGGCGAAGCCGGTGCGGATGAGGGCCTGGTCGTCGGCCACCAGGACCCGGATGAGATCGCTCACGCCGGGATCCTCGCACGCACCTCGAAGCCGCCGTTCGGCCGCCGGCCGGCGCCGAACTCGCCGCCCAGCGCCTCCACGCGCTCGCGCAGCCCGGCGAGCCCGCGCCCGCTGCCGCCCGGCGACGCGGCCCCGGAGCCGGTCCCGTCGGTGGTGACCTCCACGGTCAGCTCCTTCGGGCTGTGCCGCACGCGGACCGTGGTGCGGCCCCCGTGGTCGTACTTGAGCGCGTTCGTGAGCGCCTCCTGCACGACCCGGAACGCGGTGAGCTCGGTGCTGCCGGCGCTCTCCGGGCGTACGCCCTCCTCGCTGAACTCGACCGGCTGCCCGGCGCGGCGCGTCTGCTCCACGAGCGCGGGCAGGTCGCCGGCGGAGGGGGCGCGGGTCTCCGTACCCGGATCGGGGTTGAGCAGGTCGAGCAGCTGCCGCAGGTCGGCGATGGCCCGGCGGCCCGTGTCGGTCACCGCACTGAGGGTGTCGTCCAGCTTCTCCGGTACGGCCGTCAGGTACCGCGCCGCCTCGGCCTGCACCACCATCGCCGTGACATGGTGCGTCACGACGTCGTGCAGCTCCCGCGCGATCCGGGTCCGCTCGGCCGTGCGCGTGGCCTCCGCCACCCGCAGCCGCCGCTCCGCCTCCGCCAGCCGGGTCTGCCGCACCCACGAGCCGATGCCCCACGCCAGCGCCATCACCAGGTAGAACGTCACGAACCCGAGCACGCCCTCGGCGGAGCCGAGCCGGTCGAGCCCGAGCGCCACCGGCACGTACGCCAGGGTCAGCAGCGCCATCACCGTGCGCCGCCGGTGGCCGATGTGGACACTTGCGCTCACCAGGGCGATCGGCAGCGCCCAGCCCCCGGCGGTGTGATAGGCCCGCAGCTGGTCCACGGCGAAACCCGCGACCACGAGCGCGAGGCTGAGGGCGGGCCACCTCCGGCGTACGGCCAGGGGCAGGCACTCGAGCAGGACGACCGCGACGGTCAGCAGCTCGTACGGCCGGTCGGGCAGGTCACCGACCTGCGTGGTGTACGGATGCAAGGCCGGGACGAACGCCGCGAGAAGAATGAAAAGGGCGAGCGGCGCGTCCCGGACCAGGACGGGCAACCGCCGGGAATCGATCACCGGGGAAGAGTAGCGGCCGGGGTCCCGCCCCCGGGTCACCCGAGCGCGGACACCTCGCGGTAGCTCGCAGGGGGGACGAGCGCAACGCCCGACCCTGCTCCCCCGCCGCGACGGGGACGTGCGATCCTCTTCCGACCATTGATCAACATGCGGGGGCGTGCGATGCGGCGAATTGTCTCACTGGCGGCGGCGGCGGTGGTGGCTTGCGGGGCGGCGATCGGGTTCGCGGCCGGCGCCGGGGCCGAGGTGCGCGGGCCGGACGTGTTCTCCTCGGCATACCCGTCGACGCAGGTGAACCTCGACTACAACGTCGGGGTGCCCGGCGAGTTCGACCTCCAGTCGTGGACTGAGGACACCGAGTGGATCGACTGGTGGATCGACGGCGGGCCGTCCGGGCGGGCCGCCGCCGATGAGCGGGACGACGCCACGGTGACGATCGCGCCGCCGCGGGCCGGGTGGCTCACGCTCTTCGCGCGCAGCGTCGAGCGGGACGGCACGACGAGCGCCACCAGCACGTACGACTTCTTCGTCGACAACGGGCCGACGGTGACCGGGCCCGTCGAGGACCTGACCCTCGGCATGGAGCTGCACTACAGCTTCCAGCCGCGCCGGGCGGGCGTCACCGAGTACGTCTTCGCACCGTCCGGGCTGCCCGAGGTCGTCGTCCCGGCGCGCGCGGACGGCACCGCCGAGCTCGACTGGATGATCCCCGGCAAGTTCGAGTTCCTGTACGTCCGGACCCGCACCGCGGACGGCGTCCTCTCCGAGCCGCGCGTCTTCCGGGTGGCCGTCGGCGGCGTGTGGCCGCTGATCACGCAGACGGGCGGCGTCGGCGTCAACATGCCGATCAGCTTCCGGGCGGTCTCGGCCCTGCCCGGCGTCAAGGAGTACGTCGCGGTCCTCGACCGGGACGAGTCGACCCGGCAGGTCGTCGCCGCGGGGGCGGACCGCAGCGCCACCTTCGTCTACTCGGTGGCCGGGCGCGGCCAGCACAGCGTGGTCGTCCACGCCGTGAACGCCGCCGGGGTCAGCTCGGACAGCAACATCCGGCAGTGGACGGCCTCCGACCGGCCGCTCGTCACGTCGGAGGACTTCCCGGACGACAGCGCCGGCCGGTTCGCCCCGGGCACGTTCACCATCACGCCGCGCCTGGGCGGGACGACGGCGTACGAGTACTCCTTCGACTCCGCGCCCACGGCCACGCTGCCCGCGCGGGCGGACGGCAGCGCGACGCTCGACTGGACGCCGGCGACGACCGGTGAGCACCACCTGTCGGTGCGCGCGGTGACCGCTTCCGGGGCGCGCTCCGAGCTGACCGCGGTCTACGCCTTCACGGTCGAGAAGCGCACCGGGCTGCTGCGGTCGATCCAGCCGAGCCAGGTCGCCGCCGGAGCGGTCCGGACCTTCACCGTCGGCGGCACGGAACTGCACCCGGCCGACAGGATCACGATCACGGACGCCGGCGGCAAGGCGGTCACGGCGCAGGTGAAGTCGGTCGCCGCCGATCTGACGTCGTCGACCGTCACGGCCGACCTCACCACGGCGAAGCCGGGCGCGGCCACGGTCACCCGGCACTCCGGCGCCACCGGCGGGCTCGCGGGCACGATCAGCCTGCTCGTCGGCCCGCCGCCGGCGCTCAAGCTCACGAAGGCACCCGCGATCACCGGCACCGCCCGGGTCGGCGGCAAGGTCACGGCCACGCCCGGCACGTGGTCGCCGGCGGCCACCTCGGTCAAGTACCAGTGGAAGGCGAACGGCACCGCGATCAAGGGCGCGACCGCCGCGACCTATGTGATCCCGGCGTCGCTGGCGGGCAAGAAGCTCACGGTGACGGTCACCGCCGCGCGTACCGGCGCCACGACCGCCACGGCGACCTCCGCCTCGACCGCCGCGGTGGCCAAGGCGGCAGCGGCCAAGGCGACCAGGAAGCCGGCGATCACGGGCACGCCCCGGGCCGGCCGCACGGTCACCGCGACGGCCGGGACCTGGTCGCCCAAGGTCACCTCGTACGCGTACGAGTGGCGCCTGAACGGCACGCTCGTCAAGGGCGCGACCGGCAGGACCCTCAAGCTGACCACCGCGATGCGCGGCAAGAAGCTGACCGTCACCGTCGTCGCCCGGCTCGCCGGCCACCTGGACGGCCGGGCCACGAGCGCCGCGGTCAAGGTGCGCCCCTGACCCTGCTCACCACGGCCCCGCTGCCCGAGGAACTGTCGCCGGCGCGGGGTCAGCGCTCGCAGTCGAGCCGGGTGTCGGCCTTCGGGGCGACGGTGCTGCAGAGATCCCCGGCGGCGGTGCGGTTGGCGCCGCCGTCGAGAAGGTTGGGGCGGGACGCGCCGGTGTTGGTGCCGGTGATGCGGAGGGTGTCGTCGCCGCGGCCGCCGAAAAGCTGCACCTGCCGGCCGTACACGCCGCTGAGCCGGTCGTCGCCGGACCCGCCGACCAGCACGTTGACGTCGACGTCGACGGTGTCGCGCTCGCCGCTCACGCCGTCGTCACCCTTGACCCCGTCGGCGTCCGCGGTGACCGGGCCGGCCTGGTCCGCGAAGGTCACCGTGTCGGTCCCGAGGCCGCCGGAGTAGTAGTCCGAGTCGGCCATCCCGGGGTAGGGGCGGGAACGCAGCAGGTCGGCGCCGTCACCGCCGTAGAGCTTGTCGTTGCCGCTGCCGCCCTCGAGGTTGTCGGGGCCGTCCTCGCCGTAGAGGAAGTCGTTGCCCGCCGTGCCGACCAGGTAGTCGGCACCGCTCTGACCGTGCAGGTAGTCGGTGTTCTCGTTGCCGACCAGCCCGTCGTTGCCGGTGCCGCCCCAGACGTGGTCGACGCCGGCGCCGCCGAGCAGTTGATCGTCGCCGGCTCCGCCGTACAGGGTGTCATTGCCGCCGTCGCCGTGGAAGAGGTCGATCCCGGGGCCCCCGTACAGGGTGTCGGTGCCCGCGCCGCCGCTGCCCCAGAACCGTACGCGGATCTTGTTGGTGAGCGTGTCGTTGCCGTCGCCGAGGGCCGCGATGATGTCGTACCAGAGCGGGCGCGTGCACCGCACCTTGGTGCTGTCGCCCTTGACCGCGACGCACCCGGCGCCCGCCTTGAGGGGAACCCGGTCGTCGACGATCAGAGTGGTGCCGGAGCGCGTGAACACCGGGGTGTTCCGGGTGCCGGCGGCCGCCTCGAAGTGGAGGTAATAGGTGCCGCTGCCGTCGCCGTTCAGCTGGGTGTAGACCTTGGCGGGCGCGGCCGCCCGGGCCGGTGCCGCGCCGACGCCGGTGGAGACAACGCCGATCAATGCTGCCGCCGCAACGGCGGGCCGGAAGGTACGTCGCATGACCGCACGGTAGGACGGCCCCGCGCCGCCCGGCCCTTCCGTCGCCCAATGTTCACTGAGGACGGACCCTTCCGGCGACCGTCCACAGGCGGCGTGACGCAACCGCTTCGTCCGTTCGGCCGAGGCGGAGGTGTTCGTGCCGGGAAGGCGCGCACCGCCCCGGAGACCGTCGCGGCGGCCGGCGGCAGCGCCTCAGACCGTGAGCACGATCTTGCCGCGCACGTGCCGCTGCTCGATCAGGCGGTGGGCCTCGGCGGCGCGGGCGAGTGGCACCTCGCGCGCGACCTCGACGCGCAGCTTGCCCACGATGGCGAGATCGGCCAGGCCCTCGAGCATGAGGCCGTCGGGGCGGACGAAGACGTAGCGGCCACCCTGCTCCTTCACCGCGGGGTCGACGATCGACGCGTGGCGGGCGGTGCTGCGGACCAGGCTCGCGGACTGCTTGAGGGCCGCGCCGCCGACCAGGTCGAGGGCGGCGTCGGCGCGGCCGTCGCCGCCGATCAGGTCGGCGAGGTCCCCGGGCAGCGTGTCGCCGTAGGGGATGGGCTCGCAGCCGAGCCCGCGCAGGAAGTCGTGGTTGGCGGCGGAGGCCGTGCCGATGACGCGGGCGGCGCCCAGGGCGCGGGCGATCTGGACCGCGAGGTGGCCGACGCCGCCGGCCGCCGCGTGGACGAGGACGACGTCGCCGGGGCCGACGCGCAGGGCGGCCAGCGCCTGGTAGGCCGTGAGCCCGGCCAGGGGCAGCCCGCCGGCCTGCGGGAAGGTCAGCGCGGCGGGCTTGTGCGCCACGGCCGGCTCGGCCACGGTGACCAGCTCGGCGTAGGTGCCGTGCTGCACGGTGTCCTTGCGGGCGTAGGCCATCACCTCGTCGCCGGGCTTGAACCGGGTGACCGCGGGGCCGACGGTGTCGACGACGCCCGCCACGTCCCAGCCCGGGACGAGCGGGGTGTGGTGCGGATAGGCCGGCCGGAGGGCGCCCGCCCGGATGCCCGCGTCGACGGGGTTGACGCCGGCGGCGCGGACGCGGATGCGGACCGAATCCGGACCGACGTGCGGGTCGGGGAGGTCACGCAGCTGCAGGACGTCGGCGTCGCCGAACTCGTCGAGCGCGATGGCTTTCATGCCGGAAAGTCTAGATCAGGAGCTTTCCTGCGCGGCGTAGCCGCGGGAAAGTGGGTGGAGCGGACGACGGGATTCGAACCCGCGACCCTCACCTTGGCAAGGTGATGCGCTACCAGCTGCGCTACGTCCGCGTGCCGCCGTGGCGACGAGACAAACTCTAGAGGATGTCCGGCCCCGGCCACAAAACGGGGTCCGCGAGGCCGCGGATCAGCCGCGCGGCGATCGTCTCGAAGACCGGCGTCCGCGTGCCGCCCTCCGCCAGCACCGCGGCCAGGTGCGGATAGTCGCCGCTGCGCACCGCCTCGCCGATCAGCGCGACCTGCTCGCCGGTCGGCGGGGCCGCCAGCTCGCTGGTCACGAAGTTCGCCACGAAGCCCGTGAGCAGGGCGATCACCTCCATCTTGGCGGGACCGTCCAGCCGGGTGGGCGCCAGCGCCGCCAACCCCTGTTCGAGGTACGCCACCATGTGCCGGCCGGTGATGCGCCGCGCGGCCAGGGCCCCGGGCAGCCAGGGGTGCGCGAGCATCGAGGCCCGCTGCCCCCGGCAGAGGGCGAGCAGATCGGCCTGCCAGTCACCTGTAGGGGTGATCGGCGGCACGTCCGCCCCGACCCGGTCGACCATCAGGTCCACGAGCCGCTCCTTGTCCGGCACGTAGGTGTAGAGCGACATCGCCCCGGCCCCGATCTCGGTGGCGATCCGGCGCATCGTCACGGCGGGGAGCCCCTCCGCGTCGGCCACCGCGATCGCGGCCTCGACGACCTGCTCCACCGTGTGCGCGGGCGGACGGCCCCGGCTCATCGACATCTCCTGATAGCATTTCCGGTACAACGTACGGGAAAGGGGTCCCGCGATGCGTAAGCTGCCACTTCTCCTCCGCGCGCTGCGACGCCGGCCACGCAAGGACCGGCTGTCCGCACGCTACGACGTCCGCCGCGAGGCGGCGCTGCCGGTGCCCGCCGCCGACGGCGTGATCCTGCGCACCGACCACTACGCCCCCGTCACCGCCGAGCCCTGCCCGACCGTGCTGATCCGGGCGCCCTACGTGCGCAGCGGCTTCCCGTTCAACTACCTCTACGGCGTGCTCGTCGCCGAGCAGGGCTTCCACGTGATCCTGCAGAGCAGCCGGGGCACCGGCGGCTCCGAGGGCGTCTACCGCTGGGTGCGCGACGAGGCGGCCGACGGGCAGGCCACCGTCCGCTGGCTGCGCGACCAGCCCTGGTTCACCGGCGATCTCTACACGCTGGGCGCGAGCTACATGGCGTACACGCAGGCGGTCCTCGCCCACGACCCGCCGCCCGAATGGCGCGGCGCGGTGCTGCAGGTCGGCTTCAACGACACCCACCGGTTCTTCTGGGGCGGCGGCGTCTTCCACCTCGAGCGGGCGCTGATCGGCGGCGCTCTGCTGTTCCTCGACAACGCCCGCACCCGCGACTACTTCCGCGGCACCCTGCGCCTGATGCGCAACCTCAAGCGGATCACGCACGACGTGCCGCTGCTCGACGCCTATCAGCGCGGCCTGGGCGGGCACCGCCCGGTCTTCGAGGAGTGGCTGGCCCACCCCGAGGCGGAGCACTGGGCCGACACCGACGTCGCCGGCCTCGTGACGAAGCTCCCCGTCCCGGTCAGCCTCTGCACCGGCTGGTGGGACCTCGAGCCGGCGCAGATCATCGAGCAGTACACCGGCCTGCGTGCTGCCGGCGCCGACGTCGACCTGCTCATCGGGCCCTGGACGCACACGTCGGCCCTCGACAAGGGCTGGACCGAGACCTTCCCCCAGGCGCTGCGCCGGCTGCGGGGCGAGCCCGCGGCCTATCGCGTCCGGGTCCATGTCGGCGGCGTCGACGAGTGGCGCGACCTGCCCGACTGGCCGCCCCCGCAGGCCACGCGCGACCTGAGCCTCGCGGAGGACCTGTCCGCGGGACCCGGCGCCAGCACGTTCCACTACGACCCGGCCGACCCCACGCCCTCGTACGCGGGGGCGCTGCAGTCCCCGACGCAGGGGCAGCGCGACAACGCACCGCTGGAGAAGCGCGCCGACGTCCTGCTCTTCACGAGCGAGCCGCTGACCGCGCCGCTGGAGATCATGGGGTCCGTACGGGCCACCTTCGACGCCACCACCACGGCCGCGAGCGGCGACGTCTTCGCCCGCCTCTGCGACGTCGACCCGTCCGGGCGGTCGATCAACATCTGCGACGGCCTGACCCGCATGTCCGGCGGGCGGACCGTGGTGGAGCTGGGCCCGGCCGCGCACCACTTCAAGGCCGGCCACCGGGTGCGGCTGCAGGTGAGCGGGGGCGCGCATCCCCGCTTCCTGCGCAACTACGGCACGGGCGAGCCGCCGGGCCGCGCCACCCGCATGGTCGCGACCGACACCACGATCCAGCACTCGTCAGTCCTGACCCTGCCCGTCGTCGCGCGCGGCGACAGCTGACGGCGGTGGCGCCGGGGTCCCGCGGGGGCGGATCCCGGCGCCACCTGTCCACGGAGTGGCCTTATGGGCGGCGGCCGGACTGCTCGGCAGTCCGAAGCACGCGTCCGAAGAGTACGAGCCGGAACCGGCTGCGTCGCAGAGCCGTTCGCGCCCGTGGCGCGCCACCGTTTATTTCTTTGCCGCGTATGGACCTTGCCTGTCGCATTCCTGATCGCGGTGCCGTTCGTCGTCTCCTGGTGCTGCACCGCGTCGGCAGGCGTGGCGCTCGATCAGCTGCGGACGGGGGAGGACGAATGACTCTCTCCCGATCATGCCCCGCAACGAGAAACGGGCCCCGACCCGTGTGGGCGAGACCCGCTCTGACCTGCGGTGTTGCTTGGTGGGCGATACTGGGATCGAACCAGTGACCTCTTCCGTGTCAAGGAAGCGCGCTCCCGCTGCGCCAATCGCCCTCGCTGTACTGCCGAGGTGGAGACGGGATTTGAACCCGTGTAGACGGCTTTGCAGGCCGTTGCCTCGCCTCTCGGCCACTCCACCGAGTCGGCCCCGCACGTTCCTGCTGTGGCGGCCTCTCCGAGCGGACGACGGGATTCGAACCCGCGACCCTCACCTTGGCAAGGTGATGCGCTACCAGCTGCGCTACGTCCGCTTGTCCTTCCGGGTTCCCCCGGCGACGGATGAAACATTAGCTGGTCGCCCCACCCCTTGCCAAACCGGGGTACCCCCGCGCGTCGTGGCGGCGGGAAACTGCAGGTGAACGCGGGTGGCCCGAGTTATCCACAGGCCCGGCGAAACCGGTGGGCAGCCGGCGGCCGATCCGAGTTGGATGGGGCCATGCAGATCCGACAGGTCTCCGCCGCCGAGCGGGCCGACACGTTCTTCCCGATCTCGACCTATGCGTTCATGCCGTCGCCGTGGGAGGCGGGGGCGCAGGAGAAGTATGCGCAGCGCATGCGGTTCTTCGAGACAGCGACCAGCTTGATCGCCGAGGAGGACGGGCAGGCGCTGGCCGGGGCCGCAGCGCTCGCCATGCGGCAGAACGTGCGCGGGGTCGTGCAGGACATGGCGGGGGTGTTCTCGGTCGTCAGCCATCCGGATGCGCGGCGCAGGGGCTATGTGCGGCAGCTCATGACCCGGCTGCTGCGGCAGACGCGGGAGCAGGGCAGCACGGTGAGCGCGCTCTACCCGTTCCGGCCGTCGTTCTACGAGCGTTTCGGCTTTGTCGGGGTGCCGCGCCACCGCCGGGCGACGTTCGAGCCCGAGGGGCTGAAGCACCTGCTCAAGGCGGAGCTGCCCGGCGAGGTGCGGCGGGTGCACATGACGGAGGGCTTCGACGACTACACCGCGCTGACGCTGCGGCTGCTGGGGGAGCGGCACGGCTTCGCGGTGTACGACGAGGTCAGGGCGGGCGAGTTCCGCGAGACGCCGGCGCCCTGGGTGGCGATCGCCCGGGCGGGTGGCGAGGTCGTGGGGGCGGTCACCTATCGGGTCGATGGCTACGGCGGGGAGCTCGTCGCCGGTGACCTGCTCGCGACGGGGTCGCTGGGGCGCGCGCTGCTGCTGCAGTTTCTCGCCCGGCATGTCGACCAGGTGGCCAAGATCGTGGTCCAGATCGGCACCGACGAGGTCCCCGAGCTGTGGGGCACGGACTTCGTGGTCACCACGGAGGGCCGGGTCGACCATCCGCGGCGGGGCGGCCCCATGGTGCGGCTGCTGGCGATCGAGGCGCTCAACGGGCTGCACACCCCGGCGGAGCTCGGCGTGACGGTGGAGGTGACCGGCGACGAGCTGCTCGCCGGGCGCTACCGGATCTCGGGGGAGGCGGGCACTCTCGCGGTCGAGGAGAGCAAGGACGAGCCCGCCGCCACCCTGACCTGCGCCGGCCTCAGTGCGCTCGCCTACGGCGTCCTGGACCCGGTGGAAGTGGTCGTCCGGGGCTTCGGCCAGGTGGACGGGGCGGCGGTGGAGGCGCTGGGCGCGCTGTTCCCCAAGCAGATGCCCTACCTCTTCGCGAACTTCTGAGCGACAAGGCGACTTCGAGAGGACGGCGGGACGGTGACGAGGAACTGGTCAGACGGCGACGGGGAGGCCGGCCGTGGTGAAGGCGCGGGTGTCCTCGGTGACGACCGCGGACTCGTAGCCGTCCGCGACGAGCTTGGCGAGCCAGGCGATGCCGGGCTCGCCCATGGCCAGGGCGGCCGTGGCGTAGGAGTCGGCCAGGGCCAGGTCGGGGCCGGTCACCGTGACCGAGCGCAGGCCGCGGGCCGGGGCGCCGGTGCGCGGGTTGCGGACGTGGTCGCCGCGCTCGTAGGTGCCGGAGGTGGCCACGGCGCCGTCCGTGATCGCCAGCACCCAGCTCAGCTTGTCCTGCTGCCAGGGGTGGCGGATGCCCACGCGCCACGGGGCTCCGGCGGCGGTGCGGCCCCGGGCGCGGATGTCGCCACCGGCGTTCACGCAGTGGTTGGTGGAGCCGGCCGCGGCCAGGCGGGCCGACGCGACCTCGACGGACCAGCCCTTGACGTAGCCGGAGGGGTCGAGCGGGCCGCCGGCGTAGGCGTCGAAGTAGCCGTCCGTGGTGCGCCACAGGCCGGCGCACGCGTCCAGGACGTGGCGCAGGTCGGGGGAGCAGTCGCTCAGGGCCAGCTCGCCGCGGTGGAAGCGGTTGACCTCGCTGTCGTCGCGATAGGTGCTGAAACGCGCGTCGACCTCGTGCAGCCACGCGCACGTGTCGGCGATCAGGGTCCGCAGCGTGGGCTCGGGGAGGTCGTCGGCGAGGTCGATGCTGACGACCGTGCCCATCACGTGTTCGGCGTGCCGCATGGGCCGAACCTACGCGCCCGTGCCGCCGGGCGGCATCCGGCGGGAGTCGCCCGGCGGCCTGCGGCGGCGCGGGCGCGGGTGGTGGCCGGCGTTGTCCCGCGAGACGTGCCCGGGGCGGCCGTCCGGCGCGGGCTGGCTGCCGAGCTCGAAGAGGCGGATCAGGTCGGCCTCGGTGAGCCCGAGCAGGGTGCCGAGCTCGGGGTTGACGAGCCCGAGGAGGTCGTCGAGCACGGGGTGCGCGAGGCGCGGGGGCCGGTGCAGCGCCGCGGTCCGTGCCCGGGCGTTGGCGATGAGCGGCGGGTGGCCGGCGGGACCGGACGGGCGGGTGCTGTTCGCGGGTCCGGCAGCCCGCGCGAAGCGCCCGGCCGTCACGCGCCGGCCCCTTCCGAGGAGCCCCGGGAGGGTGTCACGCGCCGGCTCCTTCGGAGGCGTGCCGCGGGGTTGTCACGCGCCGGCCTTGTCGAGGGCGGCCTGCAGCGACTTGACGTAGGACTCGCTGGTGAAGGTGGCTCCGGAGACCGCGTCGATGTCGGCGCTCTGGGCCTTCAGCGTCTCCTGCTTGAGGGTCGCGATCGCCGGCGGGTTGATCGTCGCGCTCTCGCCGGTGGTCGGATAGGTGGCGCCCGCCGCGGTGATCTTGCCGCCGGAGACGCGGATGGTGACCTGGATCGTGCCGTAGGGGTTCTTGACCGCCTCGCCCTGGTGGTCGCCGTTCTTGAGGCCGCTGTCGGCGCCTTCGTCCGCGTCGCTCTCGTCCGAGCCGCCGGCCGCCTCCCCGGCGGAGTCCGAGCCCTTCGAGGACGACTTGCTGCCGGACTTGCCGGGGGCGGGCGTCGCGGCCGGCTCCTCGTCGAGGTTCGGGTCGGAGAGGTCGACCGCTGCGGGGGCGGCGATGGGGGCCGCCGGGGTCGCCACGCTCAGCCGGACGCCGATGATGAGGGCGGCGCCCGTCAACGTGCCGACAGCTGCCGCGGTGCTGCGTCGCATGGGATGACTCCAATGATGAGGGGATCAGAACTCGAAGGGGTCCAGGTGCAGCTGGCTCTCGGGCACGTCCAGCCCCTTGAGCGTCGTCACCGCCGCGCTGACCAGCCCGGGCGGCCCGCAGAGGTAGACGTCGCGCCGGTTGACGTCGGGGACCAGGCCGAGCAGGCCGTTGGGGGTGAAGAGCCGGCGCGGGCCCGGGTCGTTGCGGGAGCCGACGATGTAGCGGACCCAGGCGTCGCGGCGCTCGGCCAGGTCCTCGAGCTCCTCGCGGAAGACCAGCTCGTCGGGGCGGCTCGCGCGGTAGATGACGATCGTGTCCGGCGGCATGTCCTCGAGCAGGGCCCGGATCGGCGCGATGCCGCTGCCGCCGGCGATCAGCAGGGCCCTGCGCCGCGTGCGCCGCTGCGCCGTGAACGTTCCGAAGGGGCCCTCCGCCCAGATCCGCGTACCGGGGCGCATCTGGGCCAGGCGCAGGGTGTGGCCGCCGACCGCCGTCACCGTGAGGCGCAGCCACTGGGAGTTGGGCGCCGCGGAGAGCGAGAAGGGGTGCGACTGCCACCAGCCGTTGCGGGTGAAGAAGCGCCAGCGCATGAACTGGCCGGCCTTGGCGGGCAGCTTGTCCAGCCGGTTGCCGTCGATGTAGATCGAGAACGTGTTCGCGCCCTCGCCCACCACCTCGGCCACCTCGAAGCGGTGCCGCATGTTGAGCCAGAGCGGCTCGATCAGCCGGCCCCAGACCAGGGCCGCGATGACCAGGGCGCCGAGGCCGGGCCAGAAGATGTCGGCGAAGCGCCCGGAGAGGTTGGCGCCCGTCGCGACCTGGTGGCCGTAGCCGAGGACGAGCACCAGGTAGCCGGTGAGATGGATCAGGTGCCACAGCTCGTAGGGCATCTTGGTGCGCGCGGCCCGGATCGAGATCAGGCTGATGAAGACGAGGATGCCCGTGGCGACGGTGGCGCTGATCATGTCCGGGAGCGTCGTGATGATCGAGATGCCCTGGTCGACGACGCCGGTGCCGGCGGTGAGCGCGTAGCCGTAGGTGATGAAGACCGCGTGCGCGCCGACCAGCAGGACCAGCGACGTGCCCAGCCAGCGGTGCCAGCGCAGCAGGTCGCGGGCGCCCACCCAATCCTCGAGGAAGGAGACGCGGCTCATCATCAGCAGCTGGATGAAGAGCACGTAGCCGCCGGCGAGGCCGGTGAGGCGGCCGATCGCCATCATGAGGGTGGCGGTGTCGTTGACCGCGCCCGCCTCGGTCTCGAAGAGCCAGAGCGCCAGGCTCGTGGCCAGCCCGGAAAAGAACAGCAGGATCGTGAAGAGGCGGTTGCCGGAGGTCGCCTCGGCCGGCGGGCGGTCGTCGACCGCGACCGGCGGGCCGCTGCTCTGCCAGCCCGAGGTCGTGTCCGGGTCCTCGACCACGATGTCGCCGCGGGGCACGCCCCTGTTCAGCTCCGGCTCGTCCCAGAAGCCGGGGGCCGGCCTCTGGTCCTCGAAGGTCTGGAACGTCGCCATCGACCTCACCCGTTCGGCAGTCGTCCTCGGCGTCTGCCACCCCCCAGCGGCCGACGTGACGACCGGGTCTCGGGTGGCCGTCGAGGGGTACTACGCGACGGGCCGGGCAAAGGCTCAACGGCCGTGCAAAAAACTAGTCGTAGGAGATGATCTTCTCGATGAGTCCGGCGCCGGGAAAGTCCAGCATGATCGCGCCCGTCCGGGTGATCCCGTGGCCCTCGTTCAGATAGGTGAGCAGGAACGGGTTGACCCCCTGCACCCCGAGTGCGCCGCCCGCCACCTGCTGCGGCTGCGCGAAAATGCTCGACCCGCTCGCGAAGTTCACATAGATCTTGGCCGGATCCCCGGCATTCGTCGCGTCCAGGAATCGGCGCACCTGATCCCTTTTCGTGGCGATGGCGCCGATATTGGGTACGGAATAATTGTCCTGGACATACGCCGACGAACCGTCCGTCCACGTCGCGAACTGCGCCAGCCCGTAGTGCTCGATCGGGCTCCCGTGCGCCCCGTGCAGCACCGCCAGCACGACCTTGCCGCGCACCGCGCCGAGCGTGGGCGTCGCCGCGGCGGTTCCCCGGGTGACCGAGGGCCGCCAGAAGAGGTCGCCGGCCGCGTACGCGTCGAAGATGTCCTGGAAACTGCGCTGTCCCGTGGCATCGGTGCAGGACCCGAGCTCGCCGGTGCACTCCTGCTTGAGCCGCATGACGACGGTCTCCCGCGGATGTGCGGTCAGGAAGGCCGCCAGCGTGGCGAGCACGTCCGAGAAGTTCGCGTTCTGGTACGAAGCGCCGTGGTGGATCGTGAACGTGTTCCCCTCGTTCACCCGCGCCCGGATGTCGATCATCCGGATGCCCGCCGTGAGCTGCCGCGCGAGCGTGCCACCGCTGTCGCCGAAGTCCTCCTGCGTCTGCGTGAGCGCCCCGCCGTGGATCGACATGGTCTCGTGCGTGCCGGGGATCGACAGGGCGGCCAGGCTGGTGGCGTCGCTCACTCCGCCGAGCCAGTCGGCATGGCTCGCCGCGCTGAGCGTGCGATAGGACGAGTCGGCGGCGAACGCCGGTGTGGGCGCCGCCACCAGGCACAACGCCGCCGCGAGCGCGATCACTGATCTCTTCACAAAGCGAACAGTATCGATGAAAGGGGGACGGTGGAAGAACATGAGACGGCGTCCGGCTAACGTCACGGAGTGACTGACAACCCCGCCGCGCTCACTGTCGTCGGCATCGGCGCCGACGGGTGGGCGGGACTGGCGGGTACGGCCACCGCCGCGCTGGCCGCCGCCGAGGTGATCATCGGCAGCTCGCGGCAGCTCGACCTGCTCCCCGGCCACGTCCGTGGCCGGCGGGTCCCGTGGCCCTCGCCGCTGCTCCCGGCGATCCCCGGCCTCCTGGCGGCCCACGCCGGCCGGCGCGTCGTCGTCCTGGCCAGCGGCGACCCGATGTTCCACGGCATCGGCGCGACGCTCCGCAGACACGTCGCCGATCTCACGGTCATCCCGCACCCGTCCTCGGTGTCGCTGGCCGCCGCCCGCCTCGGCTGGCCCCTCGCGGACGTGGAGACGGTGAGCCTCGTCACCGCCCCGGTCGAGGAGCTGCACCCCCTCATCCACCCCGGGCGCCGCATCCTCGTCCTCAGCCGCGACGCCGGCACACCCGCCCAGGTCGCCGAACTGCTCGTCGAACGCGGCTACGGCGACAGCACCCTCACCGTCCTCGCCCAGCTCGGCGGCCCGGCCGAGGCAACGATCTCCGGCCCCGCCCAGTCCCTCGACCTCTCCGCCGTGGACCCCCTCACCGTCATCGCCGTAGAGTGCGGCCCAGGGGGCCGAGCGTTTCCCCGAGTCCCCGGCCTCCCCGACGACTCCTACGACAGCGACGGCCAGCTCACCAAGCGTGAGGTCCGCGCGGTCACGCTCGCCATCCTGGGGCCGCAGCCCGGCGAGCTGCTCTGGGACATCGGCGCCGGCTCGGGCAGCATCGCCATCGAGTGGATGCGGACCCATCCGGCCTGCCGTGCGGTCGCCGTCGAGTCCGACCCCGTCCGCGCCGCGCGCATCGCCGGGAATGCGCGCGCTCTGGGCGTACCGAAGATCAAGGTGGTCGAGGGACGCGCACCCGCCGCCCTGACCGGCCTGCCCGCGCCCGATGTGATCTTCATCGGCGGCGGCGTGACGCGCGACGGCGTGCTGGACACCGCCTGGGCCGCGCTCCCCGCGGGCGGGCGGCTGGTCGCCAACGCCGTCACGCTCGAGTCCGAGGCCGTGCTCGCCGCCTGGTACGCCCGGCTCGGCGGCGACCTCACCCGCGTCGCGGTCAGCCGCGGCGCGCCGGTCGGTGGCTTCACCGGCTGGAAACCGATGATGCCCGTCACGATCTGGTCGGTGACAAAACCATGACAGTGCACTTCATCGGCGCCGGCCCGGGTGCGGCCGACCTGATCACCGTACGCGGCCGGCGCCTGCTCGCCGCGTCGCCGGTCTGCCTGTACGCGGGCAGCCTCGTGCCGGTCGAGCTGCTCGACGCCTGCCCGCCCGGCGCCCGCCTGATCGACACGGCGAACCTCGACCTGGACCAGATCGTCGCCGAGATGGTCGACGCCACGTCGTCGGGCGCCGATGTGGCCCGGCTGCACTCCGGCGACCCGTCGGTGTTCAGCGCGGTCGCCGAGCAGATGCGCCGCCTCGACCTGGCCGGGGTCCCGTACGACGTCACGCCCGGCGTCCCCGCCTTCGCCGCGGCCGCCGCCTCCCTCGGCCGTGAGCTGACCGTGCCCGAGGTGGCGCAGACCGTCATCCTCACCCGCACGGCCGAGCGGGCCACGGCCATGCCGCCGGGCGAGGACCTCGCCACGCTGGGTGCCAGCCGCTCCACGATGGTGCTGCACCTGGCCGTCCAGCGGATCGACGCGGTGGTCGCCGAGCTGCTGCCCGTCTACGGCCCGGACTGCCCGGTCGCCGTCGTCGCCCGCGCCAGCCGCCCCGACGAGGTCATCGTCCGCGGCCCGCTGAGCGACATCGCCGCCGCCGTCAAGGCCGCCGGCATCCGCCGCACGGCCGTCATCGTCGTCGGGGCGGCGCTGACCGCGTCCCAGTTCCCCGACAGCCACCTCTACTCGACCACTCGCGCCCGGCCGTGAGCTCACGGCGGGTCCTGCTCCTTTCCGGTACGACGGAAGGCCGCCGGCTGGCCGGCCGGACGCCCGTGATCAGCTCGCTGGCCGGTCGCACCCGGTCGCCGCTGCTGCCCCCGGGCGAGGTCCGCATCGGCGGCTTCGGCGGCGTCGAGGGCCTGATCGGCTATCTGAGGTCGGCGCGCATCGACGCCGTGATCGACGCCACGCACCCGTTCGCCGCGGCCATGACCTCGCACGCGGCCGCCGCCTGCGCCGCCACCGGCGTCCCGTTGCTGATCCTCCGCCGCCCGGGCTGGACTCCTGTCCCGGGCGACCGGTGGCACCGCGTGCCGTCGCTGCCCGCCGCCGCGGCCCTGCTCCCGTCCCTGGGCGAACGCGTGTTCCTCACCACGGGCCGCCAGAGCATCGCCGCGTTCGCCGGCGTCCCCGGGTGCTGGTTCCTGTCCCGCTCGGTCGAGCCGCCGGAGCCCCCGATGCCCTCGCGCCTCGAAGTTCTCCTCGACCGTGGGCCGTTCACTCCGGAGTCGGAGCACGCGGTGCTGACCTCGCACGCGATCGACGTCCTGGTCACCAAGGACAGCGGCGGCTCGGCGGCCAAGCTCGACGCCGCCCGCGCGCTCGGCATCCCGGTCGTCGTGGTCGACCGCCCGCCCCTGCCCGGCGGCATCCCCGTGGTCCCGTCCGTGGACGCCGCCCTGACGTGGCTCGACGAGCTGACCGCCTGACCGTCCGCGGGGTCAGGCGCTCCGCTCCGGCGTGCCGCCCGGGTAGGTCCTCGGCGTGTAGACCTGGGCGTCGCCGGTGCCGCGGCCGACGACGCGGGTCTGGCTCGAACCGATGATGAGCAGGCAGCGCATGTCGATCGTCGCCGGGTCGAGGTCGCCCAGCGTCGTCACGGTGACCGTCTCCTCGGGGCCGCCCACGTCCCGGCCGACCACGACCGGCGTGCTCGCCGCGCGGTGCCCGAGCAGCAGTTCCCGGGCCCGGACCAGCTGCTCCCGCCGGCTGCGTGAGGCCGGGTTGTAGAGCGCGATCACCAGGTCGGCGCCGGCCGCCGCCTCGAGCCGGGCCGCGATGACCTCCCAGGGCTTGAGCCGGTCGGAGAGCGACATGATGCAGAAGTCGTGCCCGAGCGGCGCCCCTGCCCGGCTCGCCACCGCCTGGGCGGCTGTGAGCCCCGGCACGATGCGGACCGGCACGTCCTTCCACTGCGGGTCCTCGCTGACCTCCAGCACCGCGGCCGCCATCGCGAACACGCCCGGGTCGCCGGACGACACCACGGCCACCCGCCGGCCCCGCTTGGCCAGGTCCAGCGCGAACGCCGCCCGCTCCGCCTCGACCTTGTTGTCCGAGGCGTGCCGCCGCTGCCGCGGGTTCGCGGGCACCCGGTCCACGTACGTCGTGTAGCCCACCACGTCGTCGGCCTCGGCCAGCGCCGCCTGCGCCTCCGGGGTGAGCCATTCGCGGGCGCCCGGTCCGAGCCCCACCACCGTGACCCGGCCGGCGCCGCCCGGCACCTCTTCCGGCCCGGCCGGCGTCTCCTCCGCCCGGGCCGTGCCGGTGGGGCGGGGCTCCACGCCGGGTGCGAGCTCGTCCTCGGCCAGCGCGGTGGCGGCCTTGCTCGGCAGCAGCGCCAGCGAGAAGTACGGCACGGTGGCCGGGTCGATCTCCGCGACGCGCCCCTGGCGTTCCTTGTCGGTGGTCGCCCGCTCGACGTACCAGGCGTCGTCGAGCCGGCCGGCCCGCTCCAGCGCCTCGCGCACCCCGGCGAACGTGCGGCCCAGCTTCATGACGGCGGCCGAGTCGGTCGTCGCCAGCCGCGCCGCGAGCTCGTCCGGGGGCAGGGTGCCCGGCAGGACGGTGAGCGTCTCGTCGCGTTCCATCAGCGGTCGCCCCAGCACCGCCGAGGCCGCGCTCACCGAGGTCACGCCGGGGACGACCGCGGTCTCGTACCGGTCCGCCAGGCGCTTGTGCATGTGCATGTAGGACCCGTAGAAGAACGGGTCGCCCTCCGCCAGCACGACCACGTCCCGGCCCGCGTCGAGGTGCGCGGCCAGCCGGGCGGCGCTCTCCGCGTAGAACTCGTCGATCGCGCCCTGGTAGCCCCCGGGGTGATCGGTCGTCTCCGTGGTCACGGGGTAGATCAGCGCCTCCTCGATCTGCCCCTCCCGCAGGTAGCCGGCCGCGATCGCCCGCGCGTTGGAACGCCCGTGCCGCGCCGCGTGGTAGGCGACCACGTCGGCCGCCGCGATCAGCCGGGCCGCCTTGACCGTGACCAGCTCGGGATCGCCCGGTCCGAGCCCCACGCCGTAGAGCCGCCCGGGCGCCGGCACGGCCGCCCCCTGCGCGTCGCTTGCGACCTGCCCCGCCACCGTCACTCCTCCTCCGAGGCGAGTGCGTTGACCGCCGCCGCCGTGATCGCACTGCCGCCCCGCCGCCCGCGGACGACGAGATACTCCAGGTCCGAGGCCGCGAGCGCGTCCTTCGACTCGGCCGCCCCGATGAACCCGACCGGGATGCCCAGCACCGCCGCGGGCCGGGGCGCCCCGGCCTCGATCATCTCCAGCAGCCGGAAGAGTGCCGTGGGCGCGTTCCCGATCGCCACCACAGCGCCGTCGAGCCGGTCGCCCCATAGGTCCAGGGCGGCCGCGCTGCGCGTGTTGCCGATCTCGGCGGCCAGGCCGGGCACAGCCGGGTCACGCAACGTGCAGATGACCTCGTTGCCGGCCGGGAGCCGCTTCCGGGTCACCCCGGACGCCACCATCTCCGCGTCGCACAGGATGGGCGCCCCGGCGAGCAGCGCCTTCCGTGCCGCGGTCACGACCCCGGGACTCCAGGCGATGTCCTGCACCAGGTCGACCATCCCGCAGGCATGGATCATCCGTACGGCCACCCGCGCCACGTCGCCCGGCAACCGGGACAGGTCGGCCTCGTCCCGGATCGTCGCGAACGACCGCCGGTAGATCTCCGCGCCGTCCTTCACGTACTCCATGTCAGCCTTCCCTCGTCCTTGCCGTGCCTTCACCCATCGCGCCGCGCCTGGCCGCCGCCACCGCCCGCGCCAGCTGATCCCCGCGCAGCCGGCCCGGTGTCACCTCGTCGCTGCCACTGCCGCTTCGGACGCTCACCGAGTAACCCTGCACGGTCGCCTCGACCCGCACGTGCGGCGCCGCCGGACTGCCGCAGCCCCGGGCACATCCGACCCAGTGCACGGGCAGCCCGTCGACGGCCACGGTCGCCGCGTCGGCGTCGCGCCGCACGTCCGCCAGCGACTTCGCGCACCCCGGCCGCCCGGCACACGCGGTGACTCCCACCCAGCGCGAGCCCGCGCCGACCTCGAGCCCGGCCCCGGCGAGCACGCCCAGCCACTCGTCGGCGGCTTCCGGCGCCACATCGGGCAGCACGACTCCGCGCCACGGGGTGAAGACCAGCTCGCCTGCTTCGGCGAGGACCCGCAGCTGCCGGTCGTCGAGCCGGCCCAGCGGCACGAGCGCCGCCACCGCCACCCGCCCATCGCGTTGCGGGATCACCCCGATCGGCTCGCGCACGGCTGGCCGCCGCAGCCCCGGATCAACCTCACCCAGCGTGACGCCCAAGGCCCGTGCCGTGTCATGCCCCAGGGGCGCCGCCCCGTCCGTCAGCTCCCGCACCCGCCACGCGCGACGCGCCCCCGCGCTTACCGCGCGCTCGACCTGCGCCAGGAAGGCGTGAGCCCCCGCGAGCAGCGCGGACACCACTGTCTGCCGCTCCACCCGCAGCCCGACGTCGCGCCCCGCGAACAGCACCGCGAACCGCCCCGCCGCGCTTGGTCCGAGCCGCAGCGCCGCGACGTCGGCCGCATACGCAACGTCACCGGCGCCGTCGTCGATCGCGAAGAGGAATCGCCCGGGCAGGGCCACCAGCCCCGCGTCCGCGCACAGCGCCTCGTCCAGCTCCCGGACCAGCCCCGCGTCACGACCGCTGATCAGGGGCGAGGCCGCGATGTTGCGGACCAGCTCGTGGGTCTCGGACGGCAGCAGCCCGGCGGCGGCCAAGCGGTCGCCGAGCTCGGCCGGTGGGGCGTCGGTGAGGGCCCGGAGCTGCAGGTTGGCCCGGCTGGTCAGCTCGACGTGCCCGTCGCCCCACTCGGCGGCCAGCTCTCGCAACGCCCCGAGCTGGGGGCCGGCGATGTGCCCGCCGGGCACGCGGACCCGGGCGAGCGGCCCGTCGGCGGCCTCGTGCAGCCTGAGCGCTCCCGGGCAGGCGTCGCGCTCCGCCCGGCCGCCCATGACCCGGATCCCGGCGGCCGCGACCGCCCGGACGGCGGGACCGTTCGGGGAGGCGGGGACGAGGCCGGGGGAGGACACGGCCCGGATACTACGGATGGACGCCGACATTTTTCTTCCAGCGGTCGGCATCGTCACACCCGCCGTCCCACGTTGACGCGGGCGACGTCCGGTCGGCAGAGTGGGAGTCCACGTGCGGCGACGCCGCGGAGGAAGCCGGTGCGAGTCCGGCGCGGTCCCGCCACTGTCACCGGGTCTGGCAACAGTCCGGGAGCCAGGAACTCCGGTCGCCGTGATCCTTCGACCCGGGGCGCGGACCCCGAGGGGAGAGCCGTGTTTCTGCTGCTGTCGACGTCCGACACCGACCTGCTGAGCGCTCGTGCGAGCGGGCGCGAGTGGCGGCTGGGCAACCCCGCCCGCACCGCCGTCGAGGACCTGCCCGCGCTGACCGAGGGTGTGGACCTGGTGGTCGTGCGCATCCTCGGCGGCCGCCGCGCCTGGGAGGAGGGCCTCGACGCCCTGCTCGCCGGGCCCGTCCCCGTGGTGGTGCTGGGCGGTGAGCAGGCCCCCGACGCCGCCCTCATGCAGCTCTCCACCGTGCCCGCCGGAGTGGCGGCCGAGGCGCACGGCTACCTCGCCTACGGCGGGGCGGAGAACGTCGCCGCGCTGCACGACTTCCTCTCCGACACGATCATGCTGACCGGCAACGGATTCGCCGCGCCGGTGCCCGCGCCCGAGTGGGGCGTGCTCGAGCGCACGGCCGCCGAGGTCACCGGTCCGACCGTGGCGGTGCTCTACTACCGGGCGCACCACATGGCCGGCAACACGGCCTTCGTGGACGCGCTGTGCCGGGAGATCGAGGCCAAGGGCGCCCGTCCGCTGCCCATCTTCACCGCCTCGCTGCGCACCGCGTCGCCGGAGCTGCTGGCCGAGCTGCGCAAGGCGGACGCCCTGGTCGTCACCGTGCTCGCCGCGGGCGGCACCAAGCCGGCCACCGTCTCCGCGGGCGGCGACGACGAGGCCTGGGACGTCGGCGTGCTCGCCGACCTCGACGTGCCCATCCTGCAGGGCCTGTGCCTGACCAGCAGCCGCGCGGCGTGGGAGGCCAGCGACGACGGGCTCTCCCCGCTGGACGCCGCGACGCAGGTGGCCATCCCGGAGTTCGACGGGCGGATCATCACGGTCCCGTTCAGCTTCAAGGAGATCGACCCCGACGGCCTTTCCGTGTACGTGGCCGATCCCGAGCGCGCCGCCCGCGTGGCCGGCATCGCCGTGGCGCACGCGCGGTTGCGGCACGTCCCGCCGGCCGAGCGCCGGATCGTCATCATGCTGTCCGCCTACCCGACCAAGCACTCGCGGATGGGCAACGCCGTGGGGCTCGACACGCCCGCCTCGACGGTGCGGCTGATCCAGGCGATGGGCGAGCGCGGCTACCGGGTCGGCGGCTTCCCCGGCGTCGCGGAGCAGGACGGCGACAAGCTGATCCACGCGCTGATCGCCGCCGGCGGCCAGGACCCGGACTGGCTCACCGAGGACCAGCTGGCGAGCAACCCGGTCCGGATCAGCGGCGACAAGTACGCCGCCTGGTTCGCCACCCTGCCCGAGGACCTGCGCGAGGCGATGACGCAGCACTGGGGTCCGCCCCCGGGCGAGCTCTACGTCGACGGCGGTGACATCGTGCTCGCCGCCCTCCGCGACGAGAACACCGTGGTCATGGTGCAGCCGCCGCGCGGCTTCGGCGCCAACCCGGTCGCGATCTACCACGACCCGGACCTGCCCCCGAGCCACCACTATCTCGCGGCCTACCGCTGGCTGGCCGACGAGTTCGGCGCGCACGCGGTCGTGCACGTCGGCAAGCACGGCAACCTCGAGTGGCTGCCCGGCAAGAACGTCGGCATGTCCGCCTCGGACGGCACCGACGCGGCGCTCGGTGACCTGCCGCTGATCTACCCGTTCCTGGTCAACGACCCGGGCGAGGGCACTCAGGCCAAGCGGCGGGCGCACGCGACCCTGGTCGACCATCTGATCCCGCCGATGGCCCGCGCCGAGTCCTACGGCGACATCGCCCGCCTCGAGCAACTGCTCGACGAGCACGCGAACATCGCCGCCCTCGACCCCGCCAAGCTCCCCGCCATCCGCGCGCAGATCTGGACGCTCATCCAGGCCGCCAAGATGGACCACGACCTCGGCCTCGCCAGCCGGCCCGGCGACGAGGAGTTCGACGAGTTCATCATGCACGTCGACGGCTGGCTGTGTGAGGTCAAGGACGTCCAGATCCGCGACGGCCTGCACATCCTCGGCCAGGCGCCCACCGGCGAGCCGCGCGTCAACCTGGTGCTCGCGATGCTGCGCGCCCGGCAGATGTGGGCCGGCCAGGTCGCCGCCCTCCCCGGCCTGCGCGAGGCGCTGGGGCTGTCCGAGGACGCCTCCACGGCCGAGACGGACGCCGTCGAGGAGCAGGCCCGCGCGCTCGTGACCGCCATGGAGGAGGCCGGCTGGCCCGCCGCCGTCCCCGACGGCCTCACCGACAACGCGGACGTCCGCCGGGTGCTCGAGTTCGCCGCGGCGGAGGTCGTCCCGAGGCTGGCCCGGACCACCGACGAGCTCACCCACGTCCTGCACGCCCTGGACGGCGGTTATGTGCCGGCGGGTCCCAGCGGTTCGCCGCTCCGCGGACTGATCAACGTGCTGCCGACCGGCCGCAACTTCTACTCGGTCGACCCGAAGGCCATCCCGAGCGCCCTGGCCTGGGAGACCGGCCAGGCGATGGCGGAGTCGCTGCTCAAGCGCTACCGGGAGGACTACGGCGACTGGCCCCGGTCGGTCGGCCTCTCCGCCTGGGGCACCAGCGCCATGCGCACCGCGGGCGACGACATCGCGGAGATCCTGGCGCTCATCGGCGTACGCCCGGTGTGGGACGCCGCCTCCCGCCGGGTGACCGGCATCGAGCCGATCTCGCTCGACGAGCTGGGCCGCCCCCGCATCGACGTGACCGTCCGCATCTCCGGCTTCTTCCGCGACGCCTTCCCGCACGTCGTGGCGATGCTCGACGACGCGATCCGGCTGGTCGCCGAGCTGGACGAGCCCGACGAGGTCAACTATGTCCGCGCGCACGCCCGCGCCGACGAGGCCACCCACGGCGACCACCGGCGGGCCACCACGCGCATCTTCGGTTCCCGCCCCGGTGCCTATGGCGCCGGCATCCTCCCGCTGATCGACAGCCGCAACTGGCGCGGCGACGCCGACCTCGCCGAGGTCTACGCGGTCTGGGGCGGCTTCGCCTACGGACGCGGCCTCGACGGCGTGCCGGCGCGCGGCGACATGGAGAACGCGTACAAGCGCATCGAGGTGGCGGCGAAGAACATCGACACCCGCGAGCACGACATCGCGGACTCCGACGACTACTTCCAGTACCACGGCGGCATGATCGCCACGGTGCGCGCGCTGACCGGCCGCGCCCCGGCGGCCTACATCGGCGACTCCACCAACCCGGACGCCACTCGCACCCGCAGCCTGACCGAGGAGACCGCCCGCATCTTCCGGGCCCGCGTGGTCAACCCGCGCTGGATCGCCGCGATGCGCCGCCACGGCTACAAGGGCGCCTTCGAGCTGGCGGCCACCGTCGACTACCTCTTCGGCTACGACGCGACGGCCGGCGTGGTCGCCGACTGGATGTACGAGCAGCTGGCCGCCAGCTACGTGCTGGACCCGGAGAACCAGAAGTTCATGACCCAGTCCAACCCGTGGGCGCTGCACGGCATCACCGAGCGCCTCCTCGAGGCGGCGGACCGCAAGCTCTGGGAGTCGCCCGACCCGGACACGCTGGCCGCGCTGCAGCAGATTTATCTGGAGACCGAGGGCGATCTGGAGGGCGACGAGTAAGGCGACCGCCCGCGCACACAGCACCGTCGCCCTGCCGGGCCGCCCCGGGCCGGCAGGGCGCTGGAGGCGGTGATCCGGGCGAGTCAGAAGTCGACGAGCTCGACCGTCACCGTCGTGGTGTCCCCGGGCTCGAGCTGCTCGGCAGTGCGGACGGCGCGCTTGACCGGCAGCACATAGGCGCCGGTGGTCTTCTCCGGGAAGATCGAGGTGCGCCAGGTGCTGGAGCCCAGCGTCACGCGGACCCGGACGGAGCCGAAGCCGCGGCGCAGGCCGTCGGCCACGTCGCGGATCTCGTCGGAGGCGTCGATCGGCAGACGCACGAAGGTCCAGGTGTCGAGGCGCCGGGCGTCCCACAGCCACAGCTCGGCATCGAATGCGACGATCACCCGGGCAGCATCCCATGGCGGTGTGACACTTCCGCCCGGGTCGCCCGGGCGCTGCCCCGGCAAGCCACGGTGCCCGGGCAGCGGGATCGCCGTGCGTACGGCGCAGCCAGCCAGCGCGTGGTCGATGCGCGCGGCGAGGGTGGCGACGGCGGTGATGCGGGACCGCGCGAAGGGTCCGGCGGTGACCTGCGAGACTTCTCCCGTGCGGAAGATCTATGTCATCGGGATCGGGGCCGGCGACCCCGACCACCTCACCCTGCAGGCGGCCAAGGCGATCGGGCGGACCGACGTGTTCTTCCTGCTCGACAAGGGCGAGGCCAAGGACAGCATGATCGAGCTGCGGCGGTCGATGCTGAAGGCCTACGGGAAGCCGAGCCGCCGCATCGCCGAGGGCCGCGACCCGGAGCGGGACCGGACGCCGGCCGATTACACCGGGACGATCGCCGACTGGCGGCACCGGCGGTCGGAGGTGACCGAGGCGCTCATCGGCGAGTATCTGCTGGACGACGAGGTCGGCGCCTTCCTGGTGTGGGGCGACCCCTCGCTCTACGACTCGACGATCGCGATCCTCGACGAGATCCTGGCGCGTGGGCTCACCACCTTCGAGTACGAGGTGATTCCCGGCATCAGCAGCGTCTCCTCGCTGGCCGCGAAGCACCGGATCGGGCTCAACAGGGTCGGCCGGCCCTTCCAGGTGACCACCGGGCGCCGGCTCGCCGAGGGCTGGCCGGAGCAGGTCGGCGACGTGATCGTGATGCTGGACGCGCACCAGACCTTCGGTGCGGTGGAGCGGCCGGACGAGGTCGACATCTTCTGGGGTGCCTACCTGGGCACGCCGGACGAGCTGCTGGTCTCGGGCCCGTTGGACGAGGTCGCCGACGAGATCCGGCAGGTGCGAGCCGAGGCCCGCGAGCGGCACGGCTGGATCATGGACACCTACCTCCTGCGCCGCCGCACCTGACCCCGCTGCTTCCGGCGTCGCCGGGTCGAAAGCACGCCGCGTCCGGACGGGTGCGGTGCCCTCCTCAACTCGGCAGCGCCGGGTCGGATGGGTGCCACGCTCACGCATAACCGCCTCCTCAGTCCGGCAGCATCGGGACGGAGGGGTGCAGCTCCCGGCCCAGCGAGGCGGCCCGGGTGACCGACGACGACCCGAACCGGTCACGCACGGCGTCGAGGGCAACATCGAGCCCGTTGTCGTGCTGCTCCTCGAAGGGCAGCTCGAGCTGCACCGTGCCGTCGCCGTCCAGGTTGCCCACCGAGACGCCGACCAGGGTGAGGCCCCGGTCGTCGATCAGCGGCCGGGCGGCGGTGAGCAGCGCCTGCGCGGTCTCCAGGATCGGGCGGGTGTGCAGCGTGGGCTTGAGCAGGCTGTGCGAGCGGGTGACCCGGGTGAAGTCGCCGAAGCGCAGCCGCAGCGTGATGGTGCGCCCGGCCCGGCCGGCCGCCCGCATGCGCCGCGTGACCCGATCGACCAGAGCTGCCAGCGTCGCCACGATCTCCTCGAACGCGCGCTCCCGCCGGCCGAGCGCACACTGCGCCCCCATCGACCCGCGACGATGACCCGTGCGGACGCGGCGGGGATCACGGTTGTGGGCCAGCGCGTGCAGATGCCGGCCGGCGCCCGCGCCCAGCATGGTGACCAGAGCGGCCTCGCCGACGCGCGCGACGTGCCCGACCGTGCGGATGTGGTGATCGCGCAGCTTGCCCGCGGTGACCGGGCCGACGCCCCACAGCCGCTCGATCGGCAGCGGATGCAGGAACGCCAGCTCCTCACCCGGCGGCACGACCAGCAGGCCGTCGGGCTTGCCGACGCCGCTCGCCACCTTGGCCAGGAACTTGGTGCGGGCCACGCCGACCGTGATCGGCAGCCCGGCCCGCTCGCGCACCTCGGAGCGCAGCCGGACGGCGATGTCGGTGGGCGTGCCACTGATCTTGGCGAGGCCGCCGACCTCCAGGAAGGCCTCGTCGATGGAGATGCCCTCGACGATCGGCGTCGTGTCGCGGAAGATGGCGAAGACTGCCCGGCTCGCCTCGGTGTAGGCCCGCATCCGGGGCGGGACCACGATCGCGGCGGGGCAGAGCGCCCGCGCCTGGGCGATGCCCATCGGGGTGCGCACGCCGCACGCCTTCGCCTCGTAACTCGCGGCCAGCACGACGCCGCCGCCGACGAGGACCGGACGGCCGCGCAGGCCCGGGTCGTCGCGCTGCTCGACCGACGCGTAGAACGAGTCCAGGTCGGCATGCAGGATCGTTGCCAGCTCTGTCATGGCGACGACTCTAGAACAAATGTTCGAACGCCGGGGCGGGCTGTGGATAAGTTCGGGTGTGACGTACGCGGCTGGTCTGGGCCTGTGGACAACCGCTGTCGCGCCTTGCGGGAGGGGTAGAACTGTCCGCATGACGAAGCGACCCCCGCTGGCCGAGACCCTCGATCTGCAACCGCATCCGGAGGGCGGCTGGTTCCGCGAGACCTACCGGTCCACGACCGAGCTCCACCCCGACGGGTACGAAGGCCCGCGCGCGACGGCGACCGCGATCTACTTCCTCCTGCAGCCGGGGGAGTCGTCCGCCTGGCACGTCGTGAAGTCGGACGAGCTGTGGTTCCTCCACTCCGGCGAGCTGGAGCTGCGCTTCGGCGGTGCCGGGGCGGAGCCGTTGGAGCCCGGTGAGGTGGTGCGGGTCGACCGGGGCAACCCGCAGGCGCTGGTGCCGGCCGGAGTGTGGCAGGCGGCGTTCCCGGCCGGCGACGAGCCGGTGCTGGTCAGCTGCGTGGTGTCGCCCGGCTTCGACTTCGCGGACTTCCGCCTGGCGTGACGGGCCGGCGGCCGCCCGAGCACTTGCCCGCCGGCGGGCGGCGGTGTGTGGTCCCCGCGGGCATGGTGGCGGAGGTCACGGAGTGACTTGGAAGGAGCGGGGTGGGGAGGCGGTTGTGAGACTTGAGCGTCCCACGCTCAACTTTGTACCCGGAGGAGATTTCCATGTTGCTGCGTAATGATGCGTTCCGTGACTTCGACCGCCTCACCGCCCGGGTCTTCGAGACTGCGACCCGGACGTCGGGCGCGCGGCTCGATGCGTACCGGGTGGAGGACATGTTCTTCATCGACATCGACCTGCCCGGCGTCGACCCGGCCAGCATCGACATCACCGTCGACCGCAAGGTGCTCACGGTCAAGGCCGAGCGGAAGCGCTCCGCCGCCGAGGGCGCGCAGTACGTCCTGACCGAGCGGCAGGTGGGCGCGGTCAGCCGGCAGATCTTCCTGTCCGACACGCTGGACACCGACCGGCTCGAGGCCCGCTACGACAACGGCGTGCTCACGCTGAGCATCCCGGTCGCCGAGCAGGCCAAGCCGCGCAAGATCGAGGTTGCGGCTGCCTGACGGCCGACGGCGGCGAGCCGATGACGGTGCTGCCTGACGGCGGGACGCAAAGGGAGATGACGGAGCCCGGGGTGCGCGACCCCGGGCTTCGCTGTTCCGGAGAGAGGCCGGGCGAAGAGAGGCCGGGCGAGGACTGCCGCGGCCACAGTGGTGCAGCCCCGCGCGCCGTGCACCTTGAGCAGCCCGGGACGGCAAGGGGCGCCGGAAATGCGGGTGTAGCGGGACCGCTGGTGCGCGACGGAGGGCGCGGACGTGGGGGGTGGCTGAGCCGCGAAGGCCGCCGCCACGGTGGGACGGCTGGAGGGTGACGGAAGCCGCGGCCGGTATGGGACGGTCGGCGGGCGAGTGAGCGGGGCGGGCCGGCGGTCCGGTCAGTGGGTGGCTTCGGCGTCGCGGAGGAAGTCTTCGATCCAGGCCACGCGCTGCGGGCTCAGGCCGGCGTCCTTGGCCTGTTGCAACGCCTCGCGGATGTGGTTCAGGCCCTGTTCGCGCAGGCCGTCGGCGATCTCCGCCAGGCCGAGGGCCACCGTGCCGCCGGGAATCCAGCGGGGGTCGCCGAGTTCGGTGCGCAGCTCGTGCGAGATGCGGAAGTGGTGCAGCGCCTGGTCCGATTGGAGGTCACCGGCCGTGTAGTAGAAGCCGATGTGGCGGTGGATCTCCGAGCGCAGCAGCAGGTCGCCGTGCTGCTCCGCCAGGTCGAGCGCCTCTCGGTAGAGGGGCATCGCGGTCTGCCAGTCGTTGTGGAAGACCTGGTGGATCAGGCCCAGACCGAAGAGCGACTCCGCCATGCCCGCCAGGTCCGAGAGCTCGCGGCGGATGGCCAGCGCCTGCTCGAAAAGGTGCTGCTCGTGGGAGAAGGCCGAAGGCAGGCCGTCCTCGGTGGCCCGGAAGTGGGCCAGCATGCCGAGCCGGTCCAGCGCCGCCGCCTCCAGGGCCCGGTCGCCGGTCTCACGAGCCCGGTCGAGGAGGTGCTGGAAGGTGCTTTCCGCCTCCGCATAGTCGCCGGTCCGGAATGCCGCCTCGTACAGGGCCTCGTTGCCGGCCTGCAGTGTCGTCCCCATATGCGCAGATTACTGTGCTTTGAGCGGGAAGAGGCGCGGTTGGAATTCCGTCGCCCGGGGAAAGCGCATGCGGTGTTGACACGCTGGTTACCGGCTGTGCTCGTAGTGGCGCTGGCCGGATGCGGTGAAGTGCAGGAGCGTGGCGACGCCGCCTCGGCGGTCGCCGTCCGGATGCTGACGGCCGTGGCCGCCCGGGACGGCGCCCAGGCGTGCGGCATGCTCGCGCCCGGCACCAGGTCCGAGCTCGAGGACTCCGCGGAGCAGGCCTGCGACCAGGCGATCCTCGACCAGGATCTGCCGGCCCCCGGACAGGTCACCGGCTCCGACGTCTACGGCCAGTGGGCCCAGGTACGCCTCGACGACGACACCCTCTTCCTGGCCGTCTTCCCCGAGGGGTGGCGCGTCGTGGCGGCCGGCTGCGAGCCGCGCACCGACCGGCCCTACGACTGCGCGTTGCAGGGGGACTGACTGTGCGCACCCAGTTCACGTTGTTACTGCTCGTGGTGGTGCTCGGAGTGGCGTACGTGATCGCTCTGGGGGTGTTGCACCGATGAGGCGGTTCGTGCGGGAGAACTCGCTCGGCCTGGTCTTCGGGCTCGCCTTCGTGATCGTGCTGGTGTTGCAGGCCGTCGCCGGCCACGCGGACTACAACCAGCAGCAGCTGACCGAGGGCCTGCAGCCGATCTCGTTCGGCCGCTACGTGACGTCGGCCAGCTTCGGCGTCGACGTGGCCGAGAACTGGCAGTCCGAATATCTGCAGTTCTTCACGTACATCTTCCTGACGGTGTGGTTGTTGCAGAAGGGCTCACCGGAGTCCAAGACGCTCGACCAGGCCGGGCGGGAGACCGAGAAGGATCAGAAGATCGGCCAGTACGCCGACGAGGGCTCGCCCCGGTGGGCCAAGGTGCACGGCTTCCGGCTCGTCGTCTTCTCGAACTCGCTCGGACTGGTCATGGGCACTCTCTTCCTCCTCTCGTGGCTCGCGCAGTCGATCGCCGGACGCGCCGCCTTCAACGAGGAGCAGCTCGGCAATCTGCAGGACCCGGTGAGCTGGAGCACGTACGTGACCGAGCCCGACTTCTGGAACCGCACCCTGCAGAACTGGCAGTCTGAGCTGCTGGCCGTCGCCTCGATGGCCGTGCTCTCCATCTATCTGCGACAGCGCGGATCGTCACAGTCCAAACCGGTCGGCAGCCCGCACGCCGCAACCGGCGTCGACAGCTGACCGACGGCCGGGCGCACAGCCGAGAGCACGGCCGGCTGAAGGCCCGGTACGCAGCGATATCGATCTTGGACGCTGCGCGAATTTCGTCTCCCTTTCGGGCAAGTTGTTTTTCGTGTCCGGAATCCGGGGTAATTCTCTGGCGCGCCAAGCGGCTGAAACAGGACGGATCAGACCCCGCTACGGGTGAACCGCGAGCCGTGCTTGATCCGTATCGCACGTCGGGTCAAGGTCACCATCCGTGAACGCGAGAGGAGATACCCCATGGCGAGCTGGGTCCTGGTGCCCTGCTTGGTCTCTCTGCGTACCGAGTTCAACAAGCTCGCTCCCAGCCGGGACAAGGCCTCCGACGGGTCGATCGGAGACACGAGCCATGCCGCTTCGTCGTCGGACCACAACCCCGACGAGACGGGCAACACCCCCTACGAGGACGCCGACAGCAAGAACGAGGTCCACGCCATCGACGTGGACACCAACCTGCGCAAGTCCGGCTGGACGATGCAGCGCTGCGTCAACATCATCGTGGCGAAGCACAAGTCGGGCGCGGACAACCGGCTGCAGTACGTGATCTACAACCGCAAGATCTACAGCCGGTCCTGGGGCTGGACGGCGCGCGACTACACCGGCGCCAGCCCGCACACCGAGCACGCGCACTTCAGCGCCCGCTACACCACCGCCCAGGAGAACGACACCAGCCCGTGGGGGCTGCTGGAAGCCGAGGAGGACGAGATGCCGAGTGCCGCCGAGGTGGCCGCCGAGGTCATGAAGCAGATGAAGGCCCAGTTCCCGGGCATGCTGCTCAACGCCAAGATCGGTGACAAGGCGTATCCCACCCGGACCGTCGGCACGCACCTGCGTGACCTTCAGATCATGCGCGACTACATGGTGGGTGACGGCAAGGGCGCCAACCAGGGCCCGCCGCGCAAGGGCAGCTACCTCAACATCATCTCCGGCGTCCCGGCGACCCTGAGCCAGCACGGTCAGGTGCTCGCCGCCATCGCCCAGGCCGTGCAGAACTCGGAGACCAACGCCGAGGTCAAGGCCGCCCTCGACGCCCTGGCGCAGAGCCCGGAGCAGAGCGCGCAGACGGTGCTGGCGGGCATCACGATGTCCCGCAGCGACGAGGAGGCCGCCGCGATGCTGCGCGACCTCTACGGCCCCGAGCGCGCCGCGTCGATCGGCAACCTGCTCGCCGCCGGCGACACCCCCACCGAGAACGCCTGAGGCCGGCCGTGGCGGTGATGATGAGCGCATGCCCGTGATCACCGCCACGCATGGTGGCCTGCTCGCCGCCGTGGTGGACGGGCGGGAGGTGGGACGGGTCCGGGTGCGGCCCGGCACGTCCGGGATCACCGAGCTGTACGTCGATCCCGCGCATCGCGGGCGGGGGTACGGCAGCCGGCTTGTCGCCGCGGCGGAGCGCCGGCTGCGGGCGCAGGGGCGGAGCAGGGCCGACGTCGAGCTGCCCGGTCCGGACAGTGGATTCTTCGAGCGTCTCGGCTACGGGGTGGTCGCGCAGCAGCGGGCCCGGGAGCTGGCCGGGGCTTCGGCGGCGGAGGGCGTGGGGCTGGTCACGCTTGCCGATCCGGGGCGGCGGCTCGCGGCTCTGGTGGACGAGTATGCGCTGGATCTTCAGGAGGACGAACACCTCACGCCGGGTGCTGCTCGTCACACGGCGGAGCGCCGGCTGGCGGAGTTGCGCAACCCGCACGATCACATGTGTACGGTCACCGCGCGCGGCGCCGAGGTCGGGTGGGCGTGGATCGGGCCGCCCCGGCGGGCGTACCCGGGGATGGGGTGGCTCTTCCAGATCGAGATCGACGAGCCGTACCGGGGCCGGGGCTTCGGGACGCGCGCCCTGACGGCCGTGCAGGGCAGGATGCGCGACCAGGGGCTGAGCCGCATCGGGCTGGACGTGCACGGGGCCAACACGCGGGCGCGGCGGCTCTACGACCGGCTCGGGTTCGCGGTCACGGCTCAGCAGATGGTGAAAGATCTGCGGGGCAGCCGACCGGCCCGCACTACGGTGGGGGCATGCTGATCAGCTGTTCGTGCCCGGTGTCCGGCGTGTGGGCGACGCCGCTGTCGATCACCGGGTTCGCGATGCGGGCCGAGGAGCTGGGCTATCACGGGCTGTGGTCGTTCCAGCGGCTGCTCGTGGGCGCCGACCAGCAGCTCGCCCCGGTCTATCAGAGCGTGCTCGATCCGCTGCTCGCCCTCACCTGGGCCGCCGCGCGCACGACCACGATCCGGCTCGGCGTCGCGGTGATCAACCTGCCGTTCGTCGCCCCCGCCTATCTCGCGAAGCAGGCGAGCACCCTCGACGTGCTCTCCGGCGGCCGGCTCGACCTGGGGCTGGGCACGGGCTGGTCCGACGTGGAATTCGCGGCGACGAACTCCGACCCCCGCCCGCGCGGCAAGCGCACCGAAGAATATCTCGCGGCGCTGGCGACGCTGTTCAACGACAAGGTGGCGGCTTTCGGCGGGGAGTTCTACCGGGTGCCGCCGAGCACGATGGCGCCGGCGCCGGTCCAGCCGGGCGGGCCGCCGATCCTGCTCGGGGCGAAGGCCGACAGCGCGCTGCGCCGGGCCGGACGCCTGGCCGCCGGCTGGGTGAGCAGCAGCACCGCCTCGCTGCACGACATCGAGCGCGGCACGCAGATCGTGCGCCGCGCCGCCGAGGAGGCCGGCCGCGACCCCGACACGATCCGGATCGTCGTCCGCGGCGCCGTGCGTCCGGGGCTGCGCGAGGAGGGCAATGTGCTCTCCGGCACCTGGGCACAGATCAAGGGCGGGGCCCAGCTGTACGCCGAAGCCGGCGTCACCGAGCTCTTCTACGACCTGAACTGGGACCCGTTCCTCGGCTCCCCGGACGGCGACCCGCGCGCGGCCGGCGAGCGGGCCGAGGAGATCCTGACCGCCCTGGCCCCGGCGCGCTGACCTGTCCGGCTGTCGCGGGCGCGGCCGCGGGCGGTGAAGGGGCGGAGTGCGCGTAGAGGGGGCGACCCGAAAAAGGGCGGTGAAAGGGGGGTGCGCGAGAAAGGGCGACGCGAAAAAGGGGCGACGCAAGTGCGCCGCCCCTCCTCGTCAGCGGATCACTGGAACGGCGTGAGCGTGATGCCGATCGACGTCGGGTCGCCGTTGTGCACGAGCGACTCCTGGTTCGCGACGTCGTCGAAGGCGAACGCGTACGCCTTGCCGTCGATCATGTTCTCGTGGATGGCCTTGGCGTACTCGTTGGTCGGCTCGTTGCGGTAGAACGTCGCCGGGTCGGTGCTCGGCTCCACGGCCTGCGTGCCCAGGGTCGTGCGCTGCAGGGCGGCGCACAGGCTGCGGGCGATCGGGCCGACGACCAGGTCGTTCGGGGCGCCGAGGGCGCCGTCGCAGCCCCAGACGTTCGCGGTGCTCGGCTTGGTGAAGGTTGCCACCTGCGCGCCCGTGGCGTCGGTGAAGGTCATGGTGGCGCCCGACGTGCGGCCCTTGAAGATCTTGTCCGGCTGGTCGGCGAAGGGCTTTACGGTCAGGTCGGTGCCCGCGTAGGCGGCCCACGCCTGGTCGATGTACCCGGCCAGGTAGTCCGGGTCGAAGCTGCCGCCGTCCGCACCCTTGCCCGGGGACAGGACGCGGAGGACCGTACCGTCGTCGCGGGTCTGGATCAGGCTGCTGAAGTCGGCGTCGGCCTTCATCGCGTCGATGACGGCGTTGCGGCCGCCGGGCTTGAGCTCACCCGTCTTGGCGGTCGTGCCGTCGGAGCCGGTGACGCTGACCGCGTGCGGCACGCCGAACATGTCCACCTGCGAGCTGTTGAGGAACACGCCCGCGTCGTTGTAGGTGAACTCGGACCAGTCGAACAGGATCTTGCTGTTCGCGTCGCCGGCCGCCCAGGGCGCGGGCTGCACGAGCCCGCCGTCCTGCGCGAGCTTGAAGTCGAGCTTGTCGCCGAACGACATGTACATGCGCCCGGACAGGCCCTTCGGCACCTCGATGGTCTTGCTGGCGCCGTTCGCCGGACCGTCGATCGACACGTCGGGCGCCGGCACGGGCGGGTTGGCGCCGCCGGTCCACGGGGTGAACGTGCCGCTCTCGGTGACGTAGCCCAGCTTGCCGCCGGACTCGCCGAGCACGTAGAGGTGGACGGCCTCGCCGCGGCCGGAGTTGTTCGTCACGGTCAGCGGGAGCAGGTCGAGCGAGGCGGCGTCCGCGTGGGGGATGACGGCGATGGCCGCGGGGACGGCCACGGCAGCAACAGCCAGGCCGAGCCAGGTCTTGCGATGGCGCTTGATGCGGTGGTTGCCCACAGTCACTCCTTGTCGGCCCCCGCGTGGCACGGGCCCGGCCGGAGTCGCCGGGAGGGATCCCGCGCCGGCCGGGGACGCTTCGGGGGCGGACAAGGAAGGGGGATGCGCCCCGGCCGTGGCGCCCGGTGAGAGCGCTCTCTCGCTCACCTTGGCCGTCGGACCCAGTGATGTCAACCGATGACGCTGCCCCTTAGCACACCCGCGCGGAGACCTCGATAGGGGTCATCCGCGCAGGTCAGGGCGGTGGGAGGGGAAATTCGGGCAAAGTTTGCGGCCCGGCTGCGGTCAGTGCAACGCGGCGATCGCGTCCGGGATCGGGTCGTCGCCGTTGAACAGCTCGAAGGTCAGGCCCGCGGTCTCCGGCGCCCCGAGCACGTACGCGAGAACGGCAGCCACGTCGTCCCGCGTCACCGGCCCCCGGTTGCCCAGCTCGGTGGTGGCGCGGATCCGCCCCGTCGCCGGCTCGTCGGTCAGCGAGCCCGGCCGGACGATCGTCACGTCCAGGCCGGTCCCGAGCACGTACTCGTCGGCGGCCGCCTTGGCCTCCAGGTAGGGCCGCATCGACTCGCCCCCGGCGGCCGGATCCTGGGCGCCGATCGAGGAAACCATCACATAGCGGCGTACGCCCAGGGCTCTGGCCGCGTCGGCGAGCTTGACGGCACCGCCCAGATCGACCGTCTTCTTGCGCGCGGCCCCACTGCCCGGACCGGCGCCGGCCGCGAACACGACGGCGTCGGCACCGCGCACGTACGCCTCGAGCGAAGCGTCGTTTTCCAGATCGCCCACCACCGGCACCGCGCCGGCCGCGCGCAGGTCGTCGGCCTGCGCCTCGGAGCGGATCAGCCCGCGAGCGGTGTGTCCCTGATCGGCGAGCAGCTTGAGCAGGCGGAGCGCGACCTTGCCGTGGCCGCCCGCGACGAGAATGTCCATGCCCTCAGTCTTCACCCGATGCGGCCGGTTGGAACGCGACCTCGCTCACGTCGGCCACGACCTCGGTGAAGTCGGTCCCGTAGGCCTGCGGCTCCCGCACGCGCAGCACCAGGGCAAAACCGCCTTCCCCGTACGTCTTCCGCAGCTCGTCGTGGTGTGCGCCCAGGTACCGCGCCGCCGCGAGGTTGGCCAGCGCCGTCAGCCCGCCGATGAAGAACACCGGCCGGGTCCCCGCCGGCGGCGTGAAGCGGGCGAGCACGGCATAGCGCTCGCCGGCTCCGGAGACGAACTCCCGGTCGCCGACGACGAGAGTCAGCTTCGGCCAGCGACCGCCCGGCGGCGGTTCCTCGCCCCGGAACTCGATCCCGCGCAGCACGGCCCGCAGATGCACGGCGGCGCGCGGGTTGGTGGTGGGGCCGCCGACGCTGAACTCGGTGACCCGGCCCAGCTCCCGGGGGACGTCCGCGCCGGTCGCGAAGTCCGGGCGGCCGCCGCACTCGCGGACCAGGGTGGCCAGCTCGATCAGCGCGCCGGCGTCGTCGCGGTGGACGCTGTGCTCGCTCGGCGACGCGTAGTGCCGGGACGTGACGAGCAGACTGGTCGAGCCGTCGGCCACGCCGAAGAAGGCGCGCTTGCGGTCGAGGCGGCGGCGCCGGAGCCCGAACTGGGCCAGCCACACGGCCGTCCCGGCGATGACACTGGCGAGGAGATTGATCAGCAGGTCGCCCACGCGTTCATGGTGACCGATGCGCGCGCGTGCCGATCCGGCGGAGTCCCGGCCGGCCCGCCCGCGCGGGCGATCGGTGGTGCGCTGTGTTCGTGCGCGGCGAATTTCGCGCGTGGACGGTCTCCGGGGCGGGCCGGTCAGGCGGATTCGCGGACGACGAGGGTCGGTTGGAACGTCACCGACCGCGGCAGGCGGCCGGGCTCGGCGATGTGCGCCATGAGCAGCCCCGCCATCTCGGCCGCCATCTCCTCGACCGGCTGGCGCACGGTGGTCAGCGGCGGCCGGCAGTCGAGCGCGGCACTGCTGTCGTCGAAGCCGACCACCGCGACGTCCTCCGGCACGCGGCGCCCGAGGTCCTGCACGGCCCGCAGCGCGCCTTCCGCCATGAGGTCGGAGGCCACGAACAAACCGTCGATCTCCGGGTACGCCTCCAGCAGCCGCCGCGCGCACTCCTCCCCGCCGCGCCGGGTGAAGTCCCCCTCGAGGCTCGGGACACCGGGCAGCCCCTGCCCCTTGAGGTAGGCCCGGAAGCCCTCGAGCCTGTCCAGCCCCGACGGAATGTCGAGCGGCCCGCTGATCGTGGCGAGCGTGCGGCACCCGCGGGCCAGCAGATGCTCGGCGGCGAGCCGGGCGCCCAGCCGCTGGTCCACGTCGACGAAGCTGGCCGCGAGCGGCGCCGCCGGCCGGGCCGACACCACGGCGGGGATGCCGAGATCGTGCACCTGCCGGGGCAGCGGATCCCGCTCGTGACTGCTGATCAGCAGCACGCCGTCCACATGCCCCTGCCGCAGGTAGCGCAGCACATGATGATGATCCGCCGAGTCGGTCGGAATGATCACGAGGTGGATGTCGTGCGGCCGCAGCGCGGCGGTGGCGCCGGCCGTGATCCGCCCGAAGTAGGGATCCGTGAAGACCCGGTTGAGAAACGACGAGTCGTGCGGCCGATCGGGCTCGGAGATGACGAGCGCCACCGAGTTGGACTTGCGGGTCACCAGCGACCGGGCGGCGACATTGGGCACGTAGCCCGTGTCGGCGATGGCCCGCTCGACGATCTCCCGGATCTTCGCGTCGACCGTGGGCGCACCGTTGATGACCCGGGAGACCGTGGCCCGCGAGACCCCGGCCGCCTCCGCCACCTGATCCATCGTCGGGTGCTGACCGCCCCGGCCGCCCCGGCTGCTCATGCGCTCTGTTATAGCACCGGCATCGATCTTGCTCATGCGCTCTCCGTAGCCCCGCACCGTCCCCGGCCCGGTCCCGCCTCGTCGATCAGTCCGCGCATCGGGTCTGTCCGCCCCCGCCCGGGCGTCGCCGTGGTGCCGGTTCCCCGCGCTGGGAAGCCCGTGCGGTCGCGCGCCGACGGGAACGCCGGGTCCGGCCCTGTGCAGGTCGGCGGAGGAGACATCGGCGCCGATCCGCCGATCCGCCGGCCCGGCGGACGGGACGGTGAAGGCGTGGCTGACGAGGTGCCGCCGGGGCAGGGATGGGGGCCCTGCCCCGGCGTTCCGGACGCCGTCGGACTACTGGTAGACGCGCACGTAGTCGACGAGCATCCGGGAGGGGAACGGGGTGGTGGCATCGATGGGGCCGGGGAAGTCGCCGCCGACCGCCAGGTTGAGGATGACGTAGAACTTGTGGTCGAAGATCCACGGCCCGCGGGTCGCCTCGACGGTGGACTTCGCGGCGTTGAAGACCTGCGTGCCGTCGAGGAAGAAGCGGATGCCCTTGCTGTCCCACTCCGCCGCGTAGGTGTGGTAGTCCAGCGACAGGTCCACGGGCGCCGTGTACTTCTGGCCGTACCCGCCGGCGCCGTTGTACTGCGGGGCGTGCAGCGTGGAGTAGCCCTCGTTGGTGTTGCGGCCGAGGATCTCCATGATGTCGATCTCGCCGTTGTAGGGCCACGGGCGCCCGGTGAGGAAGTCGGAGCCCATCATCCAGAACGCCGGCCACAGCCCGTTGCCCTTCGGCACCTTGATGCGCGCCTCGACCCGGCCGTACTGGAAATTGAAGCTCTTGCTCGTGTTGAGCCGCCCGGACGTGTAGTCGCGGCCGTTCGAGGCCTCCTTGCGCGCCTCGATGACGAGGTGGCCCGCGCCGTCCATGGTGGCGTTGTTGAAGGTGTCGGTGTAGTACTGCACCTCGCCGTTCTGCGGGACGCCGAAGTCGGAGTACCAGTTGGCCGTGCTCGGCTTGGTGCCGGCGCCCGTGTCGAACTCGTCGTGCCACACCAGCCGCGTCGCCGGGAAGGTGGGGTCGGCGGGCTGGGCGGGCGGCGCGGTCGGGCTGCCGCCGGTGCCGTAGACGTCGAAGTCGTACAGCGAGTAGCCGTACGGCCCGACGCGCGCGGTGCCGTACATGCGCACGTACCGGCCGGTGCCCGAGACGTTCAGGACCTCCTTGAAGCCCTTGCCCGTCGTGGTCGAGTAGATGTCGCTCCAGCTGCTCGCGTCCGGCGAGACCTGGATCTTGTACGTCGTCGCGTACGCGGGATCCCACTGCAGCTCCACGCGGCTGATCGTCGCCGTGGCGCCCAGGTCGACGTAGATCCAGCCCGGGTCCACCCAGCCGGTCGTCGAGCTGGTCGCCCACCGCGTCGCCGGGTCACGGTCGAACGCCTTGTCCGCGGTGCACGGGTTGCAGTTGACGTCGTTCTGCTCGCTCGAGGCGACACCCCGTTTCCCGTACGACAGGAGCGTCCCACCCCCGGTCCCGCCGCCGGAGTTGGCGAAGACCTGGAACTCCCACAGCGAGTACCCGTACGCGGGAAGTGCCTTCGATGTGAGGTTGAGCCGCACGTACCGCGCGTTGCCGCTGACCGTGATGCTCTGCGCGCCGGCGTTCCCGCTGAGCGTGGGGGTCGCGTTCGTGAAGGTCTGGTTGTCCGTGGAGAACTGCACCGTGAAGGCCGTGGCGTACGCGGCCTCCCAATTCAGCGCGACGCGCGTGACGGCGGTCGTGCTGCCCAGATCTACTTTGAGCCACTCGGCCGGGTTGGTGAACGCGCTCGACCAGCGGGTGCCGGTGTTGCCGTCGGTCGCGGCGGACGCGGGCGTGCCGGACCACTCGTCGGACGACGACGTGGTCGCTTTGCCCTGCGAGACCACGACCTCGGCGGCCGAGGCGGGGCCGGGCGTCATGACGAAAGCGCCGAGCATGCCGGTGAGCGCGAGGCCGAGGGTGGCCAGGCGTCTGTTCATGCGGGGGTCCCTCCTTGACGGGGAAGAGCAAGGGGACTGTGTGACGTGGGGGTTACAGCGCTGCTACAAATCGGGGAAAGCGCTCTTTGGTTTGCCACTCTGAACCTCTCCCTCGACGGGTGTCAATGCCTGGTGAGGCGCTCGGGAAGCGCTTTCTCCGTTGCCGCAGGTGGCGGCAGGTTCCGGAACTAGCATCGATGACAGCCGATGTAAGCTCACGGCATGAACCGTCGCCTGGTTCTCCTCGTGCCCGCGCTGGTCGCGGCGGGCTGCGCCGGCTCGCCGGACGGGAGCGGCCGGACCGCCCTGGAGATCGGCATCGTCCCGGTCATCGACGTCGCCCCGCTCTACCTCGGGATCGAACAGGGCTTCTTCGCCGCGGAGCGGCTCGACGTGACGCCGCGGCCCGGTCAGTCCGGTGCCACGATCGTCGCCGGCGTCGTGTCGGGCCAGCAGAAGATCGGCTTCTCCAACAACACGTCGCTGCTCATCGCCGCGTCGAAGAAGGCGCCCGTCCGCATCGTCGCCGCCGGCAACCAGGCGCCCGCCGGCGACTACGCCGTCATCTTCGCGCCCGCGGACGGTCCGATCCGCACGGCGCGGGACCTGGCGGGCAGAAGCATCGCGGTCAACAACCTCAACAACGTCGGCTCGCTGTCCATCAACGCGGGCCTGCAGGCGAGCGGCGTCGACATCGCAACGGTCGACTTCGTCGAGATCCCGTTCCCGCAGATGCAGGCCGCCCTCGCCCAGAAGCGCGTCGACGCAGCGTGGGCCGTCGAGCCGTTCGCGAGCGCGATCAAGACGGCCGGCGGCGTCACGGCGGTCCTCCGGCCGTACCCGCTGATCGCTCCGCACTTCCCCGTGGCCAGCTACTTCACCAGCACCGCATTCGCCGGCTCCGACCCGGACGTCGTCGCGCGCTTCCGCACGGCGATGAACCGCTCCCTGACGTACGCCCAGAGCCATCCGGACGAGGTCCGCCGCATCCTGCCCACCTACATCGAGCTGAGCCCCGAGGTCGCCGCGCGCGTCGTCCTGCCGGAGTGGAGCACCGACGTCGGCGCCGCGCTGCTCACCCGCACCGCCGAGCTGGCCCGCGAGTACGGCTACCTGACCACCCCGCCCGACGTCACCGCCCTGGTCGGCGGATGAGCCGCGTGCCCCTGACGCTGGCGATCAGCGACTACGACCACGTACGCGATCTCGTCACCGGCCGGGTGCCGGTCGAAGGGGTCGAGCTCACCTGCCTCCAGCTGGACGTGGAGGAGATCTTCTACCGGTTCACCAGCTTCCGCGAGTGGCACGTGTCGGAACTGTCCCTGACGAAATACGTGGCGCTGGCCCGCGACGGCACGCTCGCCGCGATACCCGTCTTCCCGTCGCGCGTCTTCCGGCACTCGGCGATCTATGTGGCCCGCGGCTCGGCCGTCGCGGATCTGGCGGGCGCCCGGGTGGGCGTACCGGAATGGTTTCAGACCGCCGGCGTGTGGGTGCGCGGCATCCTCGCCGACGAGTACGGGCTGAGCCTCGACGCGGTCCGCTGGTTCCAGGCCGGCGTGCGCGAAACGGGCCGGCGCGAACTGTTCACCCCGCCCGTGCCGATCGAGATCGTCGCCGATCGCACCCTGACCGACATGCTCGTCGCCGGCGACCTCGACGCCGTCATCACCGCGCGGCCGCCGGCGCATCCCGGCGTCGTGCCGTGGTGGCCGGACGCCGTCGAGAGGGAGCGCGACTGGCACCGGCGTACCGGGATCTTCCCGATCATGCACGTGGTGGTCATCCGCCGAGACGTCCTCGACGCCCACCCGTGGCTCGCCGCCAATCTCCTCACCGCCTTCACCGAGGCACGCGACCGCAGCCTCGACCGCCTCCGCGACCTGAACGCCTCCCGTTTCCCCGTGCCCTGGCTGCCGTCCCTCGCCGCCGGCGCCACCTTTCCGTACGGCGTCGAGCCCAACCGCCGGACCCTGGAAACCTTTCTCCGGTACGCCCACCAGCAGGGCATCACCCCGGAACCGCTGACCGTGGACGAGCTGTTCCCCGCCTCCGTCCGATCGACCTATCGCATCTGACGCCCGGCCCGCGTGCCCTCCATAGACGAACCTCTATTAGGGCAGCCCGCACGGTGCATACTGCTACCGTGACGACTCGCCGCCCCCGCCTGGAAATCGAATACTGCACCCAGTGCCGCTGGCTCCTCCGCGCCGCCTGGACGGCGCAGGAACTCCTCACCACCTTCCAGAAGGAACTCGGCGAGGTCGCCCTGATCCCCGGCACGGGCGGCATCTTCGACGTCCGCCTCGACGGCGAGCTGCTGTGGTCACGGGCCGCGAGCGGTCATCCGGAGCTGGCCGACCTCAAGGTCCTGGTCCGCGACCGCATCGCCCCGGGCCGCAGCCTGGGCCACTCCGACCGGGTGGCCGCCGACCGTGCCGCCAGGTCGCCCTCGCCGGGGGAGATCAGCGAAGCGGGCGGAGCCGCCCACGACGGCTCCGCCTGAGCGCCGGAATCAGATCTCGGTCATGCGGGCGACCGCCCGGGCCAGGTCGACGATCCCATAGAGGAAGACGGCAATAACAACGGAGAGCAGTAGCAGAATCACCTTCCGCCATTGCGTCACTGCAATCAGTGTGGCGACGGCGAGAGCGACGAGAATCACCAGCTCGGTTGCGGACATTGCTCCTCCTCGCAGGGGGTTGCCCGGCCCCGGCCGCCGGTCTACAGTTCGGCCGGGAGCTCCGTGCCGTCCATTCAACCGGAGGGCAAACGGGGGTCAACACGCGATTCTGGCGCCCGGTTCCGAGGCATCGTCCGGTGCCGTGGCAGCATTCATATCGAGATCCGCAACCTTTTGCCGCGCCGCCGGCGGGTGACCCTGCCAGTTGCCGCCAAAGTTCGGCCACTTTCGATTCTTTGGCGGGCGAGGCGGTGCGGCACCCATTCCGCCAGCCGGGAGGCTTACAATTCCTGCCGTGTCAGTGCCGACCACGTCCGGAGGCGTCGGTCTCCGGACGGAGCCGGCTTCCGCGCCCGCCTCCGCGGGCCGGCGCGTCCGGCTGAGCGAGTGCGTCGCCGTCGAGCCGCCGTTCAGCGACTGGGCCGCCGAGGTGGCCAAGCACTTCGATGTCGGCCTGCGTGCCCTCATCGTCCGCACCCTGTTGCACTTGCCCCGGGTCGCCAGCGGGCGACAGGGGACGATCGGGAACCGACAGGTCCGCGCCGCACTCGAGACCGCCGCCCACCAACTGCGGGACGACGAGAGGCGCACCGCGGGGCTCGTGCCGCAGGACAGCTTCGAGTTGCGTGACCTCAAATTCGCCGCGATCAGGCCGGAGGCCGCGAACACCGTTCTCGCCGCCCGGCACTACCTGCGCAGCGCCCGCGCAGGCTCGCTGTGCTTCGCCCTGCTGGACCCGCGGGCGGGCCTGCCGGTGAGCATCGGCACGGTCTCGCCGTTGCAATGGCGGCGCGTTGCCGTTCACCTGCGCGGTCGCTTCGGCATAGCCCAGGAGAACATCATGGACGTCTCCCGGGTCTACTCCTGCGACACCGCCCCGCCCAACGCGATCTCCTATCTGCTGGCCCGGATGCGCGACGAGATCCGCCGGTCGCATCCCCGGGTGGAGCTGCTGACCACGGCGGTCGACACCAATCTCGGATTCACCGGGGCCAGTTACCGGGCGGCCAACTGGCAACAATGGATCACGGTCGGGCCGCGGCCCTACCTCTATCACAACAAGCAATACGTGAGCCCGCGTCAATTACGATCGCAGTTCGGTACCGCCGCTCTGCCGGAGCTGCAGAAGCGTTGTCCGGACGACACGTTCGAGCAGAGCCGCGTCAGGCTGGCGGATTCGCTGATCTTCTGCCTGCGGATGCGCGGGAAAACCGAGGCCCTCGCTCCGGAATCACGTCGGCGTCTGCTCCGATGAGCCGGGATCACGTCGGCGTCTGCTCCGATGAGCCGGGATCACGTCGGCGTCTGCTCCTGTGAGCCGGGATCACGCCGGCGTCTGTTCCGACGAGCCGGAGACGACGTCGCCCGGCGCGGCGTCGCCCGGCGCTCCCGGGACGGCGTCGCGTGGCAAGCGGGGCACGACGCTGAGGCGGGAGCGGGCGAGCATCTGGTCGATGCGGCGCCGGTCCGGCATCGGGTTCGCCACGCCGTGGTCCGCCGCCGCGGCCGCCATCGCCGCAGTCGCCCACAGCGCCACGCTCTCCGAGAATTCGCCGCGCTGGTCGATCAGCTTGGCGGCGAGGGCGGCGCAGAAGGCGTCACGCGCCGCCGACGACTCGCGGTAGGGCGACGGGATGGTGGGCACGTCGAAGTAGCCGCTCGCGGTCGTCGAGTAGATCCGGCATCCGCCGGTGACCGGGATGCACACCGTCTCGACGCCGTAGTAGCCCAGCAGCCGGTCAGCCACCGGGTCGGTGTCGTACGGCAGCTCGCCCGGAGGCCCGTACCGCCCGATCTCCCACTGGTGGGCCACCAGATAGTCGACCTGGGCGAGGGCCTTGCCCGACACGACACCGTCGTCGTAGGGCTGGCCCGGGGTGACGATCACGAGGGGCCGGTCGTCGCCCCGCTCGGCGATCAGGCTCATGATGCGTTGCAGGCTCTCGCGCGGGATCTCGAATGTGACGAGCAGGGCGTCGGCGGCGGCGATGGCCGGGAGGGCGCGTTCGACGTCGCGGACGTCGAGGCGTACCTCGTGGTCGTTGCGCCAGTTCACGGCGAGGCTGTCGCCCAGCTCGAACTCGATGATGCCGGTGAACGGCGAGCGTACGTCCTCGACCACCTTCATCATCGAGGTGTCGACGCCCTCGTGGCGGAGGTGGTCGAGGATCTGGGCGCCGAACGGGTCGTCCGCCACAGCGGCGAGCAGCGAGACCTCCAGGCCCAGCCGGGAGGCCGCCATCGCCTGCATCAGCCCCTTGCCGCCGGGGGACAGGTCGAAGGCGTACGCCTCGCTGGACATCTCCCGCGCCGGCAGCACCCTGGTCTTGAAGGTGGCGTCCATGACGGCGCCGCCGACCACGACGACCCGGCCGAGGCGGTGACCGTTGTGCACTGCGGGGGTGCGGTTGTCCAGGACCGCCGGTGAGCTGGACAGCAGGTGCTGGGCCAGCTCGCGGAGCACTTGACCTTCGTGGCTGCCGCGCAGGCTCCGGTCGCTGGGCGTCTCGTCGGGATGCACCCCGAGGGCGGCGTGCAGGCGTGACCACGACCCGAGCAGCGCTCGGCGCCGGCGGCTGAGCAGATCCGAGGCGATGTCGGCGATCACCTTGGGCTCGACGCCGGCCCGTGCGTACTCCTTGCCGAAGGCGCCGAGCCCGAGGACCGCGTCGGCGACGATGCGTTCCGAGCCGCGCAGGCCGGTGCGGACGCATTCGGTGACCACGGCGACCGCGGCGTGCGGGAGGTCCAGGTCGTGCAGGGTGGCCCAGCGCCGGACCGCCGGCAGGTCCAGCAGCGGCTCCGCGATGCCCTTGGCCTCCGCCCGCAGGCGGGCCGCGCGCAGGCCGCCCCGCCCGCGCAGCTTCTCCAGCGCGTGGCAGAGCACCTGTTCATCGGCCGAGCCGGGCCGTGGCCGATCGCTCATCACCATGTCCGTCGTCCGCAACCTCTCAGGAACGTCCGCGGGCCGAAGCGCACAGTATGCGGTCAGTCACCCTGGATGGATAGCTGCCGTTCGCTGATCCGACGCAGGACCACGACTAGGCTGGACGGGTGATCCACAGGCGGGTGCTCGTGTCGGGCCGGGTGCAGGGCGTCTACTACCGCGACACCACGCGGCGGGTCGCCGGGGAGCACGGGGTGGCCGGCTGGGTGCGGAACCTGGCCGACGGCCGGGTCGAGGCGGTCTTCGAGGGCGAGCCGGATGCCGTCGCCGCCGTCGTGGCCTGGGCGCATGACGGCCCGCCGCAGGCGGTTGTCACGGGTGTCGAGGTCGAGGACGGGCCGGCCGAGGGGTTGAGCGGGTTCGAGATCCGCTAGACGGGTGCCTCGGCCCGGCGGATCCAGGGCATGGTCGTCGCCGCCCACAGGGTCAGGGCGGCCAGGGCCAGGATCAGGACGGCCGCGCTCACCGCGTGGTCGATCTGCGGCGCGGCGACCAGGGTCGGCAGGAGCTTCACCGCGATGGAGCCGCCCAGGGCCCGGACCGACGCGCTGTACGCGAGCGCCGTCGTCACCCCGTCCGCCGGCGCCTCCGAGGCGATCAACGCGTCCATGTCGCCCTCGAAGGCGGTCTGGCTCAGGCCCGCCAGGAACTGGGCCGCGATGACCGCGCTCGCGTGCAGCGGGGCGCCGAGCCAGCCGATCAGCATGACGAGGCCCCACAGGGTCCAGCGTAGGGCGGGTGGCAGGTTCGACCTGCTCAGGAAGCTGACGGCGGCGGTGGCCAGGAGGCAGCCGATGCTGAAGGCCACGGCGGTGAGGGCGACCAGGTGCCGGCCGTGCAACTCCGTGGTCAGCGGTACGGCCAGCAGGGTCGGCCCGGCGGCCAGCAGCATCACGCCACCGCCGGCGGCCAGCACGCGCGGGGACACGGCGAGCCTGCGCCGCCGGTCGAAGTAGGCGCGGCCGAAGAACGCGCGGTCGAAGGCGCGGTCCGTGACGATGCGGGGCGCCGCCACGACGGGGCTGATCGCGCCGTAGCCGAGGGTGCGGCCGGGGATGACGCGACGGGCGGCGCCGAGCGGTGTCATCCGGGCGCGGCGGGCACTGAGCAGGGTCGGGATCAGCGAGCCGCCGTAGACGACGTAGACGGCGAGGAGGAGGTGGCCGTTCAGGTCGACCGGGAGAAGCGCGGCGACGCCGGTGCCGGCGGCCTCGACGGCGGCGATCGCCAGGGCGTAGCGGGTCATCGCGCGGGGGCCGGCGTCGACGGCCGCGACCTCGGCGCGCATGGCGGCGAAGCCGGTCCAGGCGGCGATGTTCATGACGACGACGGCGGCGGCGATCAGGGCGGACGGCAGGCCGGCGAGCAGGCCGGCCAGGGCGCCGACCCGCAGCAGCAGCTCGGTGCCGGCGGCGCCGCGCAGCAGGCCGCGGCCCGGGAAGCGGCGGGACAGCCAGCCGGTGACCGGCGCCGACAGCACGACGCCGAGGAGCATGGCGGCGTTGTAGAGGGCGGCCTCGGCCAGCCCGCCGCGCGAGACGGCGAACAGGACGAGGACGGTCCATCCCAGCGCCATGCCGAACGAGTCGGTGACGCCGGCGACGAGGAGTTCGCGCAGCCGTCCGGCCCGGCGCAGCCCGACCGCGCCTATCCGGCGATGCCCTCCGCCGCGTCTCATACAGGGAGCGCGGCGTGCACCGCCGACCCCACGAACAGCGGGGTGGGCGGCGGGAAGCCGTTGAAGGAGGACGCGTACGACACGGTGTACGCCCCGGCGGACCCGAGGTAGAGCACGTCCCCGACGTCGATCGACGCCGGCAGGTGCAGCCCGTGGAACATCGTGTCGGCGCTGTCGCAGCTCGGCCCGGTCACCGTGAACGGCAGCGTGGGCATGGCGCCGTGGCCCGGCGCGGTCGTCCACACCGGATAGTCCCAGCCGGTCGGCAGCTGGATCGTCTCCATCATGCCGTGGTAGGCGCTGACGTCGACGAACAGCCAGTTCGCGCCGCCGCGCAGCTCGCGCCCGATCACTCCGGCCGCCATCACGCCGGCCGAAGCGACCAGGTAGCGGCCGGGTTCGGCCACGAGCAGCGGGGGACGGTACGGCAGCAGCTCGCCGACGGCCTCGAGCACGACGTCGCCGATCGCGGAGATCGACGGCACCGGGGAAACGTAGGAGGAGGGAAAGCCGCCGCCGATGTCGAGCATGTCGAGGAGGATGCCCTCGTCGAGGAGCGACGACATGATGCGGCCGGACAGTCCGATGGCGGCCCGCCACGCGAACGGGTCCGGGCACTGGGACCCGACGTGGAACGTGATCCCGTACGGACGCAGCCCCAGCCGTCTCGCGAGCATCAGCAGATCGTGGGCTTCGGAGGGCTCCGCGCCGAACTTGCGTGACAGCGGGAACGAGCTGGACGCGTCGTCCACGTGCAGCCGCAGATACACGGCGGCGCCGGGGGCGTACTCGGCAATCTTGCGCAGCTCGTTGGGGGAGTCGAAGGCGAAGCGCCACAACCCCGCGGCGTACGCGTCCGCGATGTGCGCCGGCGGCTTGACCGGATTGCTGTAGAGCACGCCGGCGGGATCGACGCCGGCGGCCTCCAGCATGCGCAGCTCGCCGAGCGACGCGACCTCGAAGCCGCCGCCGTGCGCGTGCACGGTCGCCAGGATCTCGGGCGACGGGTTGCACTTCATCGCGTAGTGCACGTCGAAGCCGGGCAGCGCCGCCCGGAGAGCCGTCAGCCGGTCGGCGACCGTGTCGAGATCGGTGACCAGGTACGGGGTGGGCAGGTCCACCAGCGCCAGGAACTCGGGGGACAGCGCGTCGGGCCAGGTCATGAGATCTCCAGTGCGGGCGACAACAGGCGGCCCGCTTCTCCGGCGGGGACGGGACGGGAGAAGTAGAAGCCCTGGGCGAACGTGCAGCCCATGTCGCGCAGCGCGGCGAGCTGGCCGTACTCCTCGATGCCCTCGGCGACCGTGGACATGCCCAGGCTCTGGCCGAGCTGGACGATCGTGCCGGCCAGTGCGGCGTCGTCGGCCTGTCCGCCGAGGTGCATCACGAACGAGCGGTCGATCTTCAGCGTGTCGACCGGGAAGCGCCGGAGGTACGCGAGCGACGAGTAGCCCGTACCGAAGTCGTCGATCGCCAGGGTGACGCCCAGCGCCTTGAGCCGGACCAGCTGCGCGAGGTTCTCCTCGGTGTCGGTCATGAGGACGCTCTCGGTCATCTCCAGGCAGAGCTTGTCCGCCGGCATGCCGGTCTCGGTCAGCACGCCGCGGACGACCTCGGACAGGTCCGTACGGTCGAACTGCCGCACCGACACGTTGACGGCCATCTTCACCGGCGGCTGCCCGGTCTCGGCCGCCCACGCCATGGCCTGCCGGCACGCCTCGGCGATGACCCAGTGGCCCAGCGGCACGATCAGCCCGGTGGCCTCGGCGATCGGGATGAAGCTCAGCGGCGGGATCAGCCCGCGCTCGGGATGCCGCCAGCGCACCAGCGCCTCGAAGCCCACGACCCGGCTGTCCGTCATGTCGATCGTCGGCTGGTAGTGCAGCTCCAGCTCGTCGCGGTCGAGCGCGCGGCGCAGGTCGGCCTCCAGCTCGAGGCGCTCGACGAGCCCGGCGAGCATGGCCGGGTCGTACGTGGCCCAGCCGCTGCCGCCCGCGGCCTTCGCCTTGTACATGGCGAGGTCGGCGTTGCGCATCAGCTGCTCGGCGTCGTCCGCGTGGTTGTCGTCGCGGTCGCCGTCGCCGGGACGGATGTCGGGCCGCGTCACGATGCCGGTGCCCAGGTCGCTGAACGCGGCGAGCCCCGCGCTGCCCCGCACGTGCAGCTCCCGCTCGTCGATGCGGAACGGCTCGTGCAGCCCGTCGACGATGCGCCGGGCGACGGTGGTCACGTCGTCCGTGCCGTACTCGGCGCAGATCAGCACGGCGAACTCGTCGCCGCCGAACCGGGCCACCACGTCGCCCTCGCGCACCGAGCCGGCGAGCCGGGCGGCGACCTGCACCAGCAGCTTGTCGCCGGCCAGGTGCCCGAGGCTGTCGTTGACCTCCTTGAACCCGTCGAGGTCCAGGAAGAGCACGGTGACGTCCTCGCTCGCCGGCCGGCGGGACAGCGCCTCGGCGACCTTCTCGCGGAACAGCGCGCGGTTGGCGAGCTGGGTCAGCGAGTCGTGGTACGCCTCGTGGACCAGCTGCTCCTGCAGCTCCTTGCGCTCGGTGATGTCGCGGGTGTTGAGCACGAGCCCGCCGACGCTCGCGTCGTCGAGCAGGTTCGTCACGGTGATCTCGGCGCGCAGCTGCCGCCCGTCGCGGTGCGGGATGGTCACCTCGACCACGGTCGTCGCGTACGGCCGCCGGGCGACCGAGGCGAACGCGGTGGTGAGCGCCGCGCTCGCCTCCGGGCCGAGCCCGACGGTCAGCGGCCGCCCGGTGAGGTCCGCGGCGGAGTAGCCGAACACCCGCTGCACGCTCTCGCTCTGGTAGAGCACCGTGCCGGCCGGATCGACCACGCTCACCACGTCGGAGCTGTGCTGCACGAGCGCCTGGAAGCGCTGCTCACTGGCGGAGAGCTCGGCGGTCCGGTCGGCGACCCGCTCCTCGAGCCCGCGGGTCAGACTCCGGTTCTCCAGCAGGGTGAGCAGCTGCCGGCCCACGATCAGCAGGATCAGAGCGGACCGGCTGTACGCGACCACGGCGCTGCTCTGGCCCGTACGGGCGAAGTAGACGACGCTCGTCACCAGCGCCGCGAGCACCGCCACGTAGGGGAGCAGAACGCCGATGGGCCGCGTGCCGCCGTCGGGCTCCGCGGGGGTCGCGGCGGCGGGCACCGGGCGCACCGCGGCGAGCAGGATGAGCGAGAAGCCCGCGAACCAGCCGATGTCCGTGACGCCGCCGGACCGGTAGGCGCCGATCAGGTTCAGGTACGCGTACCCGATGTCGGACATCGCGAACGCGACGATGCCGCAGCCGACCAGCGCGAGGTGCGCGGTGTTCCGCCCGCCCCGCCGCTGCAACGCCAGCATGTAGATGACGATCGTGATGATGACGACGTCGCCGAGCGGGTAGGCGAGGCTGACGTACAGGGCGAGGCGGTTGTCGTTGCCCGCCAGCAGCAGCGGCTCGACCACGAACAGCCAGGCCATCAGCATGAGCGAGGTGGCGACCATCAGCCCGTCCAGCACGCTGCGGGCGCGCTGGGCGGCGGTGCGGTCGGCGACCGGGAGCACGAGCAGCCCGGCCGGCGCCAGCAGCACCATGCCGAGATAGCCGATGTCGGCCTGCGACGGCAGCGGCACCGAGCCGGTGACCGTGTCGAGCCAGATCGTGCCCGCCTGGCCGAGCCCCCAGGAGAGGATGCCGAGCCCGATCAGGGCCCAGCCGGCGCGCAGCCGGCCGCGCAGGGTGGTGGCCCGGCGCAGGCAGCCGGCGGCCGCGGCGAGGGCGGCGACGCAGAGGCCGAAGTTCGAGACCGTCTTGGCGACGTCCGGCGAGCCGGCGCTGAGCACCAGGCCGAACGCGGCGACGACGACGGCCACGGCGACGCACAGGCGGGCCCAGCGGCGGGTGCCGCGGTGCCTGGGTCGCTCGGCCGGCGCCGGCGATTCGGTGGTGGCCATCGCCCTCGTCTCCCGATGGACAGGGCCGCCCGGGCGGGACGGCTCGCATGTGCCGCTATCGGGCGGGCCGGGTCGGGCTTGAGGCATCCCGGCGATCTTGTAGGTAGCAAGTCGGGAGCGCATTGACAGGCATCGTTGATGATGACAGCGTTGTCACGGACTCTTTGCAATGTTGACCGGAGGTTCACCGTGCTCCGTTCGCTCCTCACGACCGCCGTCCTGCTGGCGGGGGTGGTCCACGCTTCGCCCGCCTCGGCGCAGGCCGATCCCGACCCCGTCGACCTCGTGCACCCGTTCGTCGGCACGCAGAACTTCGGGAACACGTTCCCCGGGGCGAGCGCGCCGTTCGGCATGGTCCAGGTCAGCCCGGACACCGGCGGCCAGGGCGGCTACGACTACCAGCAGGGTTCGATCTACGGCTTCAGCCAGACCCACCTGTCAGGGGTCGGCTGCGGCGTGGCTGGCGAGCTGCCGATGCTGCCCACCACGGGCGCCGTCACGAGTACGGACGTCAACGTCTACAAGTCGCCCTACTCGCACGACGACGAGGACGCGTCGCCCGGCTACTACCGCGTCGGTCTGTCCAAGTACGGGACGCAGGCCGAGCTGACGGCGACGCAGCGCACCGGCTGGCAGCGCTACACGTTCCCGGCCACGGACGCCGCGAACGTCCTGTTCAACACGGGCAAGGCGAACCAGTCCGTCTTCGACTCCGAGATCCACGTGGTCGGGGACCGCACGGTCGAGGGCCGCGTGCACGCCGGGAACTTCTGCGCCGGCAAGGACCAGCACACCGTCTACTTCACGGCCACGTTCGACCGGCCGTTCGCGTCGTACGGCTCGTGGCGGGGAAGTTCCGTCGTGGCCGGTGACAGGGACGGGACCAATGGTGCCTACGTGACCTTCGATGCGTCCGAGGACAAGGACGTCGTCGTCAAGGTCGCCCTGTCGTACACCGGCCTGGACGGCGCGCGGAAGAACCTCGCGGCCGAGACCGCCGGCTCGTACGACTTCGACGCCACCCGGGCCGCCCTGCGCGCGACGTGGGCCGACGAGCTCGACCGCATCGAGATCGGCGGCGGCACCTCCGAGCGGCGCAGCGCCTTCTACACCGCGCTCTACCACTCGCTGCTGCACCCGAACGTGGCCGGCGACGTCGACGGCAAGTACGTCGGCTTCGACGGCGAGGTACACACCGCGTCGGGGTACACGCCGTACCAGAACTTCTCGCTCTGGGACACGTACCGGCCGCAGAACCAGCTGCTCGAACTGCTGACGCCCGACGTGGCCCGCGACGTCGCCCTGTCGCTCGTCGCGATCGGCCGCGACGGCGGATGGCTGCCGCGCTGGGCCCTCGCGAACAGCGAGACCAACATCATGACCGGCGACCCGGTCACCCCGTTCCTGGTCGAGGCCTGGTCCAAGGGGCTGCTCGAAGGCCACGAGGAGGAGGCGTACGCACTGCTGCGCAAGAACGCGACGTCGCAGCCGCCGGCCGATTCGCCCTACAACGGCCGGACCGGTCAGGACTACTACGCCGACCGTGGCTACATCCCGTCCGGTCTCGAGCTGGGCGAGGACTGCGTGCACAAGGGCGGCGACAACGACTGCGTGCACCCGGCCTCGGCGACGCTCGAATACTCGGCCGCCGACGCCGCGCTCGCGCTGATGGCTCGCGGGCTGGGCAAGACCGCGGACGCCACGATGTTCGCCCAGCGCGGCCAGTGGTACCGCAACCTCTGGGACTCCTCGATCAAGCAGTTCCGCCCCCGCACGGTCGACGGCACCTGGCTCACCCCGTACGACCCGGTGGCCGCGTCCGAGCAGTTCCACGAGGGCGGCGCGTACCAGTACCAGTGGCTCGTCCCGCAGGACCCGTCCGGGCTCGTCGAGCTGATGGGCGGGCGGAAGGCGACGTCGTCGCGGCTGGACGAGTTCTTCGCGTACGACAAGCTGCTCGCGGACCCGGCCGGCACCGCCCGGACCGACTGGATCGCGGCGCCGTACGAGTACTACAGCAAGAAGACGTACAACCCGAACAACGAGCCCGACCTGCTCGCGCCGTACATGTACCACTGGGCGGGCGAGCCGGCGAAGACCGCCACCGTGGTGCGCGCCGCGATGACGCTCTTCACCACCGGCCCGGACGGCATGACCGGCAACGACGACCTCGGCACGATGAGCGCCTGGTACGTCTTCTCGTCGCTCGGCCTCTACCCGACCATGAGCGGCGCGAACTTCCTCGCCGTCTCCAGCCCGCAGTTCCCGTCCGCCACGGTCCGGACCAACGGGAAGGTCCTGCGCATCACCGCGCCGGGCGCCTCGGACGACAAGCGCTACATCCAGAAGGTGGCCCTCAACGGCAAGCAGGTGACGAAGAACTGGGTCACGTGGCAGGACATTGCCAAGGGCGGCACGCTCGCACACACCCTCGGCACCACGCCGTCGCGCTGGGGCACGTCGGCCGCCGCGGAGCCGCCGTCGGTGAACAACGCGCGGGCCGACTCGCGTACCCACGTCGACCTGTCGATCCGCCCGGCGTCGGCCGCGGTCCCGGCCGGTGCCGCCACCACCTCGCGCGTGACCTTCGAGGCCGACGTCGTCGCGCAGGCGCCGCTGCTCATCGCCCCGCGCGTCACGGCGACGGCCCCCGCCGGCTGGAAGGTCACCGTCAAGCCCGCCGTCAAGGTGCTGGTCAGCAACCACCTCCCGGTCGGCTGGACGGCGACGGTCACGGCGGAGGCCCCGGCCGGCACGCCCGAAGGCTCCTACCCGATCAGCGTCCGCACCGGATCCGTCACCCGCACCGCGACGGTCACCGCCGTCAAGCCGCTGACCTGTGCCACGTCGACGGCCGGCTGCCAGGTGGATCTGACTCCTCAAGCCACCCTCGACGGCACGGCGACCGTGGCCGACACCACCTCCGGCAACTACGACGGGGGCGGCTGGAGCTACGACGCGTCGCTGCTGCCGGCCGCCGGCCCGGTGACCTGGGGCGGCGTGACCTACCAGGCGCCCGACCCGACCGGCACCAAGGGCAACTTCGTCCCCGCCCGCGGCCAGTCCCTGCTCGTCCCCGGCTCCTCCACCGCGATCAACCTGGTCGCCGCCAGCCACAACGGCCCGGTGACCGGCGCCGTGACCATCGGCTACACCGACGGCACGACGTCCGCGGCCACGGTGACGATCGCCGACTGGTGCGGCACCGCGGCGGCCGGCACCACCCAGGTCCTCGCCATGCCGCACCGCATCAAGGCCGGCACGGGCGTCGACGGCCCGCCGGTGAGCCTCTTCGCCGCGTCGCTGCCGGCGGCGCCGGGCAAGCAGATCCGCTCGATCACGCTGCCGGACGACCCCCGCATCACCGTGTACGCCCTGACGCTGTCCTGAGCCGCGCCGTGCCCCCGGCCCGCGCCGGGGGCACGGCCGTCACCGCCGGTCCATCAGGTACCACATGACGCTGAACCGGCCGTCCCGCACCTGCTAGAACGCCGTCTCCGTGACGGTGACCGGAGCACCGGGAGCGAAGCCGTTCCACTGCTCGACCGGCTCCCCCGGTCGGTGAGGCGGGCCGCGATCCGGTCGCCGTCGACGAGGAGATCCTCGTCTTCACCGGCGCCCCGACGCGCTATCTGCGCAACGCCGAGGAGGAGCGCCGGCTGCGGCTGGAGCTGGTGTCGGACCTCCGCGAGGCGCGCAGCCGCTATCCGAAGGACAAGCTGCTCGGCGAGCTCCTCACCGAGCTGCACGCGGCGAGTGCCGACTTCGCCGCCCTGTGGCACGAGCGCCCGGCGCGCGGGCTCACCGTGACCAGCCGGACCTTCCTGCACCCCGGCGTCGGGCCCCTCACCGTCGACAGCGACATTCTGACCGTACGCGACAGCGACCTCCGCCTGATCGTCTACACCGCCCCGCCCGCCAGCGCCGCGGTGGCCCAACTCGAGCTTCTCGCGACGAGCCTTCGGCAGCCGCTCGCCCAGGGCAGGCGAGCCGGTGGGGAGGCCCAGGGGGCACGAGCCGGGACGGCCGCTGCGGTGACGAGTCCGGTGGCCGGCTAGCAGCCCGGCCATCCTCCGGCCGGCGCCGGCGGGGTCGCCCGCGCACCGGTCGCCGGTGCCGCGCGGGAGCGGGAGTCACCGTGCGGACCAGCCCCCGTCGGAGGCGATGGTCTGGCCGGTGATCCAGCCGGCCTCGTCGCTCAGGAGCCAGGCGGCCAGGCGCGCGGTGTCGGCCGGCGTGCTCCAGCGGCCGCCGGGGATGAGGCGGGTGACGGTGGCGCGAGTCGTTTCATCGGCGTACCCGGTGTCGTTCGGGCCGGGGTTGATGCAGTTGACCGTGATGGCTCGCGGCATCAGGTGGACAGCGAGGCTGCGGGTGAGCTCGTGCAGGGCGGCCTTCGACGCGATGTAAGGCACCTCCGCCGGCATGGCACCGTGGTATTGCCCGGAGGTGAAGAGCAGCAGACGACCACCGGGGCGGCCGTCGTGCTGGGCGGTGAAGGCCTGGGCCAGCAGGAGGGTCGCGCGGGTGTTGACCGCGTAGCTCAGATCCAGCTCGCCCGCGGTGAGGGTCTCCAGGGACTGGGTGCTGCTGCGCGCGTGGTTGGCGACCACGGCGTCGACGTGCCCGAAGGCCTGCCGGGCCGCGGCGACCAGGGCAGCCGGGGCTGTGGGTCCGGCCAGGTCGGCGGACACGTGCTCGACGCGGCCACCGGCCCGGCGCAGCTCGTCGACGAGGGCGGCCGGGCCGCCGGGGTCGGCGCCCCAGGGCTGCTCGGCGTCGTGCGGCGCCCACGAGTGCAGGAGGACGGCGGCTCCGTCGGCGACGAGGCGACGGGCCACGGCGGCGCCGATGGCGGCCCGGCGGCTGGCGCCGGTGACAATGGCAACGCGGTCGTGCAGGGGTGCGACAGGCATCTCCCGATGGTCGTCGCCGGGCAGGCTCGCCGCGCGCTGATAACGGCGCCCGGCAGGCGATGAACGAGCGGCGGCCCCGCGCCCGGTCAGGCCTGGGTGGGCGGCGGGCCGTCGAGGAGGGTGTAGAGGACGGCGATGCGGCCGTCGGCGACCAGCGAGACGTCGAGGCCGCTCACGACCGGGTCGGCGCCCTCGGGGCCGAACTGCCACGGGAGCATGACGAGGTCATGGGAGATGCGGACCGGGCCGGCGGGGCGGAAGGCGAAGCCGGGCGAGCTCTCCAGCAGTTCCTTGGCCTTGGCGTCGACGGCGGCGCGGCCGGTGACGGTGCTGTCGGGGTCGTGGAAGACGATGTCCTCGGCGTAGGTCTGCTCGGCCGCCTTGGCGCGGGCGGCGTCGTCGCGCTCGTTGAAGACGCCGAGCAGATTGGCGTAGGCGAGGTCGGTCAACGGATCGGACATGGTCACGCTCCTCAAGGAATTCGCTGCGACGATCCTTGCACCGGCGATCCACCCCGGCCACGTGCCGTCTGTCACCCGTACGGGGAAAGGGCGTTCACGACCCGGCTGCGGGAGGCGCGGGCCGCCAGCCGGGCGGCGGGTCCTCGCCGACGCGGCCGTCGACCGCCTCGCGCAGCAGGTCGGCGTGGCCGGTGTGCCGGGCGTACTCCTCGATCAGGTCGCAGACCAGCCGGCGCAGGCTGGCCGGCGTGCCGCCGGGGCCGGTCAGCGCGATCGGCTGCCCCAGGCCGCCGTCGGCGAGTGCGGCGGCGAGCCGCTGCCGCGACCTGGCGACGGTGCGGTCCCAGAGCGCGTACAACGCTTCGGGCGTGTCCTGCTCGGTGAGGACGAACTCCGCGCCGTCGGCGCCGAGCACGTCCCAGCGTTCGGTGTACGGGCTGCCGTCCAGCTTGGCCTGGAAGTAGTGGTCCTCGACGAGCGCCAGATGCTTGAGCAGCCCGCCGAGCGTGAGGGCCGATGCGCCGATCCGGGCGCTCAGGCCCGCCGCGTCGAGCCCGTCCGCCTTCCAGCGGAACGTCGTGCGCTGCCGGTCGAGGGCGCCGGTGAGGTGCTCCTCCTCGGTGCCGGCGAAGGGTGGTTCCGTCATGGGGGCACGTTAGCCGGGGTTCCGGACGATCTGCTGCAGGAATGCGTCGAGATGGGCCGTGAGGCGGGCGGTCTTCTCCTCGAGCGCGATCGTCTCGGGCAGCCGGGCGCCCGGCCCCGCGTCCCGCAGCCCGCGCAGATAGAGCGAGCAGCCGAAGTCGGTGCAGAAGTAGGCGCCGACCGAGTCGCCGCGCTTCCCCGCCTTGCCGGCGCGCGGCGCGACCATCAGCGACACCCCGCCGAGCGGCGTCACGGTGCACATCGAGCACATGCTGCGGCGCATGCGGGTCTTGCCGGGCGAGGGGCTGCGCAGGACGACGGATATGCCGGGCACCGCCACGTACGCCCGGTCGGGTGCCCGGGGATCTCGCCAGCCCAGATAGTCGAGGTCGGCCCAGGGCTGTCCGGCCAGGTCGCGCGGCACGTGCAGGCGGGCGGCCTCGCCCTTGCTGCAGTTCACGAAGGCGCGGCGGAGCTCGGTCTCGGTCAACGGCGTCATGCCTCAAGACTAATACCCTTAGGCAATCGATTTAAGGTCGAAGGTTGCAGCCGCCCGATCACTCTGCGACGATCGGACGGAGAGTTCCCGGCCCTGGAGGTGCGCGTTGCCTCCGGCACGCAAACGAGCGGACGCCCAGCGCAACGAGCAGGTCCTGCTCGACGCGGCGGCGAGCGTCTTCACCACGTCCGGCGTCGACGCCCCAGTGCGTGACATCGCCACCAAGGCCGGCGTGGGCATGGGCACGATCTACCGCCACTTCCCGACCCGCGCCGACCTGATCGTCGCCGTCTACCGGCACCAGATCGAGACCTGCGCCGAGGCCGGCCCGGCACTGCTGCGCGACAGCCCCGGCCCGTACGTGGCCCTGGCCCGCTGGATCGACCTCTTCGCCGACTTCCTCGTCACCAAGCACGGGCTCGCCGAGGTCCTGCAGTCGGACACGCCCGGGTTCGCCGCGCTGCACGGCTTGTTCGTCGAGCGCCTCGCCCCGGTGCTCGCCGACCTGATCGCGGCCGCCGAGGGAGCGGGCGAGATCAAGCCGGGCATCCAGGCGTACTCGCTCATGCGCGGCGTCGGCAACCTGTGCGCGGGCGACAGCAGCGACCCCGCCTACGACGGCCGGATGATGGTCGGACTCCTGGTCGCCGGCCTGCGCGCTCGTTAGGCCCCGGCCCAGCCGTCCCCGGAGAGACTTCTCGGCGGGCGGGCGAGGTAGGCGGTCTTGGCGTCGCCCGAGAAACCGCAGGCGCGGTAGAAGGCGTGCGTGGCCGGGTTGCGGGAGCTCGTGGCGAGCATCGCCTTGTAACAGCCCGCGTCCCACGCCGCCCGCAGCACCGCCGCCATCAGCTGCTTGCCCAGCCCGGTGCCGCGCAGCGCGGCGTCGACCACCACGTTCTCGACGACGGCGTACGGCCGTGCGGAGCGCGACAGGTTGGGGATCAGGTTCAGGTACGCCGTGGCGACGACCCGCCCGTCGAGCTCCAGCACGTAGAGGTCGCACGTGGACGCGGCGAGGATGCCGTCGAAGGTCGCCGCCGCGGTGGCCGGGTCGAGGGGCGGATCGTCGGGGTTGAGCTGCGCATAGAGGCGGAGGACGGCGGCGAGATCGGCTCGGTTCGCTGGGCGGATCATGTGCGGAGCCTACGGCCCGCTCCGCGGGGAGCGGGCCGCGGAGAACCTCAGGGCGTCCAGCGGATGTACGGGTTCACATGCCCCGTCCAGTCGAACGTCGCCATGTTGTCCCAGCCGTCGCCCGTACCGTTGATGTCCGCGGGGTCCCAGCCGTTGCCGGGCACCGCGTACCACGTCGGCTCCCAGTAGAAGACGCCGATGGCGCCGGCGTTGCGGGCCGTGTTCTGCACCCACGCGAACTGCTGCGCCTGCCCCTGCGACGTGGCCGGGATGTTGTCGCACAGCACGGTGCCCGGGATCGAGTTCTTCTCGCTGTCCGCGTCGGCCGTCGTGAACTGGTACGCCGTCTCGGCGATGACGACCGGCTTGCCGTACCGCGTCCGTACGTCGGTGATGACGTTGTAGAGGTTCGCCAGCGTGCCGTGCCACATGCAGTAGTACGACAGCGCGGTGATGTCCCACTGCACGCCCTGCGCCGTGATCCCGTCGTAGAACCAGCGCGCGTTGGCCAGGCTGTCCGCGTCCGCCACGTGGATCATGACCTTCGTGGCGCTGTTGCACGCCTTCGTCGCGTTGTAGCCCTGCTTCAACAGGCCGGCCAGCGGCGCGAAGTTGTTGTTCGTGACCTGACCCTCGGGCCACAGCATGCCGACGTTGATCTCGTTGCCGATCTGGACCGAGTCGGGCGTGGTGCCCTGCGCCTTCAGGCTGGTGCAGACGTCGTACGTGTACTTGTAGACGTCCGTGCCCAGCTGCGCGAGTGAGTGCGACGCCCACGCCGCGGGCTTGAACTGCTTGCCCGGGTCGGCCCACGTGTCGGAGTAGTGGAAGTCGATCAGGAGCTTGAGCCCCTTGGCCTTGATCGCCTTCGCCTGCTGGAGCACCTTGGCCTTGTTGTTGTAGCCGCTGGCCGGGTTGTTCCAGATCCGCAGGCGGGCGTAGTTGACCCCGGCGGACTTCAGGATGTCGTACGGGTCCTTGCGCGCGCCGGCGGCGTCGTAGTAGGGCGCGCCGAGGTCGAGGCTGCGCTGGAGCGACGACACGTCGGCGCCCAGCATGGACAGTGTGGTGGCCGCTCCGGCGGGAGAGACGGTGGCGGCGAGAGCGAGGACAGTGGCGCCGAGGGCAGCGGCCAGAGTCCGGACGGATCGGTGCACGGTGGATCCTTTCCGTCAGACAGCGGGCGACGACTCCCTGAGGACGAGCGTCGTCGGAACCGTGATGGAGAGGGGGGTGCGTCCGGCGATCACATCGGTGAGCAGCCGGACCATCTCCTCGCTGATCCGGTCGAGCGGGTTGCGGACCGAGCTCAGCGGGGGATGCTGAGTGGCGGCGAGGCCGGAATCGTCGAAGCCGACGATGCGGATGTCGCCCGGGACCTCCCGCGCCAGCGACCGCAGCACGGGAAGCGAGCCGGCGGCCATGGAGTCGGAGGCTGCGAAGATGCCGTCGATGTCCGGCGCGCGGGAGAGCAGGTCGCGGACGGCCGCGGCGCCGGAGGCGTGGGACCAGTCGCCGTAGGCCACCAGCGACTCGTCGTACGGGAGGCCGTGCGCCCGCAGGGCGTCGGAGTAACCGCGCAGCCGGTCGACGCCGCCGGACGTGTCCTGCGGGCCGGCGATGTGCGCGATCCGCCGGCACCCCGCGGCCAGCAGGTGCGAGACCGCCGACCGGGCGCCGGCCCACTCGTCGGCGGCGACCGAGCTGATCGTCGCCTCGTGCCCGAGCACCTGCCCGCACGCCACGATCGGCACGCCCGCGTTGACCAGCTGACCCAGCAGCGGGTCGCCGGAGTGCGGGGAGACGAGCAGGATCCCGTCGACGTGACCGCCGCTGAGATAGGTCATCGCCCGGGTGCGCTCCTCGGGCGTGGCGGCGATCATGAGGATCAGGGTCAGCTCGTGCGTGGCGAGGGCCTGGGCGACCCCGCGCAGCAGGACGGCGAAGTTCGGGTCCTCGAAGAGCAGGTGCTGCGGCTCGGTGAGCAGGAACGCGATGGATCCCGACCGGCCGGTCGCCAGGGAGCGGGCGTGCTGGTTGGCGGTGTAGCCCGTCCGGGAAATGGCGTCCCGCACGGCCCGCACGGCCTCCGGGCTCACCCACTCCCGGCCGTTGAGCACACGGGAGACGGTGGCGTAGCTGACCCCGGCCTCGCGCGCGACGTCGCGGATGGTCGGCCGCTTGCGCCCCGCGTTCGGCGAGGTCGGCACGGTAGGGATCATAGCCACGACCGCCTCAGGCCTTGACCGCACCGGCGGCCAGGTCGACCTGCCAGAAGCGCTGCAGAGCCAGGAACAGAGCGACCAGGGGTACGACCGACAGCAGCGCGCCCGTAACGACAGCCGTGTACATCGCGGGTTGCTGGGCGCCCTGGTTGAGCAGTCCGCTCAGGCCCACGGTCACGGGGAAGAGCTTGTCGTTGCCGAGCATGATGTACGGCAGCATGTAGTTGTTCCAGATCGCGACGAACTGGAAGAGGAACACCGTCACGAGCCCCGACCGCATCATCGGCAGCACGACCGTGGCGAAGGTCCGCCAGTCGCCGGCGCCGTCGACGCGGGAGGCCTCGAGCACCTCGTTCGGGACGGCCGCCGCGGCGAAGATCCGGGCGAGATAGATCCCGTACGGGCTGATGACGCTCGGCAGCAGCACGGCCCAGTAGGTGTTGGTCATGCCGATCTTCGCCAGCAGCAGGTACTGCGGGATGGCCAGGATGACGCCGGGCACCAGGACGCCGGCGAGCACCATGTTGAAGACGACGCCCTTGCCGGGGAACGTGAACTTGGCGAGCGCGAAACCCGCCATCGCCGACACGAGCGTGGAGGCGAGCGCCCCGACGCCGGCGTAGAGCGCGGTGTTCGCCATCCAGCGCCAGTAGAGCCCGTCGCGATAGCCGCTCAGGTCGGCGATGTTGTCGACGAGGTGGGTGCTCGGCAGGAAGGTGAACGTGGAGAACAGCTCGTTCGGGCTCTTCGACGCGGCGACCAGCACCCAGAGCACGGGCAGCAGGCAGTAGACCGCGCCCAGCAGCAGGAGGATCGTGGCGGTGGGGGACCGGCGGGCC
>NZ_JAUQWH010000120.1 GCF_030757795.1 Actinoplanes oryzae
GCGGGGTCGGCGGCGAGGGTGGCTTCGAGGTTGGCGACGAACTCGGCGAGCAGCTTGGCGGAGACTTCCTTGATCATGCTGCTGCCGAACTGGGCCAGCTTGCCCGAGATGCGCAGGTCGGTGTCGACGCTGACGATCGTGCTCTCGCCGGCGGGCCGCAGCGACGCGGTGACCGTTGCGGTCGCGTTGCCGGACGTGCGGGCGTCGCGGCCCTTGGCGTCGATGACGGCCCGGTGGGCGGTCTCGTCCCTGCTGAGGAAGCGGGCCGTCCCGGCGAAGTCGGAGACCACCGGGCCGACCTTCACCTTCACCCGGCCCTGGTAGACGTCGCCGTCCACGCCGGTCAGCCGGGCGCCGGGGAGGCAGGGGGCGATGCCGGCCAGGTCCGTCAGGACCTCCCACGCCCGGTCGACCGGCGTGTGCACCGTGAACTCATTGACGATCTTCATGGCTCGGCCTCCCGGGCGAGACGAGTGACGAGACGTGGGGCGAGACGTGGGACGAAACGTCGGGCGAGACGAGTGACGGGATGAGTGAGGTGACCAGGGCGAGGTCGTCCGGCGTCTTCGCGAGGGCGCCGAGCGTGGCCGGCACCTCGGGCGCGAGCAGATCGGTGATGCCGAGCACGGTCAGCGCCGCCACCCAGTCGATGGTCTCGGCCAAGCCGGGCGCCTTGTCGAGGGCGGAAGCCGCACCGGGCGGCACGCCGAGACCGGAAGCCCCACCGGGCGGCACGCCGAGACCGGAAGCCGCACCGGGCGGCGCGCCGAGTGCGGACGCCGCACCGGGCGGCGCGTCGAGGGTCAGGGCGCGGACCCGCCCGACGAAGGCGCCGGCCTCGGCGATCAGGGCGGCCGGCGCGCCGGGGACCGTGCGGCGGACGATCTCGGCGGCCCGGGCCGGCGCCGGGTAGTCGATCCAGTGGTAGAGGCAGCGGCGGCGCAGGGCGTCGTGCAGGTCGCGGCTGCGGTTGGAGGTGAGGACCACGAGCGGCGGCCGCGCAGCCGTGAAGGTGCCCAGCTCCGGCACGGTGACCGCGGCCTCCCCGAGGAACTCGAACAGCAGCGCCTCGAACTCGTCGTCGGCGCGGTCGATCTCGTCGATGAGCAGGACCGGCGGCGTGGGCCCCGGGTGGCGTACGGCGCGCAGCACCGGCCTCTCCAGCAGGAACTCCTCGGTGAACAGGCCGGCCACCGAGGACGAGCGGACGGCGAGGAGCTGGCGCTGGTAGTTCCACTCGTAGAGCGCCTCCGCGACGCCGAGCCCGTCGTAGCACTGCAGCCGGATCAGCACGGTGTCCAGCGCGCCGGCGAGGGCCTTCGCCGCCGTGGTCTTGCCGACACCGGGCTCGCCCTCGAGCAGCAGCGGCCGCCCGAGCCGCAGGGCGAGAAAGGCTGCCGTGGCGAGCCCGTCGCCGGCCAGGTAACCGGCCGCGTCGAGCTGGTCGCGCAGCTCCCGGGGGCTAGCGGGCGGCATGGGCGTCGCGGCATCCCGTACAGCAGAAGTAATGGTCTCCCGCGACCACCGCATCCGGACCGACAGTGACCGTCATCCCGCAGACCGGGTCGATCGCGGTGAGCGGGAGGGCGGGGGCGGCCACGCGCGGCAGGCCGATGAGGGAGGCCATGATGGACAAAGCGATCTCCTGAGGGGTACGCGCCCCCAGGTCGAGCCCCGCCGGGAAGTGCACCCGCGCCCGCTCCTCCGGGCTCAGCCCCAGCTCGTCGACGAGAGCCGCGCCCCGCCGCCGGCTCGCCACCAGGGCGATGGGCGAGACGCCGGCGTCGAGCGCGGCACGGACGGCCTTGTCGTCATCGTTGCCGAGGCCGGCCACGACCACGGCGGTGGCCTCGCCCAGGGAGTCGCCGACCTCCCACTCGAGGAAGGCGGCCAGCTCGCGGACGGCCTGGGCGATCGGCGACGCACCGGCCACCACGACGACGCGGGCCGGGAGGACGGGCCGGAGGAAGATCTCGATCGCGCCGCCCGAGTGGCAGGGGTTGACGACCACGCGCGCGCCGGGCGCCTCGGGGAAGCCGCCGGCCGCGGACGGGAGCACCCGGAGCAGCAGCGTCGAGCCGTCGCGCAGGGTGTCGAGGGCGGCCGTCCGGACCGTACTCTCGGCGCAGTGCCCGCCCACGAAGCCCTCCAGGCTGCCGTCGGCGAGGATGACCGCGGCGTCGCCGGGCCGGGCGGACGTGGGCTGCTGCGCGCGGACCACCGTCGCGTGCACGAAGGGTTGCCGCTGCCGGGTGAGCACCGCCACCCGTTCGTCGACAGAGGGCACCGGTCCTCCTCAGATCGGCGGCTGGGCGGCGCCGCGCATGGCGTCCCAGACCCGCGACGGGGTGAGGGGCATGTCGGCGTGCCGCACCCCGTACGGGCGCAGCGCGTCGACCACCGCGTTGACGATCGCGGGCGGCGACCCGACCGTGGCGCTCTCCCCCACGCCCTTCGCGCCGATCGGGTGGTGCGGCGACGGGGTGACCGTGAAGCCGGTCTCCCAGTCGGGCACCTCGAGCGCGGTCGGCAGCAGGTAGTCCATGAGCGACGCGCCGAGGCAGTTGCCGTCCTCGTCGAACGCGATCATCTCCATGAGCGCCATGCCGACCCCGTCGGTGAGCCCGCCGTGCACCTGCCCCTCGATGATCATCGGGTTGATGCGCGTACCGCAGTCGTCGACCGCGATGAACCGGCGCACCTTGACCACCGCGGTCCCCGGGTCGATGTCGACGACGCAGATGTACGCGCCGTGCGGATAGGTGAGGTTCGACGGGTTGTAGCAGATCTGCGCCTCGAGCCCGCCCTCCAGCCCCTCGGGCAGGTCGCCGGCGCCGTGCGCGCGCATCGCGATGTCCTGGATCGTGACCGCCGTGCCCGGGTCGCCCTTGACGGCGAACGCGCCCTTCTGCCACTCCAGGTCGGCGACGGACACCTCCAGCATGGACGCCGCGATCAGTCTCGCCTTGTCCCGCACCTTGCGCGCGACGAGGGCGGCGGCGGCTCCGGAGACGGGCGTCGAGCGGCTGCCGTACGTACCCAGGCCGAAGGGGGTGTTGTCGGTGTCCCCGTGCACGACGTCGATGTCGGCCGGCGGGATGCCGATCTCCTCGGCGACGATCTGAGCGAACGTCGTCTCGTGCCCCTGGCCCTGCGTCTGCACCGAGAGGCGGACGACGGCCTTGCCAGTCGGGTGGACGCGCAGCTCGCACCCGTCGGCCATGCCGAGGCCGAGGATGTCCATGTTCTTCCGCGGTCCCGCCCCCACCGCCTCGGTGAAGAACGCTGTCCCGATGCCCATGATCTCGCCACGCGCGCGCCGGGAAGCCTGCTCGCGCCGCAGCTCCTCGTAGCCGGCCAGCTGCATGGCCAGCCGCATCGTCGGCTCGTAGTCGCCGGAGTCATACTCCCAGCCGGTCTTTGTCAGGTAAGGGAACTGCGCGGGCTGGATGAAGTTGCGCAGCCTCAGATCGGCGGGATCCATGTCGAGTTCGTACGCCAGGCAGTCGACGATCCGCTCGACCAGGAAGACGGCCTCGGTGATGCGGAAAGAGCACGCGTACGCCACCCCGCCCGGCGCCTTGTTCGTGTAGACGGCCGTCATCGAGCAGTACGCGGCCTCGAGGTCGTAGCTGCCGGTGAACACCCCGAAGAAGCCGGCCGGATACTTGACCGGCGCCGCCGTGCCGTTGAAGGCGCCGTGGTCGGCGAGCACGTGGGTGCGGATCGCGAGGATCCTGCCGTCCCGGGTGGCCGCGATCTCGCCGCGCATGATGTAGTCGCGGGCGAAGCCGGTGCTGATGAGGTTCTCCGAGCGGTCCTCCATCCACTTGACCGGCTTGCCGGTGACGATCGAGCCGACGATCGCACACACGTAGCCGGGGTAGATGGGCACCTTGTTGCCGAAGCCGCCGCCGATGTCCGGGGAGATGACCTGGATCTTGTGCTCGGGGATCCCGGCCACCAGGGCGTAGAGCGTGCGGTGCGCGTGCGGCGCCTGGGTGGTGGACCAGAGCTTGAGCCGGCCCTCGACCGCGTCGAAGTCGGCGACCGCCCCGCACGTCTCCATCGGCGCGGGGTGCACCCGCGGATAGACGAGGTCCTGCGACACCACCACGTCGGCGCGCTCGAAGACGGCGGCCGTGGCGGCGGCGTCCCCGGTCTCCCAGTCGAAGCAGTGGTTGTCGGTCTTGCCGTCGAGGTCGTCCCGGATCACCGGCGCGCCGGGCGCGAGCGCCTGCCGGGCGTCGATCACCGGGTCGAGCACCTCGTACTCGACGTCGATGAGCTCCAGGGCGTCGCGGGCGGCGTACCGGTCCTCGGCGACGGCGAAGGCGACCTCCTGGCCCTGGAAGCGGACCTTGTCGGTGGCGAGCACGGCCTGCACGTCGCCGGAGAGCGTCGGCATCCAGGCCAGTCCGAGGCCGGCGAGGTCGGCGCCGGTGACGACGGCCTTCACCTTGGGCAGCGCGGCGGCGGCCGTCGTGTCGATGCTGACGATGCGCGCGTGGGCGAAGGGCGACCGCAGGATCGCCAGGTGCAGCATCCCGGGCAGCTGGACGTCGTCGGTGTAGCGGCCGCGGCCCCGGAGGAAGCGCGGGTCCTCCTTGCGGAGCATGCGGCCGTACCCGACGGGCTTGAGGTCGTTCTCGACCGTGGTCATGACGCCGCCGCCGCCCAGCGCACCGACCGCACGATCGTCGCGTAACCGGTGCAGCGGCAGATCTGCCCGGAGATCGCCTCCCGGATCTCGTCCTCGGACGGATCAGGGTTGCGGTCGAGCAGCGCCCGCGCGGTCATCAGCATCCCGGGGGTGCAGAAACCGCACTGCAACCCATGACACTGCATGAACCCTTCCTGTACGGGATCCAGCGTCCCGTTCGCCGCGAGGTCCTCGACCGTGCGCACCTCGTGGCCCCCGGCCATCGCGGCGAGCACGGTGCACGACTTGACCGGCTCGCCGTCGAGCCACACCACGCACGTGCCGCAGTTGCTGGTGTCGCAGCCCCAGTGCGTACCGGTGAGGCCCAGGGTGTCGCGCAGGAAGTGGACGAGCAGCAGCCGGTCCTCGATCTCCCGGGTGACCTCGCCGCCGTTGACGATCATGGTGACCTGCATGGCTCAACCTCCAGCCCGCGCCACAGCGACGCGCAGCGTCCGTCTGGTCAGCTCGGCGGCGAGATGCCGCTTGTAGTCGGCGCTTCCCCGCTGATCCGTCGCGGGCTCGCACGACGCCGCGGCGATCGCACCGGCCTCGGCGTACGCCTCCTCCGACGGCGCCCGCCCCCGCAGAGCCGCCGAGATCTCCGGAATGCCGGTCGTGTTCGGCCCGACCGCGGCCAGCCCCACGCGCGCGTCCGCGATCGTGCCGTCCCCGGCGAGGCGGACGGCGGCCCCCGCGGAGACCACGGCCCAGTCGCCGGCGCGGCGTTCCACCTTGGCGTACGCACTCCCGGCGCGCGGGTGCACGGGGATGCGTACCTCGGTCAGGATCTCCCCGTCGCCGACCGCCGTCTCGTACGGGCCGCGGTGGAAGTCCGCCATCCCGACCGTGCGGGTGCCGCCGGAGCCGCGGATCACGCACGAGGCGCCCAGCGCCGTGCACACCGCCGACAGGTCCTCGGACGGATCCGCCTGGCACAGCGAGCCGCCGAGCGTGCCCCGGTTGCGGACGACGGGATCCGCGATGACCCGCTCGGCGTCCCGGAAGATCGGAAGCACGGCCGCCAGCTCGTCGGACTCGAGCAGTTCGCGGTGCCGGGCGAGGGCTCCGATGCGTACCTCGCCGGGGGTGACCCGCAGGAAGCCGAGCTCGCCGCGCAGGTCGTTGATGTCGATGAGGTGGTCGAAGCTCGCCAGGCGCAGCTTCATCATGGGCAGCAGACTGTGCCCGCCGGCGATCAGCCGGGCGGTGTCGCCGAGCCGCTCGAGCAGAGCGACGGCTTCGTCCACCGTGGACGCGCGGGCGTACTCGAACGGTGCCGGAACCTGCATCCCGCCATGATTCGCCCTGAGATCAGGGTGTCAACGGCTGGTTAAGCCATCGCTTAATAAGGGCCTACAGCGACCGGATGTCGACATTGGCGAAGTGCACGGTGTAGGGCGGGGTGGCGTCCACGGCCTCGACGCTGATGCCGAGACGGATCTGGCCGCTGTCGGGCTCGGCGGCCGGCAGGTCGAGGTCGGTGACGAAGGCGCCGTTGCGGAAGACCTGCACCGAGCCCTCGCGCATCACGGCGTGGATCCGGACGGACTTCTTCAGCGCGATCTTCGTCCGGAGCGTGACCTTGTCGAACACCGTCTTGCTGTCCGGCTTGTCCGCGGCGACCGAGATCTCGTCCTGGCAGACGCGCAGCACGTCGCCGCCGCGGTCGTCGGCCCAGTGGAACCAGATCGCGGCGCAGCTGCCGGCCGACTGCAGCGAGGTGGTCACCTCGACGCCGAAGTCGTCGGTGACCGACTCGTCCGGCCCGACGCACTGGTAGGTGCCCCGGTCGACGCGGCCCGCCCGCATGACGTCCTTGGTGAAGCAGTTGGCCTGCTGCTCGCGGATCTCGCTGTCGAGCCACTGGCCGGGCTGGTTCAGCGGGTCCTGGATGATCGGCTCGCCGCCGGTCGGCTCCCTGGGCGTCGGCTTCGTCGTCGCCGACGGCTTGGGCTTGGCGGTGCGCGTGGCCGCGCGGCTCGGCTCCGGCGCGGTGTAGTCCTGCGGGTCGGTCGCGGGCGCGGAGCCCGGCGCCGGCTCCCTCGAGGGTACGGCCGATCCGGGCACCGCGGCGCCGACACCGGCCGCTCCGCCGCTGTCCGCGGCGCGCACGGGCGGCTTGCTCTCGTCCGCCTGGGCCAGCACGAGTCCCGTGGTGCCGAGCCCGGCCGCCACGAGCAGCACGGCGAACGCGGCCACGAGCTTGCCCCGGCGCGCGCGGCGGCGGTCGGTGCCCGGGACGGACTGGTAGTGCTCGTACGGGCCGGCGCTCAGGCCGTACGCGTCGGAGGGCTTCCACGAGGGGGCGTACGGGTCCGCCGGGGCCTCGCCGCGCAGCAGCCCCGGCGCCGGCACCGCCCAATGCGGCCCGCCGGCGGGCCGCGGCGAGGCGGCGTGGGTCTCAGCGGGCCGCGGCGCGGCGGCGTGCGTCTCGGCGGGCGCGGCGGGGGCCGGGGCGGCGGAGGTCTGGCGCGGGACGGGCGCGTCGCCGAGGAGCATGTCGAGCAGCTCGCGCGCGGTCGGCCGGTCGGCGGGGTCCTTGGACAGGGTCAGCTCGACCAGGCCGCGCAACGGCTCGGCCAGGCCCTCCAGATAGGGCGGCTGGGTCAGGATGCGGCCCGCGGTGGCCGGTGGCGAGTCGCCGTGGAAGGGCGTGCGGCCGGTGCCCGCGTAGGCGACGACGCAGCCCCACGCGAAGATGTCGGCGGCGGCGGTCAGCGGCGTGCCCGGCTCCGACGAGAAGCGCTCGGGCGCCATGTAGGCGACCGTGCCCACCATCTGATCCGTGCGCGTGTGCTGGCTGGTCGCCTCGAACGCCCGGGCGATGCCGAAGTCGATGACCTTGGGGCTGCCCGGGGCGAGCAGGACGTTGTCGGGCTTGAGGTCGCGGTGGATGACCCCGGCGCCGTGGATGCCGGACAGCGCGGTGGCCACGCCGACGGCCAGCGAGTGCAGCGCCGCCGAGCGCAGCGGGCCGCGGTCCTCGACGACCTCGGCGAGGCTGGGCCCGTCGACATATTCGACGACCAGGTAGGGCGGCTGGTGGTCGAGGTCGTAGTCGAGCACCTCGGCGGTGGCGAAGGGCGGCACCTGCTTGGCGCGCTCGACCTCGCTGCGGAAGCGGCCGCGGAACTCCGGGTCGTTGATCAGGGTGACGTGGACCTGCTTGATCGCGACGTACGTGCCGTCGGTGTCGCGGGCCAGATAGACGACGCCCATGCCGCCGGAGCCGAGGCGCCCGGTCAGCCGGTAGCGCCCGAGCTGCTCGGGGTCACCCTGACGGAGTGGACTCACGCGGTACGCGGTGTCCACGATCAACTCCCCACTGCGGTGCGGCGACGGCGGGCGGACAGCACGGCTGTCAGCACCAGGACGGCGAACAATACCGTGAGCCGGCCGGCGCCCAGCCACCTGACCAGATCACTCAACTCGCGCTGGGCCGCGGAGGCAAGATTCACGACGGGATCCTGCCCGGAAGTACCCAGGTCCTTGACAAGGCGCAGCTCGTACACTCCGTACCAGGCCACGTACGCTCCGGTCAGCATCAGCACGGCGCCGCCGGCCCGGGGCACCCACGCCGCCACGCGCCGCATCCGGGTCACCACGGACTGCCGCAGCAGCGCCACCGCCACGGCCGTCATGCCGACGACCAGGCCCATGCCGGCGGCGTACGCGAGAAACACCACACTGCCCGACAGGGTCGGCCCGGCCCGCAGCCCCGACGCGACGAGCGCCAGGAAGGGGCCGATCGCGCAGCCGAGCGAGGCGATCGCGTACGCCATCCCGAAGAGCACCATCGACGCGAGCGTCCCGGTCAGCCGGGGCGCCCGGGCGAGCCGGCCCGTCGACAGCAGCGACCGCCCCGCGAGCAGCCAGCCGCCGAGCCCGGCCAGCAGCAGCCCGAAGGCCACGGTGAGCCACGGCAGCCGCGGTTGCAGCGTGCCCGCCAGCGGCATCAGCAGCAGCCCGAACGTCCCGAAGACGGCCACGAACCCCGTGGTCAGCGCGGCGGTGCAGACCAGCGCGCGGCTCAGCGGCCGGTCCCGCGCCACGAGGACCGACAGGTACGCGGGGAGCACCGCGAAGCCGCACGGGTTGACGGCCGCGAGCATCCCGGCCGTCAGCGCGAGCAGCAGCGGTGTCCCCACCGCTCAGGCCACCAGCGCCCGGACCTGCCGGGTCAGCTGCAGGTCGTCGAGGTAGCTCGCGACAACCTGCCGGCCGTCCCGGTCGAGGATCACGTACGTGCTCTGCTCGGTGATGCCGAACCTGCGCCAGATGTCGCCGGCCTCGTCGTCGAGATGCGTGACCTTGCCGACCTCGAGGTCGCTGACGAACTCGTGCATCTCGGCGTTGCCGCCCAGCCCGGCGATGCCGAGGATGTTGAGCCGGTCGCCGTACTCGTCGTGCAGGTCGGCGATCGACATGGCCTCACTGGCGCACGTGGCGCACCACGGCGCCCAGAACCACAGGATCGTGGGCTTGCCGGCGAGGGTGGCCGCGTCGTAGGCCGTACCGTCGAGGGTCCTGCCCGTGAAGGCGAGAAGCCGGGGCTGCGCCGCGGCGGTGGAATCCGCGGGTGAGCCGCAGGCGCTGAGCGCCAGCACCGCCGTCGCCGCGAGCAGGACCCGTCGCCTCACTTCTTGCCCGCCTCCGTCAGCCGCAGGGCCAGGGCCGGGCAGACGTTGACGGCCTTGCGGGCGCCGTTCTCCAGCCACGGCGGCAGCGGCGTCTGCGGGAACGCCGGGAAGCCGTTCGCGTCCAGCCGGATGATCTCGGGCGCGACCGCCGAGCACAGGCCGTGCCCGTCGCAGCGCGACCAGTCCAGCGCCAGCTTCCGGGCGCCCTGCTGCTGGTGGTAAGGCAGCGGGAGGATGCCGCGGACCTGCTTGCCGCAGCCCTCGCCGTTGGCGTGCAGCTCCACGTCGCGGGCGAAGACCTCCAGCGCCGAGAGCGCGAAGCGGGAGGTGCCGTCCGGGTGGCTGCAGGCGCCCCGGCCCTTGACCACGCCGGCCGCCTGGCGCACGTTCTCGACCGCGTTGCCGCCCAGCGAGACGAGAGTCACCGCGCGGGCCAGGTCCGGCAGGCCGAGGCGGCACGGGCCGCACTGGCCGGCCGACTCGCCCGCCAGGTACTGCACGACCTGGGCGACCTCGCCGAGCGGGCAGGTCTGCGAGCCGATCGGGATGAGCATGCCGGCGCCGAGCGTGCCGCCGACCTTGGCGAAGCCCTTGCGGGAGATGGTGACCGTCTTCGCGGCCTCCGGCGTGATCCACTTGCCGTGGTAGCCGCCGACCAGCAGCCCCGGGCCGATGTCGGCGCCGCACATCTCCAGCACCTCCATGAGCGGGGTGCCCGAGGGCGCCTCCACCACGGCGGGCGCGGTCGACGAGCCGCCGACGGTCAGCATGACCGTGCCGGGCTCCTCCGGGATGCCGACCGAGTTGTACTCCCACGGGCCGAGCCGGGCGGCGATGGCCAGCTGCGAGTACGTCTCGGCGTTGGACAGCAGCGTCGGCAGCCCGCCGACGCCGTTGTCGCTGGAGCGCACCTTGCGCCCGGGCGGGATGTGCGCCTCGCCGTTGATCCCGCGGACCAGCGCGCCGCCCTCGCCGGAGATGAACCGGTGCGGCACGGTGACGATCCGGGTCGGCACCGGCATCCGGCGCTCGGCCAGGGCCGCGGCGAGCGACTCCATGCCGATGCCGTCGTCGGCGACGCCGATCACGATCTCCTCGGCGTCGAGCGCCGCGGCCGCCAGGGCCACGCCGTCGAGGATCAGGTGCGGGCCGCGGGTGAGCACGGCCTTGTCCTTCCACGACGGCGGCTCGCCCTCGGTGGCGTTGCACACGATGATCGGCGGCAGGTCCTGCCGGCGGCAGGAGTCGATGACCGCGCGGACCTTGCGGGCGAACGGGAAGCCCGCCCCGCCGCGCCCGCGCAGCTCGATCCGGTCGGCGAGCCCGACGAGCTCACCGCTGGACAGGGCCGCGAACCCGCCGTGCACCTCCTGGTGCGCCAGCAGGTCCAGGCGGCCGTACTCGTCGAAGCCCGCGGTGATCCGCGGTGTCCCGATCGACGTGACCGGAGGAACCTTGCCGCCGCTCACGCCTGTGCCTCACTTGTTGCGTCGTGCCTCACTGAGCTTCCCCTCGCAGCGTCGCCCAGTAGCCGGCGTCGTCTGCTTCCTCAGCCGTCGCGCCCCGGGATCCTCGGCGGGCCCCCCGGCCCGTCCCGGAGCGTACGGGTTCCTGCTGTTCCGCCCGGCGGGCGCGGCGCTGCGCCATGTCGACGATCGTCGGCGTGTCGTCGTCGTCCGCCGGATCCACGTCCGCCGCGAGGTCCACGAACTCGCTGCGGCTGTGGCGTCCCGAGTCGGCGCGGTCCACGTCGGTGCCCCGGTCGCGCCGGCCCCGGGGCACCTCCTCGCCCTCCTCGGCGTAGCGGGAGGAGCGGCGGCGCGGGGCCGGCGGCTCCTCGTCCGCGTACCGGGCGGGGCGGCGCATGCGGGTCTGCGTGTCGTAGCGCTCGTCCTCGGCGTACTCGTCGGCGTAGCGGCGCTGACGCGGGGCCGGCGGCTCCTCGTCGGCGTAGCGCGACCGGCGCATCCGGGTCTGCGTGTCCTCGCGGTCCTCGTCGTCCAGGAGCGCCCGGCGGCTCATCCGCGTCTGGGTGTCCTCGCGCGGGTCGTCGTCCAGCAGCGCCCGGCGGCTCATCCGGGTCTGCGTGTCCTCCCGCACGTCGTCGTCCATGGCGGCGCGGCGGCCCCGGGGCGCGGGCAGGTTCTCCTCGGCGGAGGGCAGGGCGCGGCGGGTGGTCCGCGGCGCCGGCATGGCGGCGTCGTCCTCGTCGGCGTAGCGGGCCGGGCGGCGCATCCGCGTCTGGGTGTCGTACCGCTCGTCGTCGTCCACGCGGCGGCGGGGCGGCACGTCCTCCTCGTCGGCGTAGCGGGCCGGGCGACGCATCCGCGTCTGGGTGTCGTACCGCTCGTCCTCGTCCGCGCGGCGGCGGCGCGGCGGCAGGTCGTCCTCGTCGTCGTAGCGGCGCAGCCCGTCGTCGAGGGCCCGGCGCGAGATGGCGGTGGTGGGCTCGTCGAAGTCCTCGCCGCGGCGCTGGCGCGGGGCCGGCGGCAGGTCCTCCTCGACCCGGCGGCGGGGGCGGCGGATCGGCTCGTCGTCGTCCTCGAGCTCCCAGCGGCCGGTCTGCTCCAGCTCGCGGCGGCTCATCCGGGTCTGCGTGTCGTAGCGCTCGTCCTCGTCGCGGCGCGGGCGGCGCATCCGGGTCTGGGTGTCCTCGCGCTCCTCCGCGACCGGCGCGACGGCGGGGCTGACCGGGGCGGGCGCGGCCGGGGCGGGCGGCGCGAGCTCGGCGGCCGGCACCGGCGGGGCGGCGGCGGGCTTGGGCGGGGCGGCCGGCTTCCAGGCCTGGACGGCGTTGCCGCGGTCGGACACCAGGGCGTCGTCCATGCCGCCGCGGGCGCGGTTGCGGCCCTTGCCGCCGGAAGCCATCTTCCCGACCGGGCTCATCCCGCCGGTGTTGCCGCCGCCGCCGGCGGTGCCCTGCTGCGAGGCGAAGTCCTTGCGGCGGTTGAGGCTGACGGCGAGCCGCACGGCCAGGCCGATGACGACCAGGAGCACGCAGAGGACGTAGCCGACGATGACGTAGACGGCGCCGGGGCGGCCGGCGTTGAGGCCGTGCAGGATGGCGATCGGCCACATCAGGTACGAGACGCTGTGCAGGGCGCGCCACATCCACGGCTTGCCGCGGCCGATGAACCGGGCGCGGATGATGCCGGTCCACATGGTGAAGACCATGATGATGCCGGACATCGTGCCGAAGGCGACCCAGACCTTGTTGAAGCCGGGGTAGAGGCCCGGGATGAACATGTCGATCAGCCGGATGTGCCCCTCGGCGAACTTGGTCCAGAGGTGGACGCCGAGGGCGGAGACCGCCATGACGCCGGTGGTGCGGTGGGTGGACTGCAACATCAGGCGCAGGCGGATCGAGAGGACCAGGCGGTCCGTCGACAGCAGCCCGACCATGATCGTGATGGAGAGCGACACGAGCGACAGGACGCCCATGTAGTACTCCAGGTAGCTGAAGATGTAGACGTAGGCGACGCGCCCGGCGGGGACCAGCATCATGGCGGCCCAGAGAGCCGCGAGGATGCTGACGCCGAGCAGTGTGACGGTGAGCTTCGACGGCGGGGTAGGTCCGCCGGTGGCACCCATCTCGACGTCCACCTTGGGGGTGGCGCGTTCTTTCGTCTTCGTCCGGGCCATAGCTCCTCGTTCTCCGCAGCGGTGAGACGACCGGCGTGGGCGGTGCCGGCGCCGGCATCCGTGGGGGATGCCCCGCGCTCAGTACTGTCGGGCGGTCCGGTGCCTCCTGCCTTTCCTCACGGTGCGTTGCCCCGGTCCCTGCCCTCCCCCATCTACGTGCCGCGGGCCGCTTCGGATGAACGTTCGGGAAGTTCTTTGGCGCGTTTTTCCTCCCATGATCGGTGCGGGCTCGACCATAAGCCCTCTGACCTGGGAAGACACCGTCGCGAAACAGGAAGCTAAGCGAAAAATAAGGCCGGCCGGGGTGACATCGCCGCGCGCGCGTGAACCTTTCGCCCGGGCCGCCCGAACTACCTGACGTGCGGGGCACATTAATAACTGTGCGTGAGGAGATGATCGCTGTGCGGTATCGCGCTGCGGCGGCGGGGGCCGCACTGGCCACCGCTGCGGCTCTGGTCACGTTCCCGGGGGCGGCCGCGGCCGTCGAGCCCGGGTTCGACGTGAAGATCACCGAGTTGCCCGCCACCTTCGGCGCGGGCGCCGAGGCCCGGACCCTGACCGTCGTCGTGTCCTCGGACCGCAACCGCTGCATCAAGGTGCAGTGGTCGCTGCTCGCCCGGGTCGTCGGCCCGGACCTGGACGACCTGAGGGTCACCCGGATCGAGGAGGACGGCGAGTTCGGCGTCCGCCGGCAGGAGGAGGGCAACGTCGCCCGCATCACCGACCGGCAGCTCGACCCGGGCCAGCTGTGCCGCGGCCGCACGGTCACGGCCACCTACCGGATCAGCTTCGACGAGGACGCCGCCACCGGCCGGGTGGTGTTCCAGCCGCAGGCCTTCACCGCCGACGGCACGCTGCTGCAGGAGGCCTCGGGCACGAGCCCGGTCGTCGGCCAGGAGCCGGCCGCCACGACCTCACCGTCGCCCTCACCGGAGGCGTCGCCCGCGCCGACCGAGACCTCCCTGGAGCCGATCGACTCCCCGGAGCCCGAGCAGTCCGCCGACGACCTCGAAGCCGTCCCGGCCGCCGGCGCGGGCGGGCCGCCCAGCCTGCTCGGCCCGGGCCTCATCGTGGGCGCGCTGCTGGTCTTCGTCGGCGTCGCCCTGCTGCTGCGGCTGCGCATGCGCAACCGCGAGGCGGAACGCCGGGCCGCGGCGCTGCCGACGGGCTTCTACCCCAGCCGGTAGCCGCCGGCCGGCCTCAGCCCATTGACCTGCGGCTATGCCATCGGGTGATCTTCCTCCACAATTTCCTGCGGCAAACCTGCGGCAAGCTTCAGGAACCGTTAAGGAAAGGTCGCGGACGGTAGCCCTAGGGTGGGTCCGGCGCGACGAGATCGCCGTCCCAGACCTTACCGAGGGGCCGGATGCCGGTGCCCCCCGGCCGTGCTGCAGCGGCCGGGGGCACCGGCATCTTCGTGTCCCCACCCGCCGGGCAGGCGCTCTCCGAGGTGGTACGGCGCGACGATCACGCGGGCAGCCGCAGCACGGTTTCCTCGATCTCCTCGCCGCGCTGGTTGGCGTACGCGATCTCGGTCCCCGTCGTCCGGAAGCCGAGCTTCCGCAGCACGCGCAGCGACCCGATGTTGTCGCTGGCCGCGCGGGCGAGCACGGGCCGCACCGGCAGGGTCTCCAGGAACCGGCCCACGGCCGCGGTCGCGATGCCGCGCCCCCAGAAGGACCGCCCCAGCCAGTACGTGATCTCGGTGTCGCCGCCCACCGGGAAGTTCGCCACCGTCCCGGCCAGCTCGCCGTCCACGACGATCGCCCGGATGCGGATCCGGGGGTCGCTGCGGATCCGCCGCCAGTGCGCGTCGAACTCGGCCCGGTCGTCCGGATCGTCGGCGGTGAAGGCGGCCATGCGGACGGCGACCGGGTCCCGCGCGAACTCGAAGATGGCGTCCAGGTCGTCGTCGGCCAGGGGACGCAGCTGGATGTCAGGCACCCACCGCAGCCTACCGGTGGTCACACCGGATGGATGCCGCCGTCGACCGTGATGACCTTGTTCGTCAGGTACGGGTTCGTCAGCATCGCCACGGCCATCGCCGCGATGTCCGCCGGGTCGCCGGGCGCGCCCACCGGGATCCGCGGCACGTGGTCGCCGGAGGGCAGCATGCGCGTGCCCGCGACCAGCGCCGGGGCGAGCGCGTTGACGGTCACGCCGTGCGGGGCGACCCGGGGCGCGAGGTGGTGCACGAGCCCGTGCAGGGCCGCCTTGCTCGCCGCGTAGTGCGGGCCGACCACCCCGCCGGTGAGGGCGGCGACCGAGGAGACGAAGAGGATGCGCCCGTACCCCCGCTCGATCATGCCCGGCAGCGCGGCCTGCGCCATCTGCCAGGGAGCGGTGGTGTTGACCGCGAGGGTGTGCGCCCACAGGTCGTCGTCGACCTCGTCCCACTCCTGGGCGATGCCGACGCCGGCGTTGGCGATCACGAGGTCCACGGGCCCGCTCTCCGCGGCGCGCTGCAGCAGGTCCCGGCCGGACTCCGGGCCGCTGAGATCGGCCTGCAGGACGGTGGCGATGCGGCCCGTCCGCCCGGCAGTGGCCGCAGCACGCAGGGCGTCCTCGCGGTGGCCGGAGTAGGAGAGGACGAGATCGGCGCCCGCGCGGGCGAGGGCCGCGGCGAGGGCACCGCCGATCCCGCCGGACGCCCCGGTGAGCAGGGCCCGTCGCCCGGAGAGCGAATCAACCATGGTGATCACTCTACGGACGGCGGGCCCGCGCGTCAGAACAGCTTGGCGGCGGTGATCCCGGTCTCGATCACGCCGTAGCCGAGCAGGACCGTGACCAGCGCCCAGGAGAGCACCAGCCGGACCGTCGTCGTGGTCTTCACGCCACTGCCTCCTTCTCCGCCGCCGCGGGCTTCTCGTGGTAGCGCTCGTCGATCGGCTTGATCAGCAGGTTGGCGACGAACCCGACCGCCAGCACGCCGACCATGGTGAACAGCGCGGGCTGGTACGCCGAGGAGGTCAGCGTGCCCGGCTTGCCCTGCGCGTCGAGGAAGCCGTTGACGATCAGCGGCCCGGCGACGCCCGCCGCGGACCACGCGGTCAGCAGCCGGCCGTGGATCGCCCCGACCTGGAAGGTGCCGAACAGGTCCCGCAGGTACGCCGGAGCCGTCGCGAAACCGCCGCCGTAGAACGACAGGATCACGCCCGCCAGCAGCACGAAGAGCGCGACGACGCTGTCGCCGATCGAGGCGAGCAGGGCGTACAGGATCATGCCGACGCCCAGGTAGACCATGTAGATCCGCTTGCGGCCGATGAAGTCCGAGGTCGACGACCACACGAACCGGCCCGCCATGTTGAACAGCGACAGCACGCCGACGAAGCCCGCCGCCGTGGCGACCGCGACCTCCGACTTGCCGTCCCCGCCCCGGAAGAAGTCCTGGATCATCGGGCTGGCCTGCTCGAGGATGCCGATGCCGGCGGTCACGTTGCAGAACAGCACGATCCACAGCATCCAGAACGACCGCGTCTTGATCGCGTTGGCGGCCGACACGCTCGCCGTGGTGACCAGCGGCTTGGCCTTGATGCTCGCCGGGTCGAAGCCCTCGGGCTTCCAGTCGTCGGCCGGCACCCGCATGTTGGCCACGCCGAACATCATGATCACGAAGTAGCCGATGCCCAGCGTCAGGAACAGCGCCACCAGCGCGCCCCCGCCGGCCACCGAGGTCGCCACGTCCGGGTCGTAGCCCGAGTCGTAGAACGACAGCAGCTGCCGCGACAGCGGGCTCGCGATGAGCGCGCCGCCGCCGAAGCCCATGATCGCCAGGCCGGTGGCCAGCCCGGGCCGGTCCGGGAACCACTTGATCAGCGTCGACACCGGCGAGATGTAGCCGATGCCCAGGCCGATGCCGCCGACCACGCCGTAGCCGAGGTAGACCAGCCAGAGCTGCTCGGTGCTGATGCCCAGCGAGGCGATGAGGAAGCCGGCCGCCCAGAAGCAGGCGGACACGAACATGGCCTTGCGGGGGCCGTTGCGCTCGACCCACGTGCCGCCGACGGCCGCGGACAGCCCCAGCATCACGATCGCGATGCTGAAGATCACGCCGACCGCCGTGGCCGAGCTGTCGAAGTGGGCGACGAACGAGTTCTTGTACACGCTCGTGGCGTACACCTGGCCGATGCACAGGTGGACGGCGAGCGCGGCCGGCGGGATCAGCCAGCGGCTGAAGCCGGGCGGCGCCACCGACCGGCTGCGATCCAGTGCGGACAACATGTGAGGGCGCCTCCCCGGACGGACAGTCAAGATCTATTGAGCCTCATCATCGACCCGCCGAAAACTTGCCGCAACAATTAGCTGATATCGGTTCCCCTTCGGCCTGCTCAGGCCACTCTCAGCGGTCCGGCCCCGACCGCCTGCCGCATCTCGTCCGCGCCTGAGGGATGCACGAACTCCAGCCACCACGTCGCTCCGCCACCGGCCACGGCCTCGATCGCGGCCCGCTCCGCCGCGGGGTCGGGCAAGCGCCGGCGGCCGCCGATCGCTATGTCGAATTCCGGGCGTACGCGAAGCCTCCGCACCTCCTCCGCGGAGAAGTCGCTCCACCCCCGGGTGTCGGTCAGCTTGTACGGAACGATCCCCTGCGCCGTGGCCGCCCGCCGCACGACCGCCCCGGCCTGGGCGCTGCCCCCGACCCACACCGGCACGCCCGTCCCCGCCAGCAGCTCCAGCAGCTCCGCCAGCCGCCGGTCCATCTCCGGCCCGCGAGCGCCCGCGAACGGCTTCGCACCCCGGTCCGCCGGATCCCCGAGTCCCACCCCGAGCACCACCCGCCCCGGCGCCAGGGCGGCGAGCGTGGCCGCCTCCCGGGCCAGCTTCACCGGGTCCCGCGCGAGCAGCCCGGACACCGTGGTACCCAGCCGCACCCGCCCGGTCCGCGCGGCGACGGCCGTCAGCAGCACCCACGGGTCGTACGTCGCCGGATCCTCGCCCCGGTAATAGGTCAGGTAGTCCTCGAAGAACACCCCGTCCCAGCCCGCCGCCTCGGCCCGCACCCCGAGCTCCACCAGCAGCCCGGCCGTGACCCCGTCGCCCCCGCACGGCAGCTCCAGTCCGTATCGCACAGCGCCACCGTAGGCGCCGCACCGGCGGGCCGGGAACTCGTCCCCCGCGACACCGTCGCGCTCCGGGTTGTCCAGCGTCCCGGCATCGATCACGCGGCGCGGTCGTCAGCGGGAGGCGAAAGCCGCCTCCGGGACGCGGAAGTCGCCTCCCGGAGGCGGCAGTCGTCAGCGGGACGCGGAAGTCGCCTCCCGGAGGCGGAACGGGAGCCGGGCCCGGCTCCGAGGGAGGCCGGGCCCGGTTCGGCGGAGCTCGCTCACCGGGCGGGCGCCGCCAGCTGGGCGATCTCGGCCGCCGACAGCGCCCGGTCGAAGAGGCGCACGTCGTCGACCGCGCCGTCCAGGTAGTCGACCGGGTTGCCGTTGTACTTGCCGCGGCCGATGACCGTGGTGCCGGTCGGCTGGACCTGCGGGGCGCAGGCGCTGACCGAGCCGGCGAGCTGCCCGTCGACGTAGAGCCGCAGCTCGCCCTTGACCGAGTCGCGGACGCCGGCGAGGTGGTACCAGCGGCCCGTCTCGGGCTTGGTGGGCGACAGGGCCCGGACGCCCGCGAAGCTCATCGCGAAGCGCTGGTCGGCGCCCGAGTACTGCAGGAAGAAGTCGCTGACGGTGGCGCCGTCCTGGCTGACCACGGTCTGGAAGGCGCCGTCGGCCTTGTCGAGCTTGACCCAGGCGCTGGCCGTGTAGTCGGTGGACGTGTCGAGGATCGGGGCGCCCGTGTCGGCGTACTGGGAGGAGCCGTCCAGGGAGAGCGCCTCCCCGGACGAGCCGGAGACGTAGCCGGGGTCGCCGATCAGCGTCGCGTCGTGATCACCGGCGGCGTCGGCGGGAGTGCCGTCGAACGGGTAGGCGGCGATGCCGGTCAGGCCCGGGGTGCCGGCCGGCGGCTGGGGAACGTTCCCCGCGCTGCCGTCCGCCGACGCGATGATCTCCCGGTTGATCCTGCGGACCTGGCCGAGGTCCATCTTGGCGACCTGCCGGTCGTACGTCCAGAAGCCGTTGAGCTCCCCCTCCACGTCGGTGATCTGCGTGTAGATGGCCGCGCTGATGCCGCACTGCTGGGCCGAGGCGATGACCGCGCGCTGGTTCTCGACGTACTTGCGGGTGAGCGTCGCGGAGTCTGGCTCCATCTCGTACGCCTGCCCGTCCCCGAACCACATGTGGTTGGACGTCTTCAGCCCGAAGCCGCCGTGCTCGCCGTCGATCGCGACGCGCGTGGCATCGGGCTGCGGGGTGGCCGGGCCGAGGTACTGGTGATGGTCGATCACGTCGCCGCGGCCCGAGTCGCCGTGCGAGTTGCAGCAGTTGACGCCGCTGTGCGCGTTGACGAGCCGGCTGGGGTCCTGGGCCTTGACCTCGTCGGCGATGCGGCCGGTGGCGGCGCGGTCCCACTCGCCCCAGCCCTCGTTGAACGGCACCCAGGCGACGATCGAGGTCCAGCTGCGGTGCTCGCGGACCATCTCGTGCAGCTCGGCCTCGAACTGGCCGCGCCACTCCACCGGGATCGGGCCGGTGTTGGCGGCGGGCATGTCCTGCCAGACCAGCAGGCCCAGCTTGTCGGCCCAGTAGTACCAGCGGTCGGGCTCGACCTTGATGTGCTTGCGGACGGCGTTGAAGCCCATGACCTTGTGCTGCTGCAGGTCGAACTTGAGCCCGGCGTCGGTGGGCGCGGTGTTCAGCCCGTCCGGCCAGAAGCCCTGGTCGAGCGTCGCCATGTTGAAGAGGATCTTGCCGTTGAGCGCGATCCGGTTCTTGCCGTCGGCGCCCTTCTTGATCCCGATCTCCCGCATCCCGAAGTACGAGGTCACGGTGTCGACGACCCGGGACCCCTGGAGCAGCTCGACCTTGAGGTCGTACAGGTGGGGATCGTCGGGGGTCCAGAGGTGCGGCCTCGCGACGGGCAGCGACAGCGGGGCCCCGGCGGCTCCGGTGACGGTTTTGCCGGCCGCGGTCGCGCGCACCTTCAGTCCCGTGGCGCCGGTGACGTTCGCCGTCAGCTTGAGGGAGTTGTCGGCGAGCGAGGGCGTCTGGACCAGCTCGGTGATGCTGCTCGCGGCGACCGGCTCGATCCAGACCGTGCGCCAGATGCCCGAGCTGCCCTGATAGAAGATGCCGCGGTCGCTCTGCCGCCGCTGCTTGCCGATCGGCTGCCCGGTCGCGTCGGTGAGGTCCTCGGCCCAGACGATGAGCTCCTGCGGGCCGCTTGCCGTCAGCGCGTCGGTGACATCGATGTCGAAGCCGTCGTAGCCGCCCCGGTGCGTGGCGACCTGCGTGCCGTTGACCCACACCTTGGCGTCATAGTCGACCGCCCCGAAGTGCAGCTGCAGCCGCTGGCCGCCGGTCCGCCAGCTCGCCGGCACGGTGAACGTCCGCCGGTAGAACATGCGGTCCTCGTGCCGCTGGATGCCCGACAGCGCGGACTCGATCGGGTACGGCACCAGCACCCGCTCGCCCAGCGACCTGCCCACGGGCGGGGCCTCGCCGACGGCGGCCTTGGCGAACTCCCACACGCCGTTGAGGTTCTGCCACTTGCCGCGGACGAGCTGCGGGCGCGGGTACTCCGGAAGCGCGTTGGCCGGGCCGACCGCGTCCGTCCACGGCGTCGCGATCGGCGGGATGCCCTTGTGCCAGGCGGGCTCGGCGGCCCGGGCCGGGGACGCCACCGCGGCGGCCAATAGGCTCGCCACCGCCGCGACGGCGAGATGTCTGTTTCTGATCATGTGTGGGGGATCCCTTCGGAGCGGAGAGGGATTGACCTACGGCAATGAACGAGACCTCACACATTTCAACAACGTTGCTCATGTAACGTCAAGATTTCGAGGGAAGATTGTCGATGTCCCGGACCGAGGCGAACCTCGCCGTTCAGCTCAATGTGGGACGATGCGCCCGTGCCAGAGACGATCTTGGAAGTCATCGCCCTCACCCCCGACGACGCCCGCGCCGCCGCCGACGGCGGTGCCGACCGGATCGAGCTCGTCACCGACATGAGCGCGCAGGGTCTCACCCCGGACCCCGGGACCGTCGCGGCGGTCCGGGCCGCGGCCGGCCTCCCGGTCCGCGTCATGCTGCGCGACACCGACGGGTACGCGGCCCCCGACGCGAACGCCCTCGCCGCCACCGCCCGCGCCCTCCGCGATGCCGGGGCGCGCGAGTTCGTGCTCGGCTGGCTCACCCCGGCGGGCGACGTCGACCTGGCCGCCCTGGAGACCGTCCTGGCCGCGATCGACGGCTGCCCGTGGACCTTCCACCGCGCCCTCGACCACGCCGCCGACCGCCAGTCCGCGTGGCAGGCGATCAAGGGCCTCCCCGGCCTCGACGGCGTCCTCACCGCCGGCAGCCCCGCCGGCGTCGAGTCCGGCCTGGGCACCCTGCTCACCGAGGCCGGCAACACCCCGCCCGTCCTGGTCGGCGGCGGCCTCCGGCAGCACCACCTCGCACCCCTGCTCGGCGCCGGCGTGCGCGCCTTCCACGTCGGCAGCGCGGTCCGCCCGGGCGGCTCCTTCGCCCTCCCCGTCGACCCGCACCTGGTCGCCCTCTGGCGCCGCATCCTCCCGTGACGTGCCGCATCCTCCCGTGACGTGAGGTGTCGCGCAGGGCGAGCGAGGGGTTTACGTCCATCGTGGACACCTGCGAGGTTCGGGACATGCTCAGATCGCTCACCGCCGTCGCGGCGGGAATCCTGCTGGTCCTCGCGTCCGGCGCGCCCGCCCGGGCCGACGCCCCGGGCGCGGGCTGGGAACGCATCCCCAGCCCGCCCTTCGACTACCCGGCGGGCGTGCCGTGCGCCTTCGCCATCCACGCCGACCCGGTCGTGGACGCGGTCTACTACAAGACCCTGAGCACCCATCCCGACGGCTCGGTCCACGTCGAGGCGGCGACCGGCCCCCTCGTCTACCGCCTGACCAACGTCAGCACCGGCGCCACCGTCCGCGGCAACGCGAGCGCCAGCGGCACCGCGACCCACCACGAGGACGGCGCCGTCACCATGCGGAACCACGGCCCGCTCCTGGTCGCCATCCGGGCGGGCCAGAGCAACCTCGAGCCGGGCTACTACGAGATCACCGGCGCGGCCTGGCGCCTCGACATCTCCGCCACCAACTACCGCACGGTCTCCGGCGGCTACCGGATCGCCAAGGACCTCTGCGCCGCCCTCGGCTGACCGGCGTCAGCGGGAGCCGGTCACCGACAGGTAGCGGTAGCCGAGCTTCCCGAGCTTCTCCGGGTCGAGGGTGTGGCGGCCGTCGAGGATGACCGGCGACCGCATGAGGCCGGCGAGCTTGCCCCAGTCCAGGTCGAGGTACTCGGACCACTCGGTGACCAGGACCACGGCGTCGCTGTCGTCGAAGACCGCCTCGACGTCGCCGGCCAGGTACTGCACCAGGTCGGGCTGCTCGCGGCGGAAGCGGTCGGCGGCGACCGGGTCGTGCAGGCTGATGCGGGCGCCCCGGTCGAGGAGCATGCGGGCGATGTCGAGGGCCGGGGCGTCGCGCATGTCGTCGGTGTCGGGCTTGAAGGCCAGGCCCAGCAGGCCGATGCGGCGGCCCTTGAGGATGCGCAGCTCGTCGAGCAGGCGGTCGACGACCAGGCGGCGCTGGAGCTGGTTGACCTCGCGGGCGGCGCCGACGATCGGCATCTCGAGGTGGTAGTCGGCGGCCGTGGCGATCAGGGCGGCGGTGTCCTTGCCGAAGCAGGAGCCGCCCCAGCCGATGCCCGGCTGCAGGAAGCGGGAGCCGATCCGGGTGTCGAGGCCGATGCCCCGGGTGACCTGGGTGATGTCGGCGCCGACGCGGCCGGCGAGCTGGCCGACCTCGTTGGCGAAGCTGATCTTGAGAGCGAGGAAGGCGTTGGCGGCGTACTTGATGAGCTCGGCCGAGGCCAGGTCGGTGGAGACCATCGGCACGGCGCCCAGCTCCGCGGGGCGCGGCAGGTACGTGGGCGGGGTGAACGTCTGGTTGAGCAGCGACCGGTAGAGGCGGTTGAGCACGTCGAGGCTGCGCGGGTTGTCCGAGCCGACCACGACCCGGTCCGGGTAGAGCGTGTCCTTGATCGCGGCGCCCTGGCGCAGGAACTCGGGGTTGGAGGCGACCGAGAACTCCCCGTTGCTGCGGCGCTCGTGGGTGCGCTCGAAGGACTCGCGCAGGATCGAGTCGACCCAGTTGCTGCTGCCGATCGGAACGGTCGACTTGTTCACCACCACGGTGAAGCCCTCACCGATGTGTGCCCCGACGCTCTCCGCCGCCGAGCGCAGGTAACGCAGGTCGGGGTTGCCGTCGGGCAGGGACGGGGTCTGCACGGCGATGAAGACCACGTCGGCGGCGGGCACCGCGTCGCCGTAGTCGGTGGTGAAGCGCAGGCGCTCGGCGGAGTCGGCGAGCAGGCTGTCCATGTGCGGCTCGTAGATCGGCGACTTGCCGGCCGAGAGCATGTCGACCTTCGCCTGATCGAGGTCGACACAGGTCACGTCGTGGCCGAGAAACGCCAGGCTGACGCCGGTGGTGAGACCGACGTAACCGGTTCCGACGACGCACACCTTCATGGGCGTACTCCCTCTCGCGCTCCGCCGGGCGGGAAGTACCCGGTCGGTCGAACGGTAGTCGGTCGGGTCACCAGGACCCGCACCACCCGGATGCTCAGGCGCGTCACGCCGGTGCCGATGCATACCGTCGTGACTCCCGGCATTCAGACGCACACCGACGGCGACGCTGTCGCGGTGCTCTCCCCGCGCGCCGAGCAGCTGCGGCTGCTCGTCGACCTCGTGGAGGCGATGACCCGGGACATCCCCTCGCTGGCCCATGCCCTGCAGCTGATCTCGCGACGGCTGGCGGGCCCCTGCGGGCTGCGCGCGATCACCGTCTTCACCCTGGACCCCGACGACGGGAGCCTGCGCGTCGCCGAGACCGCCGGACCGGCTGCCGCCGACGATCTCAAGGTCGCCGGGCGGGTGTTCCGCGTCGCTGCGGGAGCGCCGGGAGTGCGTGTCCACGACCGTACGGCCCTGAGGTTGCGCATGGGCGGCCAGACGCACGGCGTCGCGGTGCTGACCGGTGAAGGGTTGGACAACTTGCTCCCCGAGGTCGCGGCCGGGGTGGCCCTCCAGCTCGCCGCGACCCTGCAGGTGCTCGCGGCCGAGCGCGACCGCCAGTACGTGGTCCACGCCACCGACACGATCAAGCGCATGTACGAGGAAGGCGCCGGCGCCCGCTCCGTCGAGGCGGCCGGCCAGGTCCTCGCCCGCCTCACCAACGACGCGTTCCGCACCGATCGGGCCGCCATGCACCTGATCGGCCCCGATGGGCGGATCGGCTACGTGACCGGCATCGGCATGTCCCCGGAGACGGAGGCCGCGCTGGCCCGGTCGCTCGAGGGCCGGCGCGCCGCCGACTCGCCGCTCTGGCACACCGTCCACGAGCTCGGCGCCCCGCTGCTGCTGGACGACACGGCGACGGCCCGCACCCGGCCCGGCGGCGTGGTCGAGACCCTGGGCCTGCGCTCGCTCATCGCGCTGCCGCTGATGTCGGCCTCCGGCCCGGTGGGCATGGTGCTGTGCGGCGACACCTCGGGCCCGCGGCACTGGAGCGGGCGCGACCGCACGCTCGCCCAGCAGATGGCGCTCGAGGGCGCGCTCGTCGTCGACGGCGCCCGGCTGCGCCAGGCCGAGCAGCAGCACGTCGCCGAGCTCACCCGGCAGGCGTACCACGACGCCCTGACCGGCCTGGCCAACCGCACCCACCTGCTCGAGCGCGCCGAGCAGGAGGTCGCCGCGGCGACCGCGGCCGGCGAGCGGCTGGCCCTGCTGCTCATCGACCTGGACGGCTTCAAGCGGGTCAACGACACCGTCGGCCACCACGCCGGCGACGCCCTGCTCCAGGCGGTCGGCCGCCGCCTGCAGCGCGCGGTCCGCGGCCACGACCTGGTGGCCCGCCTCGGCGGCGACGAGTTCGCCGTGCTGCTCACCCGCGACCCGGACGAGGAGCAGGCCGAGGCGATCGCGCAGCGCCTGCACGAGCGGCTGTGCGCGCCCTACACCGTCGAGGGCGGCCGCATCGACGTCGGCGCGAGCGTCGGCATCACGATGTTCCCCGCGCAGGGCGCCGGCATGGCGGGCCTGATGCGGACGGCCGACGCCGCCATGTACCAGGCCAAGCGCACCGGCGGCGGCGTCCTCGCCGCCACGGCCTGAGCCTCGCCGCCACGTATCGCCGCACGTTCTCGCTGCCGCTTTTGCCGCGGCGGCTCAGGCGAGGTTCACCGGCACCGGGCCCGCGCGGTCCGGGCTGCCGGCGATGCGGGACAGGTCCTCGCGCAGCCCGTCGAGCCACACCCGCAGGTCCGCCAGGTGGTAGAGGTCCCGGCCCAGGTCGGTGGGCCAGGGCAGCTCGGGCGGCGGCCCGGCCGGCGCCTGGCGCCGCTCGGCGAGCACGGCCGCCGCGGCCGCCTCGAACCGCCCGGCCACGTCGGCGGCGGCCGCGTCGAGAACGGTGGCGCACGGGAGCAACCGGCCCTCCGGGGTGACGCGCAGCAGCGCCTCGGCCCCGCGCACGGCGTGCTGCCCGGCGATGAGCGTGGCCTGCCAGTCGAGCGGCGCCGGGCCGTGCCGCTCGGTCTGATAGAGGGCGTACGACGCCTCGGCCAGCCGCTCGTCCCGCCGCGCCCGGGCCAGCGCGCCGTCCTGGGCACCGTGCCGGGACAGGACGCGCACCGTCTCGCGCACCACGCCGGCCCCGTCGGCCAGGAACGCGGACGTGGCCCGGTGCAGCTCCCCGGCCCCGCCGCGCGGCCACGCGAACAGGCCGATGAGCACCCCGATCACCGCGCCGACGGTCACGTCGAGCACCCGGGCCTCGGCCAGCCGCCAGTCGACCGGGGCGAGCTGCGCGAACACCAGGGCGATCGTCACCGTGAACAGTCCCTGGCCCCAGGCCGGCCCGAGCACCGGCCCCGCGGCGTTGCCGACCAGCATCACGAGCGGGAGCGCTATGGCGTACACGACGGGGTGGACACCGACGACGAGCAGCACCGCAGCCGCCACCGAGCCGAGCACCGTGCCCACCAGGGCGGGCCGCAGCGCGGACCGGGTCTCCGCCGCGGACGTGCGCAGCACCGTGAGGATCGTCAGCAGCACCCAGAAGCCGTGCGACAGGTCCAGCACCCCGGCCAGCACGCGGGCGACGCCCAGCGCGACCGCCAGCCGCAGGGCACCCTGGAAGTAGACCGAGCGCGGGGTGAGATTTTCCCGCAGGCGGTGCCACCAGAGCCGCCACGCTGGCTGCCCGGCGAACCAGTAGCGGTCCGAGGGGTGCACGGGCTCGCCCGCCACGATCCGCAGCTCGGTGACGAGGTTCTTGGTCCACTCCCCCACGCTGAGCGCGTGCGAGCCCAGCCGCAGCAGGTCCGGATCGACCCCGTCCGGATCCGTACGCTCCCGGGCCGCCCGGAAGTCCGCCAGCCCGGCCGCGATGAGGTTGGTGTCGGGCAGCTCGCCGTGCCCCCGCAGATAGTCGGCCGCCGCCTGCGCACAGCCCGCCGTCACCCGCACCAGCTCGGCGGCCTCCGCCTTGCCCAGGGCGCCCCGGTCGTCGTGGAAATAGAGGTCGACCGACCGGCCCAGGATCAGCCGCGCCGTCCCCGCCGCCGCGCTCAGCGCCCGGTCCCGGCGCCCCGCCGACGCCGGCCGCTGGATCGCCGGCAGCCGCGAGGGCCGCAACGCGTCGCTGGCCTCGGTCGCGTCCGGCAGCAACGCCGCGAGCCGCTCGCGCCCGGCCGGGTCGCCCGACCACATCGCCGCCACCGCGCCCAGGCACCCGGCGACGGCTTCGACCGCATCACCCAGCTTCCGCCGGTACGGGACCGGCGTGCGATCCGGCCACAACCACAGCTCCGCCGCGGCGAGCAGCAGCACCGCCAGCGTCACGCCGGCCAGCCGCCACGGCAGGGCGCCCGGGTCGTACGGCGGGAAGGACGGCAGGATGTAGAGCAGCTGCATCCCGGCGGCCAGCCCCACGAGCCGCGGCCCGCCCACCCCGGCGAAGGGGATCGCGAAGCCGAGCACGACCATCCCGGCCGCGGCGGTCCACGTGCTGACGCTCAGCAGGGTGCCCAGCGTCACGAGCACCCAGCACACCGGCAGCACGGCGAGCAGGGTCCGGGCCCGGCGCCCGGGACTCCCCCAGATCTGCGAGAGCACGCCGAGCGCGACGACGCCGAACAGCGCGTACGGGGCCATGGCGGGCTGCCCGAGCACGTACCGGCAGAGGAAGAAGCCCAGGCACGCG
>NZ_JAUQWH010000121.1 GCF_030757795.1 Actinoplanes oryzae
ATGACCGGGTGGCGACTGTGCCGTTCGTCTACCGGTTCTACGACCTGGGCCGCCGCCCTTCCCCTCTTCCGCGCCGTGGCCGGCACCCGCCTCTGCCGCTGGGGCGAGCTGCTCGCCGAGCACCTCGGCACCGGCGGCCGGCTGCTCGTCGCCGGCAACGGGGGCAGCGCCGCCGAGGCCCAGCACCTGGCCGCCGAGCTGGTCGGCCGGCTGCGCGACGAGCGGATGCCGCTGTCGGCCATCGCGCTCACCCCCGACTCGTCCGCGGTCACCGCCATCGGCAACGACTACGGCTTCGACGAGATCTTCGCCCGCCAGGTACGCGCCCACGGCCGCCCCGGCGACGTGCTGATGCTGATGTCGACCAGCGGCCGCAGCCCGAACCTGGTCGCCGCCGCGCACGCCGCCCGCGAGATGGGCGTCCGGACGTGGGCGATGACGGGGGAGGGGCCCAACCCGCTCTCCGACGCCTGCGACGAGACGCTGCACTGCCCGTCCGGCGACTCGCAGGTCGTCCAGGAGCTGCACCTGATCTCCGTCCACGTCATGTGCGAGTACCTGGACCGGCACCTGCCCGTGGTGCTGGGTTTTCAGTACGCGGGCGAGGCGGTGCTGTCCCGATGAGCCGTCCCCTCCTCGTCGTCGTCGGCGACACCCTCCTCGACCGGGACGTCGAGGGCAGCGTGCACCGCGTCGCCCCCGACGCACCCGCGCCCGTGCTCGACGAGCGCTCGGTCTCCGACCGTCCCGGCGGCGCGGGGCTGGCCGCGCTGCTCGCCGCGGCGTCCGGTGACTACGACGTCGCGCTTGTCACGGCGCTGGCCTCCGACCCGGCGGCGGCCCGCCTGAGCTCGCTGCTGTCGGCGGCGGGTGTGCAGGTGTACGCCCTTCCGCTCGAAGGCGCCACCGCGGAGAAGATCCGCCTCCGCGCCGGCGGCCAGGTCCTCGTGCGCCTCGACCGCGGCGGCGAGCCCGCCGTCCCCGGCCCCGCTCCGGCGGCGGCTCTGGAGGTCCTGCAGCGGGCGTCCGCGATCCTGGTCTCCGACTACGGCCGGGGCGTGCTCCGGCACGCCGACCTGCGGACCGCGCTGGAGCAGGCCAAGGCGCCGATCGTGTGGGACCCGCACCCCAACGGTCCCGCGCCCGTCCCCAATGTGCGTCTCGTGACCCCCAACGAGTCCGAGGCGCGCAAGCTGACCGATCTCCCGGGCGGTGGGTCGCAGCTGGCCATGGTGCAGCGCGCCGGCCAGACCCTCCGGCAGCGCTGGCGGGCCGGTGCCGTCGTCGTGACCATCGGTGCCAAGGGCGCGGTCCTGTGCCACAACGGTGCCACCCCGCTCGTGGTGCCCAGTCCGGTTTCGAGCGACGGCGACACCTGCGGTGCGGGCGACCGGTTCGCCGCCACTGCCGCTCTCGCCCTCGCGCGGGGTGCCCTTGTCTCCGAGGCCGTCCAGGACGCGGTTGCCGCTGCGAGTTCCTACGTGGCGAGCGGGGGAGTGACGGCCGCGCTTGCCCCGGCTTCTTCTCCGGCCGTCGCTTCCCCCGTCGATCAAGTTATTGCGGACGTCCGGGCCAAGGGCGGGACCGTCGTCGCCACCGGCGGGTGTTTCGACCTGCTGCACGTCGGGCACCTGGCCACCCTGCAGGCCGCCCGCAAGCTCGGCGACTGCCTGATCGTCTGCCTCAACTCCGACAGCAGCGTCTCGGCGCTCAAGGGCCCCGACCGCCCGCTGACCAAGCAGGACGACCGGGCGCGGATGCTCGCCGCCCTGGAGTGCGTCGACGCGGTCGTGATCTTCGACGAGCCGACGCCCGAGGCCACGCTGACCTGGCTGCGCCCCGACGTGTGGGTCAAGGGCGGCGACTACGCCGACGGCGGCCCCGAGCTGCCCGAGGCGGAGCTCGTGCAGCGCTGGGGCGGGCAGACCGTGATCGTGCCCTATCTCGACGGCCGTTCCACCACCAACACCATCGCCGCGGCCCAGGCCGCCACCAGGAGGTAACAAGCATGGACGCAGTCATCGTCACCGGCGGTTCCAGCGGGCTCGGCGCCGCCGTCGTCGAGGCCGTGCGCAAGGCGGGCGGCCGCCCGTTCGTCATCGACCGCCAGGCCCCGGCCGAGGGTGTCGAGTGGATCGAGTGCGACCTGGCCGACACCCGCGCCGCGGAGGAGGCCACCCGTCAGCTGATCGAGCGCGCGGGCGGCAGCATCGACGGCGTGGTCACCGCCGCCGGCATGGACGTGCCCGGCGCGCTCGCCGACATCCCCGGCGAGACCTGGGACCGCATCGTCATGATCGACCTGCTCGCCACGGCCGCCGTGGTCCGCGCGGCGCTGCCGGCGCTGAAGGAGTCGCACGGCGGCGTGGTCACGATCTCGTCGACGCTGGGCATCAAGGCCGTGAGCGACGCCACCGCGTACTGCGCGGCGAAGTTCGGCGTCGTCGGCTTCACCCGGGCGCTCTCCGCCGAGCTGGCCGGGCAGGTCAACGTCACGCTCGTCATCCCCGGCGGCATGCGCACCAAGTTCTTCGACGACCGCACCGAGCAGTACAAGCCCGGCCCGGACGCGATCCTCAACGACCCGGCCAACGTCGCGAGCGCGATCCTCTTCGCGCTCAACCAGCCCGCCGGGTGCGCGGTGCGGGAGCTGGTCATCGCGGCCGAGCAGGAGACGTCGTACCCGTGATCCTCGTCCTGCGCGCCCTCGGCGTGGGCGACCTCGCCGCGGGCGTCCCGGCGATCCGGGCGGTCCGGTCCCACTTCGCGGACCGGACCCTGGCGCTGGCCGCCCCGGCCTGGCTGACGCCGCTGATCGACCTGATCGGCGGCGTCGACCGCGTCGTGCCCCTGTCCGGCCTCGCGGACTCCCTGCCGCCGCTGGACGCCGACGTGGCGATCAACCTGCACGGCTCCGGCCCGGAGTCGACCGAGCTGCTGACTTCTCTCTCGCCCGGGCAGCTCTGGGCGTTCTCCCCGGCGGGCCCGGTGTGGCGGGACGACGAGCACGAGCGGGACCGCTGGTGCCGCCTGCTCTCCCACTACGGGGTCGCGGCCGATCCGGGCGACACCGACCTGTCGGTTCCGTCCGTGGCGGTCCCGCACGGGGTCACGATCATCCACCCGGGCGCGAAGTCGCCCTCCCGGCGCTGGCCGGTCTCCCGCTACGCGACCGTCGCCCGCGCGCTGGCCGACGCGGGACACAAGGTGGTCGTCACGGGATCCGCCGGCGAGCGCGAGATCGCCCTCGACGTCGCCCGGTGGGCCGGCCTCGGCCCGTCCGCGGTCCTGGACACCGGGCTCGCCGAACTGGCCGGGCTGGTCGCCCACGCGCGCCTGCTGATCAGCGGCGACACCGGCATCGCGCACCTGGCCACCGCGTACCGGACCCCGTCCGTCACGCTCTTCGGCCCGATGCCGCCGTCCCGCTGGGGGCCGCCGCCGGACCGGCCGTACCACCAGGTCATCTGGCACGGCACGCGCGCCGAGCGCGGCGACTCACCCGGCCCGGAGGTGCACCCCGCGCTCCTGGCCGTCACCCCCGACGAAGTCCTCGAAAGGTCCCGCCATGCCTGACTCCGCGCCCCTGCGCGCCCTCGTCCTCGGCTGCTCGCTGCGCTCGGGGGAGTCCGAGTCCAGCAGCGAGCTGCTCGGCCGCGAGGTCCTCGCGGCGCTCGCCGACCACGACGTCGAGGGCGAGGTCCTGCGCGTCGTCGACCAGAACATCAAGTTCGGCGTCACCACCGACGAGGGCGGCGGCGACGGCTGGCCCGCCGTCCGCGAGAAGATCCTCGCCGCGAACATCCTGGTCATCGCCACCCCGATCTGGATGGGCCAGCCCGCCAGCGTCGCCAAGGTCGTCCTCGAGCGCCTCGACGCCGAGATCTCCGAGACCGACGACCTGGGCCGCCCCAGCATGTACGACAAGGTGGCCGTCGTCGCCGTCGTCGGCAACGAGGACGGCGCCCACCACGTGCACGCCGAGGTGTTCCAGGCGCTCAACGACGTCGGCTTCTCGATCCCGCCCGGCGGGGGCACGTACTGGGTCGGCGAGGCGATGGGCAGCGTCGACTACAAGGACGCGGGCCCCAAGCCGGACACCACTGGCAAGACCACGAAGTCCCTCGCCGCGAACGCCGCCCACCTGGCCCGCCTCCTCGCGGCCACCCCCTACCCGGCCTCCTGACCACCCTCTGATCACCGGCGCGCCGCCGGGCCGGTTTTTCCGTCCCGGCCGCGTGCCGGTTCACGACTTCCGCACCCGTACGACAACCGCCCGCCCGCCTCCGCAACCGTCGCAGTTGCCGTTGGGTGGCATGCCCCGCCCAGGCCGAAGCAGACCCGCAGCCCCTCCCGAACAGGCACTCGTCGCCGAGACACGGCGGCGGATGTCTGTGGAGGTGCAGCTGCTGTGGGTCCGATGTTCGCCCCCCTGAAGGAGCGCAACTACCGGCTCTGGGCCGCCGCCGACCTGGTCTCGGTCGCCGGCACCTGGATGCAGGTGCTGGGCCTCAACTGGCTGGTCCTGTCCGCCACCGGCTCGGCCGGCGAGATGGGCCTGACCGTCATGCTGCAGTCGCTGCCTGTCCTGCTGCTCGGCAGCTGGGGCGGCGCCCTCGCCGACCGGCTGCCCGCCCGCGCGATGCTCATCGGCTGCCAGGCGCTGCGGGCGCTGCTGGCGGTCGCGCTCATCGCCCAGGGCGGCACCACGACGATCTACGCCATCGCGCTGGCCTCCGGGGTGATCAGCGCCTTCGAGGGCCCGATGCTCGGCCGCTTCGGTTCGGCGCTGGTGCCGCCCTCGGCGCTCGGCTCGGCGCTCGCCCTCGGCTCGGTGCTCAGCAGCGCCGGCCGGATCGGCGGCATGGCCCTGGGCGGCGTGCTCATCGGCATCACCGGCCCCACGACCCTCTTCGCCATCAACGCGGTCACCTACGGCGCGGTCATCCTGGCGCTGGCCCTCATGCGTACGGGCGACATGCGCACCCTCCCGCGCGCGACCGGGGCCGACGGCGGTGTCCGGGCCGGCTTCCGCTACCTCCTCGGCCAGCCCGTCGTGCTGCTCGTGCTGGCGATCTCGTTCGTGCTCGGCTCGCTGGGCCGCAACTACCAGGTGACCATGGCCGCGATGGTGGCCGGGCCGCTGGAGGGCTCCTCCGGCTCGTACGGCCTGCTCTCCACGGTCTTCGCCGTCGGCGCCGTGACCGGCGGCCTGCTGCTGGCCGGCACCGGCCGCTCCACCCTGCGGGTCCTGCTGGCGACCGGGTTCTTGATCAGCGTGCTGCAGTTCGTGTCCGGCCTCGCCCCGAACGTCCTGGGCTTCGCCGCCCTGCTGCTGCCCATCGCGGCCGGCGCCGTCGTCTTCGACACCGTGGTCTCCACCCGCATCCAGCTCGACACCCGCGAGGACATGCGCGGCCGCGTGCTGGCCACGGCCGGCATCGTCTCGTCGCTGTCCGGCATGGCCGGGGCGCCGGCGCTCGGCCTGCTCTGCGACGCGGCCGGGCCCCGCACCGCCCTCCTCGTGGCCGGCGCGGTGACCACCGTGGCCGTCGTCGCCGGCGGGCTCGTGCTGGCGCGCGTGCGGGGGCGGTCGGTCAGCTTCCGCCCGGTCCACCTGCGCGCGCTGCTGCAGCCCGCCTGACCCGCCGATCGCTCACCGCGCCACTCACCGGGCGCCTTGCCGGCGCCGGCCGCCTTGCCCGCGCCGGCCGCTCACCGGGTGCCGAACGCGGCCTTGGCGGCGTCGGCGGCGATCCGCTGCAGGTCGGCCGGGCTCAGGCCGGCCTCGGTGCGGGCGGTCTCGTACTCGCCGGACAGCGTGATCCCGGACGTGCGCGGGTCGTCCGTCGCCAGGGCCACCGGCACCCCGGCCGCCAGCAGCCGCTTGACCGGATGCGTGGCGTAGCTCGCCGCCACGCTGGTGTGCAGGTTGCTGGTCAGCGCCACCTCGCACGCGATGCCGTGCGCCGCCAGGTGGTCGAGCAGGGCGGGGTCCTCGGCCGACCGCACCCCGTGGCCGATCCGTTCGGCGCCGAGCTCCCGGACCGCCGCCCACACGCTCGCCGGGCCCGCCGCCTCGCCGGCGTGCACGGTCACGTGGAGCCCGGCGTCGCGGGCGCGCCGGAAGGCCGGTGCGAACTCGGCCGCGGGCACGCCCGCCTCGTTCCCGGCGAGGTCCACCGCGCAGAACAGGCCGCGCCGGGACAGGAGGGTGGCGACCTGCGCGTCGCCGTGCGCGGGCCCGAGATCCCGCAGCAGGATGCCGATCAGTCCGACCGGCAGCCCGGCCTCGTGCGAGGCCGCCGCGACACCGTCCGCCACCGCGTCGATCACCGCCTCCGGCGCGAGCCCGGTCTCCTGCCGGATGAACCATGGGCTGAACCGCAGCTCCAGGCGGTCGAGCCCGTCCGCCGCGGCGTCGAGCACCGCCTCGCGCCCGGCGCGCTGCCAGTCGTCGGGCGTGCGGAAGGCCGAGGGGGCGGCGTCGACCTTCTCCAGGTACGGGACGAGCCCGCCGAGCGGCCCGTGCGCCACGAGCAGCGCTTCGGGGTCGGCGGCGGTCGCGAGCGGGTGCCCGTACCGGTGGGCGAGCTCGAGCGTGGTGGCGACGCGCAGGGCGCCTTCGAGATGGCGGTGCAGATCGATGAGCAGCATGACAGGGACCTTTCGCAAGGGCAGGACAGCGGAACCGGACGGAACGCGCCCGGAACTACTGGTAGAAGTCCTTGCGGTAGGAGTGGTCGCCGAAGACCTGCCGCGCCGCCTCGCCACGGCAGGGGAAAACGATCACGGCCCGATGCTACTCACCCGGGTCGTGTCCGTTTCCTCCCATCGGCCGGTTTGTGCGCGTACCCGCGGGGGTAGGGATCTTGATCACGGCCCAGGAGAGGAGACGAGGGATGCCCAGGATCAACACCGATCCCGACCGCTACCCGCCGCTGGACCCGGGTGCACCGATCCCGGACGACCCGGGCGAGCTCGAGCCGGGCGCGCCCGACCCGCTGCCGCCCGCGCCGCACGAGCCGGCGCCGGACGAGCCGGTCGTGATCCCGGACGAGCCCGGCTCGGTTCCCGAACCCGCTTGACCCCGCCCCGCCGCCCGCCGGCGGGCCCACCTCACGCCGCGCGGCACTCCTGCCGCGCGGCGTCCCCACGTCCCGGCACTCTCCCCGCGCGGCGTCCCCACGCCCCGGCACTCTTCCCGCGCGGCGTCCTCACGTCTTGGAGCTTTCCGCGCGCCGCCGTTTCCGCCGCGCGGCGTCTCCACGTCTCGGGGCCTTCCGCGCATCGCCGTCCGCTGCGCGGCGTCTCGGGGCTTTCCGCGCATCGCCGTCCGCTGCGCGGCGTCTCGGGGCTTTCCGCGCATCGCCGTCCGCTGCGCGGCGTCTCGGGGCTTTCCGCGCGCCGCTTTCGTCACGGCCGGAACAGCTGCCACCGCCCCTCGGAGACGACCTCGGCAACCCCGTCGACCACGCTGACGGCGGTGTCGTCGTCGATCGCGTAGACCGGCGCCGGGATCCGGGCCGCCCACGTCGCCGCGTTCGCCGGTGACGCCTCGGGATGGCGCGGATGCCCCAGGTGCGGAATCACCGCGAAGTCGACCAGCCCCGCGCCCCGGCCGGTGACCAGGACCCGGTCGATGTCGCCCTGCGGCGTGGGGAACACCACGCGTTCCGGCGGCGGCACGTCCTCCTCGGCCGGAGGTGCGTCGGCGTCGCCATACGTCTCCACGAACACGGAGGTGGCCGCCATCGCCCCGGCGCTCACCCCCACGTAGACCGCCTCGGGCCGCAGGTCGCCCAGCAGGGCGGCCAGCCCGGAGCGCCGCAGCCACGTGGTGAGGAACACCGGGTCGCCGCCCCACACCAGCAGCGCGTCGGCCGCCCGGACCGCCGGCACCCAGGCCTCCTCGTCCAGGTGCGGCAGGGCCGTCAGCTCGAGGATGCCCAGCGACTTCCAGCCGAGCCCGGCCAGCCTGCCGGCCGGCTCCCCGCTCAGCGCCTGCCACGCCTGGCCGGCGCCACCGGGGAACGGGTAGATCCCCGTGGGCACGAAGAGGGCGCTCGACTCCGCGATCGGCTTGCCGAGCAGGCCGGTGAGGGCGTCCCGGATGCTGCCGTTCGTGACGCCGGACGACGTGAGGAGAAGTTTCACGGTGGCAACCTAACCCGGGGGTACGACAAGATGCGCCCATGACAGTGCTGTCCGTTCTGCCCCTCGACGCCCTGAAGACGCTGATCGGCCCGGCCCGGGTCGTCGCGATCGGGGAGTCGGCCCATTTCGTTCCCGAGTACCACGCGCTGCGGCACCGGTTGCTGCGGCTCCTGCACGAGGAGCTCGGCTTCACCGTGTACGCCCACGAGTCCGGCTTCTCCGAGGGCCTGGCCGTGGACGCGTGGATCCAGGGCGGCCCGGGGGAGCTGCCCGCGGACGGCTTCACGTACCGCTTCGGGCAGGATCCGGCGCTGCGCGAGATGGTTCGCTGGATGCGGTCCCACTCGACGTTGCGCTACGCCGGGCTCGACCTGCCCGCGGATCTGGCCTCGTTGCTCCCGGCCCTGGATCACGCCGGCGCGCACGTGGACACGGATCTCCTCGACCGGGTGCGCGCGGAGGCGCAGAAGTGGGCGCGGCCGTTCACGATGCAGGCCTTCGCCGCGTACGTGTCTCTGCCGCAAGCCGACCGCGACCGCCTCACCGTGCTCCTCGCCGAGCTGTCCGCGCGCCTCGAGACGGTGCCCGGGACGAGTGCGACGGTCCGCCACGAGCTCCGCCTCGCCGTGCTGCTGGACCAGCAGCTGCGCGCCCAGGCGACGGGAGCCTACGACGTCAACGTCCGGGACGCCGCCATGGCGGCCACGGTGCGGCACCTGCTCGCGGAGCCCGGCGCGAAGATCGTCATCGGGGCGGCCAACAACCACATCCAGCGCATCCCGGTCGAGGGCGCCGGGATGCACCTGCCGGTCCTCGGGGCGCACCTCGCGGCCGAGCTCGGCGACGGCTACGTGAGCATCGCGGTCACGTCGGCGGGCGGGCGCACGTCGACGCGCCGGCCGGCCCCGGACGACCCGCGCGGCGCCACGGTGCTCGACGTGGCGCTGGGGGAGCCGGAAGCGGGCAGCGTGGAGGCGGCGCTGGGCACTGTGCGTACAGAATCGATCGCGGATCTCCGCCCGCTGCGCGCGACCGGGACCGGGCCCCGCGGGCTCCGCCTCATGGAGCGGACCGCCGGGCTGGACGTCGCCCAGGCCCACGATCTGGTCGCCATAACCCCGCTGACCAGTACGTATCTACCGGTGTGAAGCCCGGCGGCGGGGGAGCGCGAGGCGCCCCTTAGGATCTTGCCGCGTGATCCACAGAAGACTGTCCCGCATGGGCGTCGCCGTGCTCGTCGGCCTGTCCGTCACGCTGGGTGCGGGCCCGGCGCACGCGGAGCCGGGCGAGCCGGAGGCGCCCCGGGTCGAGCTGGTCCTCGACGTCAGCGGGTCCATGCGGGCCGCCGACATCGACGGCGAGACCCGCATCGCCGTCGCCAAGCGCGCGTTCAACGCCACCGTCGACGCGCTGCCGGAGACCACGCAGCTCGGCATCCGGGTGCTCGGTGCCACCTACCCCGGCGACGACAAGAAGAAGGGCTGCAAGGACACCCAGCAGATCGTCCCCGTCGGCCAGGTCGACCGGACCGCGGCGAAGGCCGCGATCGCCGACCTCAAGCCGACCGGCTTCACGCCCGTGGGCCTGGCGCTCCGCAAAGCCGCCGAGGACCTGGGGGACGGCGGCTCGGCCCGCCGCATCGTGCTGATCACCGACGGCGAGGACACGTGCACCCCGCCGGACCCGTGCGCCGTCGCGCGCGAGCTGGCGGCGCAGGGCACGAGCCTCGTCGTGGACACGCTCGGCCTCACCCCGGACGAGAAGACGCGCAAGCAGCTCGTCTGCATCTCCACCGCCACCGGAGGTACGTACACCGCGGCGCAGAGCGAGGAGGAGCTGACCGATCGCATCAAGCAGCTCGTCGACCGCGCCGCCGTGCCCCCGCCCGTGGCCCCGGCACCCGTGACGGGCACCGCCTCGTGCGACGGCGCGCCGACCCTGACGCCCGGCGTCTACACCGACCGGGAGCGCATCGGCGAGCACCGCTACTACCGGGTTCCCGTACAGCCGGGCCAGGAGCTGCGCGCCTCGGTCAGCATCGCGATCGACCGCCAGGTGGCCCGCGACTACGGGGTGCTGCTGGCGGCGACCGTGGGCCCACGTGAGCTGGTCCGCGGCACCGACGCGGGCAGCGGCCGCTCCGACGTCCTCTCGACCGGCCTGCGCTGGTCGGCGACGGACGAGGACCGGCCGGAGCCGTCGCCGTCCTCCTCGACGGACAGCGGCGGTCTTTTCGGGTGGGGCGACGACGATGACGACGACACCGCGGCGCCGCCGACCGACGTCTGCCTGGTGGTGAGCAACTCCTTCGCGTCCGCCACCTCGGCCGCGCAGCCCGGCATGCCCCTGGAGCTGACGATCGGCCTGACCCCCGCCTCGCACGCCCCGGACGCCCCCGGCCTGGGCCGCGGCTTCCTGCTCCTGCTCGTCCTCGGCATCGCGGGCCTGATCGCCGGCGTCCTGGCCGGCTGGCTCACCCGCTGGTGGGTCGCCACCTGGAGGAACTGATGAAGCTCACGACCGCCGCCCTCGCCGGCGCCGCCCTGGCCGCGCTGGGGGCCACCCCCGCCCTGGCCGACCCGTCCCCGGCGCCCTCCACGCCCGTCACCATCGCGGGCACGTCGTTCCTGACCGCCGTCCCCGTCACCCCGGGCCGCGCCGTCGACGTCCCGGCCGTCACCGGCGACTACCTCTACTGGTCGTTCGCCGCCGAGGCCGGCCAGCGCCCCGACGTCACCGCCGAGGTCGACCTGCCCCCGGCGGCCGACCGGCACGGCGCCCAGTCCTGGACCGTCGAGGTCTTCGACGGCCTGCGCCGCCGCCAGGCCTGCGTCGCGGGCGACCAGAGCCCCCGCGCGGACACCACCGCAACCAGCGTCGCCCTGCGCTGCCGGCTCCGCCAGGTCCGCTCCTGGGCCGAGCCGGCCGACGGCGACCCGCTGCCCGGCACCTACTACGTGCGCCTCTCCAGCTCCGTGCTGCCGGAGCAGGACCTCGGCCTGCCCACCAAGGTCCACCTGACCCTGGCCGCCCCGAAGGGCGACACGGGCGACGACCAGGGCGTCCTCGCCGCCCCCCTGGTCCCCGACAACAACCCGGGCACCGTAGGCGGCACCGTCGCACCCCTGGCGGAAGAGGACGACAACGGCTGGCTCCCGGAGTTCTCCTCCCGCTGGATCTGGACCGCAGCCGGCGGCATCCTCGCCGCCCTCACCGGCATCACCGGCTTCGCCCTGACCCGCCGCCGGCGCCCCCGCCCGGCCTGACCCGGAACCCGGGTGGCGGCCCCTCCCGCCGCCACCCGGGCACTCCCCACCCCGATTCGCACCGCCACCCGGACTCACGCGCACGAGCAGCCCCCGGCGCCCGCATCTGCCGATGATGGGATGGCGCAGTGCTACTGGTGAGATGGCCCTTCGGGGTGACGGCATGGTGCTGCGGGAGGCTGGCACCCGACTACATCAGGCGATTACCGTCGATGGCCTCCCGCGGGGCGAGGTCATGCTCGATCTCGCCACGGCGGGCATCGCGTATGTCGTTGGAGCCTCGTATCGGGGTCAGGGCCTGGCGCGACGTGCGGTCACACGGATGGTCACGCACGCCTATGACACCTTCGGTCTGCAGCGGACGTACCTCGAGACCGAAGCTGACAACGTTGAGAGTGCTGCGGTCGCTCGCGCAGCTGGATTTCGCCCTACCAACGAAGAACCGGAGTTCGTCGAGGACAAAGGGCGGAGATACGCCCTACACCGCTGGACGCATCAACGAACGCTATAGGCGAGCGCAGCAGTGCGGGTGCGTGCAACGGCGTCGGCCGCGTGGTTGCATGGCGCTGTGCGGCCGGACATCGAATGGCTTGGCGATCACGTCATCGACGGGGTCACCGAACGCTCGTTTCGTGTCGGCGGGTCGGGCCGCCGCGTTCCTGGGGTGTTGTGGCTGCCGCCCGGTCCGGTGGCGGCGCCGCTCGTGCTGGTGGGACACGGCGGCAGTGGGCACAAGCGCAGCGCACGCGTTGTCGAGCACGCCCGCTGGTTCGCTGAACATGCCGGATGTGCGGTGGTCGCGATCGACGGCCCTTACCACGGACAGCGGGTACCGGCACCGATGCCGGCCGAGCAATATCAGGCCCGGATCGCCGAGGTCGGGGTCGAGGTGGTCCTCGACCGGATGATCGACGACTGGAAGTCCGTCCTTGCTGCTGTCGCCGGCTGCGGCCGGGTCGATGCCGGGAGGCTGGCCTATCTGGGCATGTCCATGGGGGCGCGGTTCGGTCTCGCGCTGGCGGCCGAGCTGAACGACCGGCTGTCTGCCGTGGTTCTCGGAAAGTTCGGCTTGCGGCAGTGCGCTGCGATGCATCCAGGCATGGCCGCACCGACCCGGGTCGCCATGGACGCCGCTCGCGTCACCGCACCGCTGATGTTCCACATCCAGGAAGACGATGAGGTCTTCCCCAGCGACGGACAGCGGGAACTGTTCGACCTGATCGGATCCACCAGCAAGCGTCAGGTCACCGAGGCAGGCCGGCACAGTTGCACCACGCCCGTGGCGATCACCAGGTGGCGAACCTTCATCACCGAGCGCCTGACCGGCAAATGATCCGACCCCGTCAGGTATTCAGAGCTTACGGACATGCCGATGAGCGCGTACGGTGAACGTGTATTCACACCGGCATACCGCCGAACCCGATCTCGTTGCCGTCCGGATCTCGAAACGTCGCCTTACGCACACCGTTGTCGTAGGTCTCGCTTTTTGCCGGTTCTATTCCTCGCGCGACGATGTCGGCGATACGGGTGTCGAAATCGCTGACGAACACTGTGTGGATGGCATGCCCGGCATGCTCCGGGAGCACCTGAACGAAGACGTAACGGTGCTCGGCGAGTTCCCACACCGCCTCGGTTTCGTTGGGTAAGAAGGACGGCTCGGCGCCGAGAAGTTGTTCGTACCAGGCCACCGCGGCGGCATAGTCACGGACCGGGCACCCCGCGAAGAGGTCTAGAGTCATGAAGCCAGTTTAGTGACGTACCGGCATCCTGATTTGCCGCAAGTCGAGCGCTGCCGGGCGTGCTGCCGGGCCATGTCGGCTTGGTGTGCTGATCTGGGCGATGGCGGCGCGTTACGTGGTGATAAGTCGTCGTCGAGCCGGGCGCGGTCAAGGTCCGCGAGCCTGGCTCGACGACGTTGCTCGCCCTCGAGTGCTGGACCGCACCCACCTCGGGATGCGATCCATATAAGCCGCAATCGGTCATGTTTCGTCGTGCGCTTCGTGCCTTTTGCCATCGCCTTACTGGCCGACCACTGCTCGGGTGATCGGCGGTGGCGCTGATCGCTAAGCTGCCCCGATGCGCAGATCCGTTCTCCTCGTCGCTGCTGCGATCCTCACTGCTTCGCTGGATGTGGCGGCGACTCGACCGACGTGCGGCGGAAGTCGGTGACGTCCGGGATCTTCTGAAAGCCGGCCGAGACGTACGTCGCCACGCCGCCGACGTTGCTGCTCGGGGTGCACACTGTCGCGCTGGACGACCCCATCTCCTGCAACACGGCGGCCGCGGCCACCGTGATGGCGCGTCCGTATCCGTGGCCACGGTGATCCCGATGAACGCCCAGTGGTTCGAGCAGACCCGGTCGCCCGTCCCCGGCCGACCACACCGTCACCGCGGCGACCGCAGCGCCGTCGCCGTCGTAACCGACCAGGCACCGGGCCCGGCGGTAGGGCGGGGCAGCGGCCATCGCGCGCCAGCGCTCCACAGTGAACGTCGAGTGGGCGAACGCCGCCCGTTGCACCGCGACCCGGTCATCAACGATCCGGTCCCGAACGTCGTGCGCCTCGATGACCTCGACCCTGAGCCCGCAGTCCTCCACCGGCTTGATCAGTTCGCGAGACAACGGGGTCCACGGTTCGTCCGGCACCCAACCGCTGCGACGGAGGAGGTCTCGAAGAGCAGCGCCGAAGCGGGCCTCGACGGCCCCGGCGCCGTCGGGCAGTACCCCCTGCCCCGGATCCGACAGATCGGCCAGCAGCCGGGCGGCGAAGGAGGCGTCTTCGTCGACGCTCGGTGCGATGCCCATGCGGATCACCCCGTCGTCCAGCAGGCCAACGGCCAGGATCTGCCCGTTACGGGTCCACACCCGGACGGCCTCGGCCAACTCCCGCCCGCCGAACCTCCCGTGCCACCCAAGGTCGCCCGGATGAAGCTGCACCGGCCCGCCGGTGTGCTGCCAGACCGCTACCGCCTCAACGATCTCGCCCAACGAATCCGGCGTCGCCGGCTGCATCGCGATCGACATGCGCCGACCTAATCACACCACAGAGACCACGCAATGGGTTTCACCGCCGGAGTGCCGGCCCATGACTCGCGCGCATGAACGCCTCTCCGACTTCAGGCGGGGGAGGCGCAACAATTGCTGAGGCGAGCGCCGGCCCAGGTGGTCGATCCAGTCATACGCCTACGGTGCGACTCTGACCCGCTATCCGGATCCCGTCGCCGAGCGTGTGCGGCGAGCCGGCGGAGCGCCGCCGCGCCCTGGGATGCCAGCCTGGTTGGCTCGGCGCACGCTCGTGCCGAAAGCCGAAAGCCGAAAGCCGAAAGCCGGATGCGGGATGCGGGATCAATCCCTCCGTAGGCGCTGGTTCGCAATCAGGGTCAGCAGGGCGGCATGGGTCTTCTCGTCCGCAGCCGCCACGAGACCACCCGCTCCGGTATGGATGGGCTGGCCGTCGATCCCGGTGACTACACAACCGGCCACCTGACAAAGGGCGATTCCGGCCGCGAAATGAACGCTGTTGCGTAGGTCGCCATCGGTGACGTAGGCGGCGCGACGGCCGGCGGCGACCCAAGCCACGGCCAGCGTGGTAGAGACGACCCGGGGGCGGAACTGTCCGATGAACTCCTCGTCGGCGAGCATCCGGGCGGCCGAGAAAACCCCATGGTTGGGAAACGGCGGGTCGAGGTTGACGTCGACCAGCCTCGACTCGGACGATGGCGCAAGCCGCTCGTCCGCGCCATCGCGACGCACGTACGCATCCGCCCCGTCGGTCCAGAACACCTCGTTCGTGAACGGGTCAGCGGAGGCGGCCACCGTGGCCTGCCCATTCGTTCGTAACGCCACGTTCACCGAGGCCAGCATGTTCCGTACGGCGAAGTTCAACGTTCCGCACAACGGGTCGACCAACCACAACCGATCGTTCGCGCCGTTGCCCGTCCGCCCGCCCTCCTCACCCAGTACCACGTCATCTGGTCGCGCCGCACGCAAGACATCGATGATGGCCTTCTCAGCCTCGACGTCGGCCGTGGTGGCGAAGTCACCGGCGGACTTCTGAAAGCGTGTCAGCGATGATCCGTAGTACGAGCGAACGACCGCGGCACCGGCTTCCGCCGCTTCGAGGACCAATTCCTGGTCGGTGATCGACACGCAGAGACCATAGACCTCCATCACACCTCCGAACGGGCGTGGGGGTCTTGCGGGGAGCAAAGATCGGGTATCCGGATTCGCCGCTGTCCGCGCGGGGCACCGGTACGCCGCCCTGCCGAACCGCGCCGGACGCGCACCTGGCCGCCCTGGGCCGGCAACTACGCGGAGGCGGTCAGGACCTCGGCGAGCACGGCGGTGGCGTCCTTGATGTCGACCTCGCAGGCCTGCAGGGGGCCGGTCTCGGTCATCCAGGCGTGGTCGGCGCCGCCCGCGTACATCGGGGCGAGGCCCAGGTCGCGGACCAGTTTGGCGGCCGTGCGCCGGGCGTCGGGCCAGTCCGTGCACAGGAACTCGGTGAGCAGCGGGTCGTGGCCGCGCCGCGCGTCGAGGACCGGGACCGGGAGGGTGTTGAAGGCCTTGACCCAGTGGGCCTCGGGCGACCACTCCGCCAGCCGGCCCAGCGCGGTGCCGCCGGTCAGCACCGGGTGGGTCGCGTCGAGGACCGGCTTGCCGCGCAGGGCCGGCCGGGCCAGGTCCACGGCGTCGTGCGCCTCGTCCCAGTCGGGGGCGAAGAGGATCGCTTCCCCGAAGTACGCCGCCTGCCGCACGCTGACGGCCTTGAGATCGTCGGCGAGTTCCTCCGGGTGCAGCGCCCCCGTGACGACGTCGTGGCCGGCCTGCTTCCACCACCGGGCCAGGGTGCCACCGATCTCGTCGTGACCTGCGATGACTCCGATCCGCATACGGTTAGGGTGCCGTATGTGAGCGGCTTTTCAGGCCGAATTGCGCAGAAACGGGGCGGCGGCCAGCCGGTTGCGCCCGGCGCGCTTGGCCGCGTACAGCTGGGTGTCGGCGCGGTCGTAGAGCGAGCCCGCGCGGCCGCTGGCCAGTCCCATGCTGACGGTGACGGTCAGGCCGGGCATGATCGCGGCCCAGTCGCGGCCCAGGATGACCCGGCGCACCTGCTCGGCGATGCGGCGCGCCTCGTGCTCGCTGCCGGTCAGGAAGAGCGCGAACTCGTCGCCGCCGAAGCGCACCGCGTCGCGGCAGTGCGCATGCAGCACGGAGGCGATCTCCACGAGGACGCGGTCGCCGACGCTGTGCGAGAAGTCGTCGTTGATCGCCTTGAAACTGTCCACGTCGATGAGGACCAGCGTGCCGGTGAACGTGGCGATGCGGCTGTCGAAGCACCGGCGGTTGCCCAGGCCGGTGAGCGCGTCCGAGGTGGCGGCGTGGTCGGCCGTACGCCGGGCGGCCTCCAGCTCGACGCGGCGGTAGGCCTGCTGGAGCATCGTGCGCCGGTCGAGGCGCAGCTGCCACAGCATCCGGATGTGGGTGTGCAGCGCTGCCATGATCGTCGCGGTCGCCTCGCCCGGCGCCTCGAGCACGGCCGTCACGGCGAGCTCGTACTGCACGATGAGAAACTGGTACGGCTGCACCGCCAGCTCGTTAGCGGCGAGGAACTCGCGCCGGGCGCCCCGCAGGTCGCCGGTGCCGCGCAGCACCACGCCCTGCGCCAGGTGCAGCAGCCGGCTCTCGTGCTGCTGTCCCGCCCGGCGCAGGGTCAGCAGGTGCTTGCCGACCAGGTGCACGGCGTCGGCGTGGCGGCCCTGCTTGGCGTACCCGAGGGCGAGCAGCGCCTCCGCGAGCGGCGCGTCGGTCCCGGGCCCGGTCCAGTAGCGCAGGATCCGGACCGCCTTGGCGAGGATCGCGGCGGACTCCTCGCACCGCTGCACGTGCTCGAGCCGCAGCGCCCATTCGAGCAGCAGTTCGGCGTACTCGAGCTCGGCGGACGAGCGGTAGAGGTCGTCGGGGCTCTCGAAGGCGTCGATGGCCTGCAGCATCGCGGACTCGGCCAGCTCGTAGAGCTCCGCCGCCCGGGCCGCGTCGGCCAGCGACGCCATCGCCGAGAAGTAGCGCAGGCTCTTGCGCGGCACCACGTCGAGCATGCTCATCGCGCGGGCGACGTGGTGCAGGCCCTCGTCCATGCGCCCGACCTGGATGAGCATCCGGGCGGTGTCGGCGAGGATCTTGGCGTCGGTGGTCCGCGGGCCGCTCGCCGGGCCGTCGTCGGCGACCAGCTCCTGCCCGATGGCCAGGGCCTCGTCGGGGCGGCCGAGCGCGCTGAGGGCGTACATCCGGCCCAGCCGGCTGACCCGGTGGGTGCGGTGGTCGCCGAGCAGGAGCAGCACGGCCTCGGCCTCGTCGGCGGCGGCCAGCGTCTCCCCGTGGTGCCCGCGGATGGTCAGGTCGTGGATGTGCAGACCCATCGACGCGTACGGGCCGTAGGGCGACACCACCGCGGGCAAGTTCGCCGTTGCCACCGTCGTCCCCCCTCCCGTCGCCGCCTCGGCCTACCGTTCGGCCGGTCGGCACCCGACGTGAGGTGTTCGGCCGGGCCGCTCGCGGACGAGTGGGAGGCGCGAAAAGTTTCACGAATCCGCGGCACCTTTGCCGGCCGCCGCCCGTCCCCATGGCTGTAGGACCCACCGCGAACCGAACCGAGGACATGAAGTGATCAACCGCAGGCCGGCAGTCGTGCTGCTCTCCCTCGTCCCGCTCCTGGCCGTCGCCGCCACGACCGGCTGCTCCGCGAGCGACCCGGTCGCCACCACCCCGGCCGCCGCACCGGCCACGACCGCCCCGGCAAGCACGCCGGCCACGACCGCCCCGGCAAGCACGCCGGCCACGACCACCCCAGCAACCACCACCCCGGCGGCCACCACCGTGGCCTCCCCCTCGACATCACCCGCGGGCAAGGACGGCGCTCCTGTCGGCCGCATCATCCACACCGGGCTGGACGCCACCCCGATCACCGAGTTCGCCATCCAGGGCGTGCGCGTGGCGAACCCCAACCTGCCCGGCGTCACGTTCGGCTTCCAGCTGCTGGAGTACGAGAACAACGGCGACAGCCACCCGTACGTGCTGACCTCGGCGACCGAGGACGAGAAGAAGCCCGGCTTCCGCGCGGTCGAGCACTCGTACGCGCTGGACGGCGACGTCCAGCAGCCGGCCTTCGGCTACTACGCCGGCCGTCCCGCGAAGATCACCGGAACGCTGCGGGGCAAGGCCGTCACCGCGCACACTGCGGTCTGGAGCGCCGACAGCGGGGTGACCGTCTTCTGGTTCGACAACACCCAGGTGACCGGCGCCGACCGGCTCACGCGGGTGCAGGCGTACGGTACGGCGGGCAACCGCATCGCCCAGGCCACCGTCTCCTACGAGTAAAGGGCGCCGTGAACGACGAAGTGAGCGCCGATGGCCCGCGGTGACGAGGAGTTCGTCGAGTTCGCCCGGGCGAGCTCGGAGCGGCTGCAGAAGGCGGCGTACCTGCTGACCGGCGACCGGCACGCCGCCGAGGACGCCGCCCAGACCGCGCTGGTCCGCACGTACGCCGCCTGGTCCCGGGTCCGCAACGACGAACCGTACGGGTACGCCCGGCGGGTGCTGGCCAACTACGTGACCGACCAGTGGCGCCGGCCGATCCGCGAGCGCGCCACGGAGACGATGCCCGACGGCGCCGTGCCGCACGACGTGGCCGAGGACGTGGCGAAGCGGCAGTCCCTGATCGCGGCCCTCGGCGCGCTGTCGGCCAAGGAGCGGGCCGTGGTCGTGCTGCGGCACTACCTGGATCTGCCGGAGGCCCAGGTGGCCCGCGAGCTGGGCCTGTCGCTCGGCACGGTCAAGAGCCTCAACGCCCGGGGCCTCGCCAAGCTGCGGGTCACCATGAGCCCGGAGCCGCCCGCGGAACCGGCGCGCCGAACGAGGATCGCGAGGTTGTGGCGATGAGGGAACTGGACGAGTTTCGCGAGGACCTGCGGTCGGCCGCGGACTTCACGCCGCGCAGCCTGGACTTCGACGGCATCGTCGCCGCGGGCGGCCGCCTGCGCCGCCGCCGCCGGATCATGGCCGTCGGAGGGGTGGCGGCCGCGGTGCTCGCCGTGGCGATCGGCATCACAGCGGTGACCCAGCCGGAGGCGCGCCCGGCCCTGCCGCCGGCCGCCACGCCGACGGTCTCCCCGTCCCCTCAGCCGGTACTGACCAGCATGAACAACTACCGGGGTCCGTTCGGCGACGTCATCGACACCGGCTACGAGCAGTGGGTCCTCTTCGGCGTGCGGCCCGCGGGAGGACAGGCGTACGGGCTCTGCCTGGGCACGCGGGACGCCAAGGGCGACCTGGAGGAGTACCTGACGATCGACGACACCGCCGCCACTCCGGCCGGCTTCCACACCATCCAGGCCGCCATGGCCCTCGACGGCGGGATCGAGCAGCCGGCGTTCGGCTACTACGCGGGCGCCGCGAAGCGCATCACGGTCACCGTGGGCGGCAAGGCGGTCGAGGCGCAGCTCGCCCCGTGGAGCGTCGATCCGGGCATCACCGTGTTCTGGTTCGCGCCGGGCGACGTCACGCCGGAGGACACCATCACGAACCCGGTGGCCTACGACGCGGCGGGGGCGGAGCTGCCCCGGGGCAAGCCCCGGATCTACACCTTCTGACCGGGTACGCCCGGCCCCGCCCACCCCAGGGCGGGGCCGAGCCGGGTCGCCGTGTCGGTGAGGATCTGGACGTAGTCGTCGTGCTCGAAGCTGAACGGCAGGGCGAACGCGACCTCGTCGACCTCCCGGAAGCCGGCGTGCGCGTACAGCTGCTCGGCGATCTGGTCCGAGGTGCCGATCAGGTCGCGGGCGAACATCATCTTCCGCGGCCCGTGCGTGGTCGTGGTCCGGGGCGTGCGCTTGTCGACGTACTCCTGGTAGCGGGCCTTCTGCTCCGCGCTCGCGCTGTCCGTCGGGATGACCACCAGCCCCTGGGAGACCCGCCCGGCGGGATGGGCCGCCCGGAAGGCCTGGACCTGTGCCGCCTGGTTCGCGGCGAAGTCCTCGGACCCCTCGGCCTGGATCACGCTGCTGGTCAGGAAGTTCATCCGGTGCTCGCCGGCCCAGACCGCCGACTTCATGCTCGCGCCGCCGTACCACATGCGCTCGCGCAGGCCGGCCGCGTGCGGCTCGACCCGCTCGGAGAACACCTCGACGACGCCCTGCGCGCCACTCAGGTCGCTCGCCTTCTCGCCCGCGACGAACGAGAGGAGCCGCTCGACCCGCCGGTAACTGAAATCCTCGTCGGTATCGGGATAGAGGGCGTCCTTCACGTACTCGAAGTTCATCGGCGGGCCGACGCTCACCCCCGGGTTGAGCCGCCCGCCCGACAGCACGTCGACCGTCGCCAGGTCCTCGGCCAGGCGCAGCGGGTTCTCCCAGCCGGTCGGGATGACCGCGGTGCCGAGCTCGATGCGGCTGGTGCGCTGGGTGGCGGCCGCCAGCACCGCCACGGGCGACGAGATGCCGTACTGCAGGTGGCGGTGGCGCACCCAGGCGCTGTCGAAGCCCAGCTCCTCGCCGAGCCGGATGATCTCCAGCGTCGACTCGTGCCCGGCGCGCGGATCGTCGCGGTCGAACAGGCCGATGGTCAGGAAGCCGAGCTTCCGCAGGGGTGTCGATTCACGGGGCACGGCGATCATCCTGCCACCCGAAGGCCGGGGCCACGTGCTTCGTGATCGTCTCCAGGATCCGGGCGTTGTAGGCGACCCCGAGCTGATTCGGCACGGTGAGCAGCACGTAGTCGGCGGCCTTGACGGCCTCGTCGCGCGCCAGCTCCGCGGCGATCTTGTCCGGCTCCCCGGTGTACGTGCGCCCGAAGCGCGACCGCACGCCCTCCAGCAGCCCGACCTGATCCTCATCGTCGTCGTTGCCGAAGTAGAGCCGGTCGATGTCCTCGGTGATCGGCAGCACGCTGCGCGACACGGAGACCAGCGGCTCGCGCTCGTGGCCCGCCTCTTGCCACGCCTTGCGGTACAGCTCGATCTGCTCGGCCTGCAACTGGTCGAAGGGCACGCCGGTGTCCTCGCTGAGCAGCGTCGAGCTCTGCAGGTTCATGCCGAGCTGCGCGGCCCACTGGGCGGTGGCCCGGGTGCCGGCGCCCCACCAGACGCGCTCGCGCAGGCCGGGGGACTGGGGCTGGATCGCCAGGCCGCCACTGATCCCGCCGGTACGCGCCGGGTCGGTGCGCGCCACGGCCGCCCCGCCGATAGCCGCGAGGAAGATCTCGGTCTTCTGCCGGGCGTCGTCGGCCGCGGTGCGTCCCTCGCCCGGGACGTAGCCGAACGACTCGGCGCCGCGCAGCGCCGTCTCGGGGGATCCCCGGCTCACGCCCAGCTGCAGCCGCCCGCCGCTGATGAGGTCCACGGCGGCGGCCTCCTCCGCGGCGTAGAGCGGGTTCTCGTACCGCATGTCGATGACGCCGGTGCCCATCTCGATCCGGCTGGTCCGCGCGGCGATCGCCGCCAGCAGCGGGTACGGCGCGGCCAGCTGCCGCTCGAAGTGGTGGACCCGGACGAACGCGCCGTCGACGCCCAGCTCCTCCGCCGCCTGCGCGAGCTCGATGGTCTGCAGCAGGGAGTCGGCGGCGCTGCGCGTCTGGGAGCCGTTCACGTCCCGCCAGTGCCCGAAGGACAGGAACCCGATCTTCTTCTTCACGTGAAGCGTCAACCTTCGCGGGGGGTGCGGTCATTCCCTGATCCGTTTCGCGCCGCCGTGCGTACTGTCGGGGGTGAAGAGCAACACGGTGGCGCTGGCCGCTGCCCTGCTGTCGAGCGGCCTGCTGCTGGGGCTGCCGGCCGCCGGCCCGTCCCGCGACGAGACCCCGGCGCCCGTGGCCGTGGCCTGGCCCACCGCCCAGCGGGCCGCGCTGCCCGCGACGCTGCCCGACGGCACGGCCTATCAGCCGATCTTCTTCACCGACGCCGCGACCTCGGTGGGCACGGCACCCTCGCCGGACGGCAAGCAACTGCGCCTTCTGGTACGTACGGAGGCCCGCCTGCGCGTGCTGCGCTCGCTGCCCAGCGCCGCCGACCCGTCGTTCCAGGCGCTCACCGGCTCAGGGGCGACGCTCGCATGGATCGAGAGCACTCGTGACGGTGGCCTGTCGCTCTGGACGGCGGATGCGTCCCGGGCGCGCCGCGTGACGACCGACATCGGGACCTTCCGGTCCTATCGGTCGGAGAACGATCTGGTACTGGCGGACGGGCAGGCGCACTGGACCGCCGTGGACAGGTCGGGCGGCACCGAGCTGCGGTCCGTGGCGCTGAGCGGCGGCCCGGTCTCGGTGCGCTCCACGCCGGGCTCGTGGCGGCTGGCGGGCTGGCCCTGGCTGGTGGACGGCGTCACCGACACCCGCGGCGCCGCGGTCCTGCGCAACGCCGACACGGGCGAGCAGCGGCGGATCACCCGGACCCCGCAGGCGGCAACCGACTGCAGCCCGGACTACTGCCGCGTGGTGTCGATCGACGACGACGGCTGGAGCCGCATCGAGCTGATGCGCCCCGACGGCTCCGGCCGCTCGACCATCGCCGAGGGGGACGTCAACACCGCGGTGGTCGACGTGGCGCCGCTGGGCCGCTTCGAGATCTGGGTGCGCATCGGCAGCAACTCCGACCTGACCGGCAACGCCGAGCTCCTGGTGCACGAGATCGCCACGAACCGCACGGTGCAGATCAGCCCGGACGCGGGCCAGATCACGTACCGCAGCGGGGTCCTGTGGTGGACGGCCGGCAACCTCACCACCTTCGTCCGCCACAGCCTCGACCTCCGCACGATCCCCGGCGCCCCCTAGGGTGATCGCGTGACTTCTTCTCCGTGGACCGCGCCCCCGGCCGAGCGCGCCGACGAGCCCACGACCGGCGCCGAGCGAGCCATGCTCGAGGGCTGGCTCGCCTGGCACCGGCAGACCCTCCTGGGCAAGTGCGCGGGACTGACGGCCGAGCAGCTCAAGCAGGCCGCGGTCGAGCCCTCGAACCTGACCCTGCTGGGGCTGCTCCGGCACATGACCGCGGTGGAGCGCAGCTGGTTCCGCATCCGGGCGGCCGGCCAGGACCTCCCCGACCCCTACAACGACGACACCAACATCGACGGCGACTTCGACGACGTGCCCACCGCCGACGCCGAGGCCAACTACGCGGCCCACCTCGCCGAGCTGAAGGTGGCCACCGCCGACGTCGCCGCCCTGCCCCTCGACCACGAATTCACCCTCGAGGGCCGCGGCACCTTCAGCCTCCGCTGGGTCTACCTCCACATGATCGAGGAATACGCCCGCCACAACGGCCACGCCGACCTGATCCGCGAACGCCTCGACGGCACCACCGGCTCCTGAGCCGGCTCCCCCTTGGGGCGGCAATGATCCACCTTTCCTGGCCGGCGTTCACCATTGCTGGACGTTCAACGCGCTGTTCCACGCCGCCGGCCGGTCGGCCGAGCGGCGGCCGTGGCCTTGTCCCGGTCGCGCCGCGCGGGGCAGGCGGCTGTGGGCCGGTTGGGGTCTCGCCGACGGCGACGAGGGGGCGGGAACCGGCCGGCGCGACCGCTCAGAAGAGGCTGAGCTGGCCCGGGGTGGGGTCGCGGCGGCCGGACATGCCGCCTCGGATCACCCAGGGGCGCAGGTCGGGCAGCGGGTCCTCCTCGCGGGGCTCCGGCTCGCGCTGGGGTGGGACGCCGCCGGTCAGGGCCCACAGGGACGGGCCCAGGTTGATGCCGCGTTCGCGGAGGGCGATGCGCATGGTGGCCAGGCGGAGCGGCAGGCGGGCGGTGTCGGGGTCGGGCACGGGCAGGTCGGCGCGCATGCGCATGATGCTGCGGTTGCGCTCCACCCTTTCCCGTACGCCCTCCGCCTGCAGCTGCCCCGCGGCCTTCGCGCCGACCGCCTCGCGGACCAGGCCGTGCTCGCCCGCGTCCAGGGCGGCCCAGACCTGGTCCACCGAGCCGAAGGACGCGAGGAGTTTGGCCGCGGTGGCCGCCCCGAAGCCGCGTACGCCGGGCAGGTTGTCGGACGGGTCACCACGCAGCGCGGCGAAGTCCCTGTACTGGGTGGCTGTGACGCCGTACAGCTCGGTGAGGCCGGCCGGGTCGACCAGCACGGCCTCGTCCATGCCGCCGTTGCGGACGCGCAGCACCGAGGTGCTGTCGTCGATGAGCGCGAACGCGTCCCGGTCGCTGGTCATGAGCACCGAGCGCCAGCCCTTGGCGCGGGCGGCGGCGGCGCTGCTGGCCAGGACGTCGTCGGCCTCGTAGCCGGGCGGGCACACCGTGCGTACGCCGGCGGTGGTCAGCAGCTCGGGCGCGCCCAGCAGCTGCTCCGCCAGGTCCGCCGCCTTGGCCGGGCGATGCGCCTTGTACTCCGCGAACTCGGTGCGCCGGGCCGAGGAGTGCGGGCAGTCGAAGCCCACGACCAGCGCGTCGGGCCGCAGATAGGCCGCGGCCCGCGCGATGAATCCGACCAGCCCGCGCAGCGCCCAGATCGGCCGCCCGTCGCCGTCGGTCCAGCCGTCCCCTGCTCCCGCGTGGTAGGCCCGGTGCAGCAGGCTGTTGCCGTCGAGCACGAGCAGCAGGGGAGCGGGGGACACCCGGAGAGCTTAAGCCCTAGGACACGAGCGGCTTGAGTGCCGCTCCCGCCGCGGCGACGACGCCCGGCTCGTGCCCGTTGGCGATCATGTTGATGGTCAGGCCGGTGACGCCCTGGCCCAGCACCTTCTCGTGCAGCTGCTCGGCGACCTCCTCGGGCTTGCCGGCGAAGGCCCCGGGGCGCGGCGGGCCGTCGAGGTGGACCGACGCCAGGTAGCTGGTCGCCAGCGTCGCCGGGTCGCGGCCGATCTCCTCGCAGCGCTGCTTGAGCACGCCCACCTTGCGGCCGAGGTCGTTCAGGTCGCAGATGATGTTCATGTGGTCGGCGAACCGCGCGGCCAGCCGGAACGTCTTCTGCTCCCCGCTGCCGCCGAGCATGATCGGCACGGTGTCGCGGTGCCGCGGGTTGTTCATGGCGGTGCGTGCCTGGTACCACTTGCCCTCGACGGTCGGCTCCTCGCCCTTGAGCATCGGCGCGATGATCGTGAGCGCCTCCTCCAGCCGCTCGAAGCGCTGCCCGAAGGTCCCGAACTCGTAGCCGAAGTCGTGGTGCTCGCGCTCGTACCAGCCGGCGCCGATGCCCAGGATCGCCCGGCCGTGCGAGACCACGTCGAGGGTGGTCACCGTCTTGGCCAGCATCGCGGGATTCCGGTACGTGTTCCCGGTGACCAGCGTGGACAGCTGGATCGTCGACGTGGCCGTCGCCAGGGCGCCCAGCGTCGTGTAGGACTCGAGCATCGGCTGGTCCGGGGTGCCGATGCCGGGCAGCTGGTAGAAGTGGTCCATCACCAGCACGGTGTCGAAGCCGGCGCCCTCGGCCTCGCGGGCCTGCGCCACCACCGTGTCGAAGATCTGCCCGCCGGTCGCGCCGGGGTAGGTGAAGTTGGGGATCTGGTACCCGAGCTTGATGCTCACGGTTCTTCCCTCGCTCGATGTAAGAGGTCTCTCACTTGGTAATGTATGAGCCCTCTTACATCGGCGCAAGCGAGGAGCGTCCCGTGTCGTCCTACCACCACGGCGATCTCCGCGCGGCCCTCGTCGCCACGAGCTTCGAGATCCTCGCCGAGCAGGGCCTGCAACGCTTCTCCGTGGCCGCCGTGGCCCGCCGCCTGGGCGTGAGCACCGCGGCGCCGTACAGGCACTTTCCCGGCCGGGGCCACCTCCTCGCCGCGGTCTCGTCGGCCGCCGCCCGCGACCTCCGCGCCGCGATCGGCACGGCCGCCGCCGCGGCCGGTCCGGACCCGCGCCACCGCTTCGCCGCCGCGGCCGCCGCCTACGTGCGCTTCGTCGCCCGTACGGGTGCGGGCTTCGACGTCATCTTCGCCGCCGAGCTGTACGCGGTCGCCGACCGTGAGCGCACCGAGCGCACCCGAGCGCTGATGACCGACCTCCTCGGCCTGACGACGGCGGCCTGCGCGGGCACCCCCGCCGAGACGCTGACCCTGCTCGAGTCCCTGATCGCGACCGCTCACGGCTACACGACGCTGTTCACCACGGGCTTCTGGCGCCGGGCCGGCACGCCCCTGGAGGAGATCGCCGACCGCGCCGCCGCCGCCGCCCGCTCCCTGCTCGCGACCTGAAGGCTGTCGCTGCCTGATTGTCTAGCAGTGCTAGCATGTCGTCATGTCGGTACGCGAACGCAAGGAACGGGAACGGGCGGACCGCGAGCGCCTCATCGTCGCCACCGCCCGCGAGCTCGCCGAGCAGCAGGGCTGGGACGCGGTCACCACCCGCCGCCTCGCCGACCGCATCGAGTACAGCCAGCCCGTCCTCTACAGCCACTTCCGCGGCAAGCGCGAGATCATCGGCGCCGTCGCCCTGCAGGGCGCCGCCGAGCTGGCCGCGGCCCTGCGCGCCGCCACCGCCGCCGCGACCGGCCCGCGCGCCAGGGTCCTGGCCCTCGCCCGCGCCTACCTCGGCTTCGCCGCCGCCAACCCGGCCGTCTACGACGCGATGTTCCAGCTCGACGGCGGCCTGGCGTTCGCCCGCGACGACACCCCAGAGCCGCTGAGGGACGCCTTCGCCGCCCTGCAGGAGACCCTCCGCGACCCGGCCGGCGACGGCGTCGACCCCGGCCTGTTCACCGAGCTGTTCTGGGCGTCGCTCCACGGCCTGGCAACCCTGGCCCGGGCGGGGCGCCTGCCCGAGAGGGACACCGAGCGGGCT
>NZ_JAUQWH010000122.1 GCF_030757795.1 Actinoplanes oryzae
GGTCCCAGCCGTACGGGTCCTTCGGCACTGCCCCGGCCGGGTCGGCGGCGCGAGGCTGAAGGGGAGGACAGAGAAGGGGTGGACGACGATGACCTACCGCATCGCCATCAACGGGTTCGGCCGGATCGGCCGTAACTACCTGCGCCGCCTGACCGACAAGAAGCTGGCCAACGCCGGGCTCGAGGTCGTCGCCGTCAACGACCTGTACGACGCCGGCACGCTGGCGCACCTGCTGGAGTACGACTCGGCCTTCGGGCGGCTCGACGCCGAGGTGGGCTATGACGACGGTGCGCTCAGCGTCGGCTGGCACACCATCCCGACGTACGCCGAACGCAGCCCGGACGCGCTGCCGTGGGGCGAGCTTGGCGTCGACCTGGTCATCGAGTCCACCGGCAAGCTGCGCACCCGCGACGACGCCGCGCTGCACCTCAAGGCCGGTGCCGGCCGCGTGCTCATCTCAGCCCCGGGCAAGGGCGTCGACGCGACGCTGGTGCCGGGGGTGAACGCCGACACGTACGACCCGGAGCGTCACCAGATCGTGTCGGCCGCGTCGTGCACCACCAACTGCGTCGCCCCCATGATCAAGGTGCTGCACGAGGCGTTCGGCATCGAGCAGGGCTACCTCACCACCGTGCACGCGTACACCAACGACCAGAACATCCTCGACGCGCCGCACAAGGATCCGCGGCGTGCCCGCGCCGCTGGGGTGAACATCATCCCGACCAGCACCGGCGCCGCCAAGGCCGTGGGCCTGGTGCTGCCCGAGCTGGCCGGCCGGCTCGACGGTGTGGCGCTGCGGGTGCCGGTCATCGATGGCTCGATCAGCGACCTGACGCTGCAGTTCGCCACCGACGTCACCGCCGCGCGGATCAACGAGGTCGTCGCCGCTTCCGCCGGCGAGGGCCAGCCGATGCACGGCATCATCCGCTACACCGAGGCGCCGCTGGTCTCCACCGACATCATCGGCGACCCGGCGTCGTGCGTGTTCGACGCGCGCCTGACGCAGGCGCAGGGCCGCCTGGCCAAAGTGTTCGGCTGGTACGACAACGAGTGGGGTTACACCAACCGCCTCGTCGACCTCACCCAGCAGATGGCCGGGAGGTGACATCATGCGCGCCCGGGACATCATGTCCAGCCCCGTGCACACCGTCGTACAAACCTGCTCTGTGGAGAGCGCGTCCCAGCTGATGGCCGCCAAGGCCGTGACTGCGCTGCCCGTGGTCGACGGCTACGGGCGACTGGTCGGCATGGTCAGCGAGAGCGACCTGCTGTGGCACCGGGTTCCGGCGGACCCGACCGCCCACGCGCGGCGCATCCCGGGCACCGATCCGGCCGAGCGGCCCGGAATGGTGTGCGAGGTGATGTCGCCGTACCCGCTGACCACGTATCCGGACGTCGATGTGGCCGAGGTCGCCGAGACCATGCTCGGGAACGACGTCCGCAGCATCCCGGTGCTCGACGACGACGACCTGGTCGGCATCATCAGCCGCCGCGACATCCTGCGTGCGATGGTGCGCGGCGACGAGGTGCTCGCCCGCGAGGTCCAGCAGCGGCTCGACGAATACGCCGACGGCCAGCACCGCTGGAGTGTGACCGTGGACAGCGGTGTAGCCCATGTCGCTGGTGTCTTCGTCAACGACACCGAAGAAGCCGTGGTGACGGTGCTCGCGAGAACGGTGCCGGGCATCGCCGATATCCACGTCGTAGCGGCGGCTGGTTGAAGCGCTGCTTCGAGGCATTGCGGGTGAGGAACCGTCTGGAGACGGTTCCTCACCCGCGCTGTGCCGGCCATGGTGTGGTCGCGTTGGTAGCCGGATCGACCTGAAGGTCGACCACAGTGCCGGTGCCGAGACCGCAGACCAGTCGAGCGTGGGGAACAACCCGCGACCACGGGCGTTTCGTAATCTCCTCGCTGAGCGCCTCGATGACGGTGCTCGGCCATGAAGGAGCGGCGGTGGCCAGCAGGATCTGATCCGCTTGCAATTGCTCCGCAAGCATTGCCCGCTTGGCGATCGCATGCCGTAGTGCCTTGCCCGACCCCATGTCGGACGGCCGTTTCGTCTCGGCGGTGATGACCTGCCTGTCGGCGAGGGCGAGAAGATCGACCTCCGCGACCGGTGATCCCGAGGCGTCGAGCAGCTCTAGCTCGGCTACGTCGGCGTAGTCACGGCTGCCCGATCGGAGATAATGAGAGAGCAGAAGTGGCATGTCCCCGTCCTGGGCGATGTGCTCTCGGACTGTCGGGTGCAGGTCGTAGAACCACCGAGGCTCAGACATCGGTGACCTCCACCGCGGCTGCCTCAGCTGGTTGTGTGCGGCACAGCGCGGACAGCGGTTCACCTGTCCGAGATCGTCGATGACAACGAAGGCAAGCTTGCCGCACTCCGCGCAACCGAGGATGAGACCGCGCCGGAGAACGGTCTGTTCGAGCAGGTCATCAGCCTGCTGGCGAACCTCGCTGATCGCTTCCTGCTCGGCTCCGGCTGCCTTCATCAGCCCGTCGAGAGTCAGATACGGCTCGAACAGCACATCGCCAGAGCCGGTCGGCAGAGCGACTCCTTCTTCTGGACCGAGACTCAGTCCGGCAGCTCTGTGCGCCGGCCGGAACCTTCGCAGAACCGGGAGCATGGAGCCCGCGAACGTGGCCGCGAGCGCCCTGCGATCTCCCCAGAGCCGTCGCATGATCTCGACCCGGCGTCCGGACGCGGACAGGCGCACCGCATATCCGCGTTGAGTCGCCATGAGTGATGCCCAGGCGCGAACGCTCGGTGCCTGGAGACGAGGTCGGGCCAGCCTCCCCACGAGGGGTGTGCCTGCTCGGATGAGATTGAAGCGCTCGGACTCGAATGTGTACCCGTCACGGCCGCTGCGGACCCATGTCAGATACTCGTCCTCGCCGGCGGCGAGAAGGGTGTGCCCGTCCAAGCCGCGACCATGCGGAGTCTCCGTTTTGTGTAGTTGGACATCCACCTGCCACCACAGGTCGGCCGTCTTGACCAGCTCGTCATCTGAAGGGAGCGGCGGAGGGCAGGGCATCACCATCTCGACATCGCCGGCATCGTTGCGGTTGATCGGGACTGCGAAGTCCTTGTCGAAGTCGTCGGCGATCGCCCAATATCGCACCAGCCTGGTCGACCAGTCCGGGGTGCCGCTCGTGATGAGCTCTCGAGTGCGGGCTCGTCGAGCTTCGAGGTCGTTCTCGCCGTACGCCGTCGGCTGCTGAAGCTGTTCGATGATCGTTTTCAGCTCGTTCGTGCCGACCGAGCTGCTGGTGACCGTAGTGCCCTGACCGCGGATGGCGAGTCGGCTCAGGTTGTTCCGCAGTACGAACTGAAGGGGCGTCTCGGAGATGCCGGCTTCGATGGTGGGCCACCACCGTATGGGGAGCCACACTGCTGAGCCGTAGAGCTGCCGGTAGATGTGCGCCGTGGCGAAGTCGTCCGCGGTGTCACCAACCGACAGCAACAATCGCGGTGGCCGTCCAATGCCGCTCTCGATCGTCGTGATGCCGGTGGTGGTCTGGTCGAAGGCCACGCCGAGTCTTGACGGATCGATGTTGCGACTGACGGTGTCGGGCTGCCAGATCAGTTGGGGGATAGGCTGCCCGAGCCGGGTGCCGGGTCGGAGCGGTAGCCCCGACTCAACGAGCCAGGGAATCAGCGACTGAAACTCCGGCTCACTCAGTTCGGGATCATGGCCGGCGACGGGCATCTCGACGACTCCGCAGGCCGCCGCGACTGCTACGCCGAGAAGGCCGCCCCAGTCCGGCGGGGCGGAGAGACACGAGCCGCCGGGCCACGCGGTGCCTCGCATGAACGTGCTGTACGGCCCACCGACATCTATGATCCGCGTCAGCCGGCCGCCGTCTCCATGAACCGAGAAGGTGACGGCCTCTTCATCCCAATCCTCGCCGGCCACCTCGCGCACCGCGGCGGGGTTCCGCCGGCGGTGCGGTGCACATGCCTTGACGACGGTGGAGCGGGCTCGGTCGGCCGCCGCGGACGGCACGTCCACCTCCGGGTGCGCTGAGAGGAAACGCGCACGGTCCTCGGGCGAGAGCGGCGTACCGTCAGCCGCTTCGACGATCTCGGCGTCTCCCGGCCGAAGCTCTTCCCAATGTTGCAAGGTCTGCTGCAACGTGACGACATAGTCCGGGTCGTACGCTCGTACGGCGGCAAGCAGCTCGGCTTTTACTTCCCCGTCGTGGTGAGGGACGAGGACGAAACCTCGGCCACCCCACACCCGCGAGCATGCGTGGAAAGCCACCCTCGCCCAGAACGTCCACTGGTCGCCGCCGTCGAAAACCACCGCGACTCTCGGCGGACGGAGCGTCATGCGAAGTGTCGCGTAGTCGGGCCCAGCCATACTCACCGTTCCGTCCGTAGTTCCTCTGAACGTGCCGACCACCACTGACTCGGCCCTCACGCCGGTTGCTGGTGGCGTGAGATTACCGGCGGAACTGGCGATGACGAATCGGGCGCCTCGTTACGCGCGGCCCCGCCTGTCGTCGAGTGATGGCGGAGTTGTGAACAGGGCGAGCAGGTCGCCGATGCGTCGGTCGGCCTCGGCCGGGTGCCGGAAGTGGCCGGCCGGGTTGACCGTGTACCGGTTGCGGCGCCCGACGCGGGTGTGTTCGAGGTAGCCCGCCTCCTCGAGGTCAGCCAAGATGGCCTGCGCGGCGCGTTCGGTGATGCCCACGGTCTCGGCCACCTCACGCAGCCGGGCGTCCGGTTGGCGCGCGATGGCCAGCAGCACGTGCGCGTGGTTGGTCAGGAAAGTCCAAGCCGCCATCTGTACGCCTCCCCCTGTTGTACGAACTGTACTTCGTGAATAATGGTTCGTAGTTCGAGGGGGAGTACCCAGTGTTCGGCGCGTCGTCGTCAGTACGGGCCGGCCGTCCGGCCCCGGCGGCTACCTGGAGCGCGGTGGTGCGGGGAGGCCGTCGACCGATCTGGTCGAAGGGAGCTCCCTGATGTTCGTGCCCTGGTGGGCCTGGGTTCTGGTGATGGGCGCCGTTGCGGCGATGCTGGCGGTCGATCTGTTCCTGCACCGTGACAACCACGTGATCGGCTTCCGGGAGGCGGCGACCTGGTCGGCCGTCTGGATCGGCGCCGGTCTACTGTTCGGCGTGCTGCTGTGGCGGTGGCAGGGCTCAGAGGTGGCCGGCACCTACTACGCGGGCTACCTGATCGAGAAGGCGCTCTCGATCGACAACGTCTTCGTCTTCGCGCTGATCTTCACGGCGTTCGCGGTGCCCGCCGCGCTGCAGCACAAGGTGCTGTTCTGGGGTGTCGTCGGCGCCCTCGTCATGCGGCTGGTGTTCATCTTCGTCGGCGCCGAGCTGCTCGAGACGTTCTTCTGGACGGCGTACGTCTTCGGTGCCTTCTTGATCTGGACCGGCTACCGGATGGCCTTCCGTCGCGGCGAGCAGAGCCCGCCGGAGAACAACTTGGTCGTGCGACTCGTGCGCCGCGTCGTGCCAACCGACCCGGCCTACCACGGCGACCGGTCTGGACGGCGAACGCGTTCGCGCTGCTCGGCCTGCGCAGCCTCTACTTCTGAATGGCCGGCCTGCTGCGCCGCTTCGTGCACCTGCACTACGGCTGGCCGTGCTGCTGGCCTTCGCCGGCGTCAAGCTCATCCTCTCCGAGACGCCGGTGGGTAAGCTTTCGATCCCGGTGACCCTGGGCGTCATCGTGGGCACGATCGCGGTGTCCATCGTCTGGAGTCTGCGCAGCATGGCGGCCGATCGCGGGAACCATACCGTGTCGTGACGAGTGCGGGCGTGCGTTTCCGTCCCCTCCTGGTTTTGCGCTTCGGACTCCGCGCCGGTTCGTTGCTGGAGTGACGGCATTCTTGCAGGCCGGGTCGCATATGACGTTGCCGCGTAACTCATGAAAGGGCTTCATCTGAGGGGCGTGAGAGGGCAAGCTCGAGGAGCGGTTCGTTGCGACGCGCCGCAACGACGCTGATGCATAAAGAGGGAGATATCGGACAGGATCGGATGATGGTCATCCTGACTTGTCCGGATCGACTCCCGCTCGTCCTGCCGTCGGAGCTGTCACGCGGCAAGCTATTTCCGGCCAAAGACGTTGCTGACCTGCGGAAGTATCGTGCGGCTGAGAGCGAAGCGACGCTGGCGCAAGCGCGCTGCTGGCGGGGATGTGCCGCGGATGGATGGGGTGGCGCCCGGAGGCGCCACCCCCTTGACTCACTTGGTTCCGTGGGCGACGGCGACGGTGCAGGCGGAGTGGCGAAGCAGGTGCTGGCTGACGGAGCCGAGCATCATGCCGACCACGGCGCCGTGGCCGCGTGTCCCGACCACGAGCAGTTGCGCGTCTTTGCTCGCTTCGGCCAGCGCGGCGGCAGGGTGCTCGACCACGGCCTCGGCGGTGATGGCGAGCTGTGGGTGCTTCTGTCGCCAGCCGGCGACGAGCTCGTCGAACGGCTGCCGCTCCTGCTCGCTCACCGTACGGGTGACCATCGGGCTCTCCTCCCAGATGCCGGTCACCGGCGGCCAGGTGCGGATCACCCGGAGCGCGACGTTGCGGGCGACGGCTTCCTCGACGGCGAAGGCCAGGGCCACCTGGGCCGAGGCGGAGTCGTCGACGCCGACCACGACGGGCGCGTCTACGGCCGGTTCGCCGCGTACCACGACGACGGGGCACTTGGCGTGGGCGCTGACGGCAACGCTGACCGAGCCGAGCAACCCGGTGACGGCGCTGTGTCCCCGGCAGCCGAGCACGACAAGGCTTGCGTGGGCGGAGCGGCCGATGAGCTCGAGGGCGGCGCTGTTGTGGACGAAGGTGATGTGGGTGGGTACCGACGGGTGGCTCTGCTTGGCCAGGGCGACGGCCTCGTTGAGCGCACCGTGGATGGCGCGGTCGGTTTCGCCGTCGGGCCAGACGGATGGGGCCGGTACCGTCGAGGTCGCCGGCAGCCAGGCCGGCCATTCGAAGGCGTACAGGAACTCGACCGGCACGCCGGTGCGTCGGGCCTCGTCGAGGGCCCACCGGGCGGCGGCCTTGGCGTCGGGGGAGCGGTCGTAGCCGACGATGATTCTCTGGGCGGTCATGATGGCGTCTCCTCTCGGGACGGGTCTGCCGGGCGCAGGGCGCGCAGCATCGGGTCCGGCTCGGCGCCTGCCGGCGTCAAGCGCAGCTTCGCGTCGACGGCGACGACGCCGTCGGGTCCGGCGAGTACGGGGTTGAGGTCGAGTTCGGCGACCTCGGGCAGGTCCTCGGCGAGCCGGCCGAGGCGCAGCAGCAGGTCTTCCAGCGCGGCGGTGTCGACCGGGACCGACCCGCGGTAGCCGGTGAGCAGCGGTGCGGCTCGCAGGCTGCGCCACATGCGGCCGGCGTCGAGGTCGGTCATCGGCACCAGGCGCAGCGCGCGGTCGCCGAGCAGGTCGGTGTGCACGCCGCCGAGGCCGAGCAGCGGGTCGTGCGCGACCCCGGCGACCGCGCCGTCGGCGACCACGTCGAGGACCTGCTCAGCGGGCACGGCTACGACCAGCAGATCGACCGGGGTCGGCAGCTCTGCGACCGACCGGCAGGCCGGGATCCCGGGCACCGTTGCCCCGCTGCGGTTGACCGCGTGGAGACGGCCGGCGAAGCCGTACTCCCGCAATGCCCGCAGGGTTTCGTGCCCGACGCTGCCGGGGCGGTGGCCCGCGCCGACGACGGCGACTGACGTCGGAGACAGCACTGCGCGCAGCGACGCGCGTTCCGCGGCGCGGTCGCGGGCGTCGACGGCCGGTCCGGCCGTCTCGTCGTCGGCGACGGCAAGGCCCACGTCCACGACGCCGGCGTCCAGGCGGGACCACGCGTCCGGACTGAGGTCATGGGCCACGCGCAGCATGGCGGCGTTGCCCGGGAGCACTTCGCCGATCAGTTGCTCGATGCCGTGCCGGCGTGCCCGGGCGGCGAGGTGCTCCAGCAGCAGAGTGCCGATGCCGCGGCCACGATGCGCATCGGCCACGAAGACGGCGAACTCGGCCCGCCGGCCCGCCCGGTCGGGACACCCGCACGACGCCAGCCCGATCAGCTCGTCTCCCTCGGCGGCCAGCATCGCCACGTGCCCGTCCGACTCGGGAGCGCACAGCCGGTCGACCTCTGCGGCGAGACCGGCCGAACTCGGCGCGGCGAAGAACCGCAGCCGTAGGCTTTCCGGGCTTGCCTCCCCGTACAGCCGGGCCAGGGCTTCGCGGTCGTCCGGCTGCACCGGCCGGATGCTGATGATCCCGCCGTCGGAGGTGAGGGCATCGAGCGCCATGGCGGCCTCCTCAGGCCGATCGCGGCCGGGTGACGTACACCGGAGCGCCGGCGTGGTGCAGCAGCTGCAGGGTGGTCGAGCCGAGGAACGCGCCGGCGAGCAGCCCGTGTCCGCGGTTGCCGACGATGACCAGGCGGGACCGCCGGGATTCGCGTTCGAGGGCGAAGGCGGCGCTCTCGTGGGTCATCACCGTCGTGACCGGCACGTCCGGGTACTTGGCGCGCCACGGGACCAGTTGCGCGTCGAGCCGTTCGCTCTCGGCGGCGTCCTGCTGGGGTGTGTCGACCGTCGGCGGAGCCACGTCGGACAGCCACAGGGGAATCACCGGAAGGTAGGCCCGGACGATGGTGAGCGGGCAGTCGTGTTCGGTCGCGGCGGTGAAGGCGGTCTCCAGCACGAGGTCGGCGGTGGGGGAGTCGTCGACGCCGGCCGCGATGGGCCCCTCGGCGGTCGTGGCGTGGCCGCGGACGACGACGACCGGGCAGGGGGCATGCGTGGCGACACGCTGGCTGACCGAGCCGAGCAGCAGGCCGGCGAAGCCGCCGCGGCCGCGGCTGCCGAGCACGAGCAGTTCCGCACTGTGGGCCATCTCGAGCAGCCGCGGAGCGGCGTGCCCGATGAGCGTTTCGGTCTCGATGGTGATGTCGGGTGCGATGTCGCGGGCCCGGTCCCAGGCCGCGGCCACCACGGCATCGGCGAGCTTCCAGGCGTGGTCGACGAGCTCGGTGCCGACGGTGTAGCGCTCGCCGCGCCACTCGACATCGAAGGCGTGCACGATACGCAGCGGCAAGTGGCGGCGATGGGCCTCCTGGGCCGCCCAGTCGACGGCGATGGCGCTCGGTTCGGTGCCGTCGGTGCCGACGACGATGGGTTGGGTGTTCATGGCCGTGCTCCTCTCTGCTCTCCCTTCATCGTTGGACTCGTCGATGCGAGGGGGCAGGGCGTCAGGTCCTCGCCCGGCGGGCCGGAAGTCCCGCCCACACGCCGTAGACGACGCGCAACGCGAGCCCGGGAACGACCGCGACGGCCGCGCAGGCCAGGAGTACTGGCAGCGACAGCGCCTCGGTGCCGAGCAACGTGCGCAACGTCGGCAGTGCCACGCCGGCGACCTGCAGGATGCCGGAAACCGCGACGGCGGCGAGCAGGGACCAGTTGCGTGGAGTGCCGGGCGTGTGCTTCACCCGTACGGCGAGGGCGACGCCGAGCTGGGCGAGGCCGAGCACGACGAACATGACGGACTGCCACGGCAGGCCCATGCGGTCGGCGGTCACGCCTGCGGCCAGGACGACGGTGGCGAGGCAGACGCCGCCGGCCAGCACGCTGGCGAGCAGACCGTCGCCGAGCACCGATTCCTGCGGCGAGCGGGGCTTGCGCCGCAGCACGCCGGGTTCGGCAGGCTCGGCGCCCATCGCTACGCCGGGGATGCCGTGCGTCAGCAGGTTGACCCACAGGAGCTGGCCCGGCAGGAGTGCCACGGGCATGCCGAGCAGCGGCCCGGCGAGCATGACGAGCAGCTCGGCGATGCCGCCGGAGAGGGCGTAGCGCAGGAACCGGCGGATGTTGTCGTAAATGCGGCGGCCCTCACCGATGGCGTCGGCCACGGTGCCGAGGTTGTCGTCGACCAGCACGAGCTCGGCGGCCTGGCGGGCGACCTCGGTGCCGCTGCCCATGGCCACGCCGATGTCGGCGCGCTTGAGCCCGGGTGAGTCGTTGACGCCGTCGCCCGTCATCGCGACAACCTCGCCACGACGTTGCAGGCCGGCGATGATGTCGAGCTTCTGCTCCGGCTGGGTACGTGCGAACACGCGGGCGTGTGCGATGTCATCGGGACTCGGTGGGCCGGCGTCGCCGACGACGACGCGATCGCCGGGCTCGAGAATGCCGAGCTGGGTGCCGATGGCGGCGGCGGTGGCCGGGTGGTCGCCGGTGATCAGCAGCAGGCGTACGCCGGAAGCCTCGAACGCCGCGGCGGTCGCCCGGGCGCTCGGACGCAGCGGGTCGCCGATGCCGACCAGCCCGGCGGCTCGCAGCGGCGGTGGGTCCGCCAGATCCGGCTGTTCCGCCGTGACCGCCGTCGCGACCGCGAGCACACGAAGTCCGCCCTCGGCCATTTCGGCGGCCGCACTGAGCAGGCCGGCGTCGGTCACCGGCTCGAGAACGCTTTCCGGGGCGCCCTTGCGCACGTTCAGGTACGTGCCATCACCGAGCCGGTGCACGGTCGTCATCCGGCGATTTGCCTGGTCGAAAGGTTGTTCCGCGACGCGGGGCGAGGCGGCACGGTCGGCGGTGATGTCGAGGCCGCACCGGCCCGCGAAGGCGACCAGCGCCGCCTCCATAGGGTCACCGGCCGCTGTCCACTGGGTGCGCTCGCCGCCGGGCGGGATCAGTTCCGCGTCGTTGCAGAGCAGACCGGCGCGGGCGAGGCGACGCAGTCCGTCCACATCTCTGTCGGCCGGAGTGACCACGCCTTCCGGGGCGTAGCCGGTGCCCGCGACGGTGTAGCGGGCGCCGTCCGCGGTGGCGGCCTGCTGCACCGACATGCGGTTCTGCGTGAGCGTGCCGGTCTTGTCGGACGCGATCACGGTCACCGAGCCGAGTGTCTCCACCGCGTGCAGCCGCCGAGGAATTGCCTTCGTGCGGGCCATGCGGCGGGCGCCGAGCGCGAGGGCGAGCGTCACCACGGCGGGCAGGCTCTCCGGTACGGCCGCGACGACGAGGCTGACCGCGGTGATGGCCATGCGGACGAGTGGCTCGCCGGAGAGTACGCCGATCGCGAAGACGACGCCGGACACGGCGATCGCCGACAGACCCAGCACGCGCCCCAGGCCGGCGATGCGCCGCTGCAGGGGCGTCGGGGCCGGCTTCGTCCGGGAGACCAGCGCGGCGATACGCCCGAGCGAACTTGCCGCGCCGGTCCGGGTGACCACTCCGGTGGCGCGGCCCGTGGTGAGAACCGTGCCCGAGCCGGCATCCTGGCCGGCCGAGCGGTGCACGGGCACGGATTCACCGGTCAGGGCAGACTCGTCGAAGGCCGCCCGCTCGGCTTCCACCAGTTGCAGGTCGGCCGGGATGACATCGCCGGCCTCCAGCCGCACGAGATCGTCGCGGACCAGTTCCGCGGCCGGGAGGATCACATCGCGACCGTCACGCACGACACGCGCGGTGGGCGCGGCCAAGCGGTCCAGCGCCGCGATGGCCGCATCGGCCCGGATTTCCTGCACCACGCCGATGAGCGTGTTGATCGTGACGACGAGGGCGATGACCGCCGTGTCGGGGATGTCCCCGAGAACGGTGGTCACCACGGCGGCGGCCAGGAGCAGCGCCACCAGCGGGTCGGCGAGCTGGCGGCCGATCCGCGCGGCGAGGCGGCGGGGGGCAGGTGCGGCCACCGCATTGGGGCCGTCGGTGACGAGTCGCCGGCTTGCCTCAGCAGCTGTCAGCCCGGCCTGAGCATGATGGACGACAGTGGTTTCCACGGCTGCTCCTCGCGTTGGTGTCAACCCTCACGGTCCGTCAACAGGATCCCGCCCGGCAGGGCCGAAGGTCCTACCAGGACGGGCCTTCAGCAACTCGATCAACATCGTGTCAGCTGGCTTCTGCGACCATCGTGCGATTGGCGGTTCGCCGGCGAATGAGTCGAAGGACCTGACTCGATGTGACCATCCCGCGGACGTCGGGGCTTTCGGCACTGCCGGCCTTGGTAGCACCGGCGCACGGTCGAGTTGAGGCCGGCGATCGCATCCGGCCTCGTGGTCGGTCGATCGGAGGTATGTCATGACGAGTTTCGAGGCACGTGATCTCACCGATGTCCGGGCAGCCGACATCGTGGTCGGCGTCGACGGTTCGCCGTCGTCAACAGCCGCTTTGCGCTGGGCTGTCGGGCAGGCCAGGCTCGCCGGTGGACGGGTGCAGGCGGTGGCGGCGTGGGAGTACCCGACCTACTACGGCTGGGCCGGTCCCGTTCCGTACGAGGACATCGCTGTCAGCGTCGGAAAGGTGTTGGACGAGGCAGTTCACGCAGTGGTCGACGCCGCCACGCCCGACGTGGAGGTGCTGCAGAGCGTCGTGCCCGGCAACCCGTCCCAGGCCCTTATCGACGCGTCGGCCCATGCCGCGCTTCTGGTGGTCGGTTCGCGAGGCCACGGTGCCTTCGCCGGTGCGCTACTCGGATCGGTGAGCCAGCACTGCGTTCATCACGCCCACTGCCCGGTGGTCGTGGTGCGCGGCAAGCATTGATGAGCCGACAGGACGAAGGGAGTGCGGTCCACCGATCACACTCCCCTCGGTGGCCGAGCCGAACAGGCACTGGTGCGGAGATGACCCAGGTGATCCTTCTGCCGATACTCACCGTGACGTTGCTGACTGCCGTCTTTCTCTGACGTCCGGCAAGGACCACGCGAGCGGGAACGCCACCACGGAGCAACACCTGCCAGCGGATCCGGCAGCCCAGAGGGCTCGCTGGTCGCGCAGCTCTGCTCGAGGAGGATCACACAGTGCCGATATCGGCGTTCCATGGAACGTCTCGCGGCACGGGATGGTCAGCGTGACCCCTTCTCCGTCCCGCCCGAGCGGCGCTGACGAGAGGCAATGACGCGTCACGTGGCTGCGGAGCCGTGATGCTCGATCTCGGCCTCTTCACCGGGAAAGATGAGCGACTTGCGGTCGTCGTGCAACCAGCGCACCTCGTAGGGCGGAGCGCCGTCGGCGTTCCGGACGGCGATGATGACACCGGCGCGACGGTCGCCTTCGTGGTGGATGCCGTCGACGATGATCCGATCACCGACCCGGGCGAACATGATGAACCTCCAACCGCGCTGATCCGACGCCCCTACCGAGCGTCGATGACCAGAATCCGCGGTGGATGGCCAGGGCGTCAGAGGCTTATGTCCTCACGTTCCGGGGGACCGAAGGCCCGTGTGCTCATCGGCGAGGAGGACGTCGGTGACGGCGCGTCGCGGCGTGGCGCTCCGAGGTGTGCCGTAGCCGATGCGAAGCGTCAGCTGTGGGAAGCCCGAGCGTCCCAGTGATCGGCGCAGCTGGTCGCGGGCAGTCGGGACCTCGATCGGTTGCGAAATCATCGACGCGGACAGGCCGGCGTCGGTGGCGGTCAGCAGCACCTTCTGCAGGGCCTGGCCGGCGGTGATCTGGTCGATCGGCCGGTCACCGGAAACGCCCAGGATAGCGATGAGAGGCTCGGGCTCGTAGTTGCGGCCGGGAGCGCGGTGCCGGTCACCGAAGGACCTTTGTGGTATCAGATCCTGCGTTTCGGGCTGGGGTGCTCCAGCGGTGACCGGCACGCCGTCCGGTGCATGATCGACCTGCGTCCAGCTGATCAATTCGGCCTGGTAGCGGTCGTCGCGGCGCAGCACCCGGTCGGCGCTGCCGGCGATCTCGGCGAAACCGGTGAGGGCGGTCATGCCGACGAGCAGGTCCAGCCACGCCGCCTCGCTGCGGGCAGCTTCGATGAGGCGGACGCGGGCATCGGCCGGCACCGGATCGGGCCAGAACGGCGCACGGTTGCTGTGCCGGCGCGGGATGGCGGCGTGCAGATCCTGCTCGGCGTACGTCGGTGGCCGTTCGCGTCCGGGCGTGAGCCGGGCGATGATATTCGGTTTCCCGGAGTCGGGGCGCAGTCTCACTTCGGCGGGCCGGCCGTGCATTGCCAGGGCGAGGCGGGCGTTGTAGGTGGCCGCACCGCACGCGAGCCGGGCGGCCCAGCCGGACCAGTCGGCGACGGCGAGTTGCCGGGCCGGGTCGGCGAGCACCTCGATGGCCCCATCTCGCAGCCGGAACTGCCAGGGCTGACTGTTGTGCATGGAGGGGGCGCGGATTCCGGCCTCCGCGGCCGCCCGCAGCTCCGCCTCGCTGTAGCCGTTCACAGCAGGTTTCCTTCGTCATGCTCGACCGGGACGATTGCAACCGGACAGGTGGCTTCGGTGGCGACGGTCAACGGAACGTCGCCAGTGCGGGCACGCCCGATCACCCCACGGCGTTTGTCGCCGACCACCACATGTCCGGCGAAAGGCGCGTGCGCCGGCAGCCTCGCCGACCGGGCCACGACGACCGGGCTGTGCGTGTGCCGGATGATCCGGCGTACGCTCCGGCCGCCTTCACCGGCGCCGATCACCAGGAGGTGGGCGCCGACGGAGGTGTGGACCAGCTCAGCGGCTGGATCGCCGCTGCAGATCTCCCAAGCCACTCGGTGTCCGCCGAGGCGGATCTGTGCCTTGGCGTAGGCGCGGGCGAGCGGAGGATCGAGCAACTCGAGTCCGGTATGGGTCGCGCCGGTCAGCGGCGAACCCGGCACGCAGACGTGCTCGATCGTCAGCCGTGCACCGCTTCGTTCGGCCTGCTCGGTCGCCCTCGCCAGCGCCTCGGACCCGCCCGCGCCGCTGTATCCCACCGCGATGGAGCCGCCCATGATGGCCACCTACCTCGTCGTGGTGATGACGTCCGCGGTGTCGCGGCGCGGCGCGGCCGGCACGCCCTGACGATCGTGGCGGTAGCCAAGCCGGACGAGGAGGTATGGCTCGCCGATGTCCGCGATCAGGCCGCGCACCAGGTGACGAGGCCATTCCACCTCGACGGCGTCGCTCAGTGGGGCGGTGGCCAGCCCGTCGGCGGTGGCCAGCAACAGCAGGGCGGACAGGGCCTCGCCGCCACGGAGAAGGTTTCCGGGCTTGTCGTCCGGCCCGAACAGCACGACGTACGCGGCGCCCTGGTCGTGGGCGGCGCCGGCCTCGAGCTTCGCGGTGGCGTCCGGGAAGAAGTCTCGGACCGGAACGCGGCGCAGTTCCGGTTTGACCGCTGTTCCCGGTGGCACGCCGTCGCCGGCTGGGCTGGGCCGGGTGGTCCAGTCGTGCAGGTCCTTCTGGTAGGCGGGGTCGTCCAGCTCGGCACCGGCGGCGATCTCCGTCGAGATGGCCAGCATGGCGACCTGGTCGGGTCGTACGGTGTGCAGGTAGGCGCCCTCGAACTCGACGAAGCGGCGGAGCTTGGTCAGCTCGGACTCGGTCACCGGCCGGTCGTCGAAGGCGCGCCGGTCGGTGCGCCGCCGGGCTATCGCGGCGGCCAGCCGGGTCGCTTCGGGGTCGGGTGGGATCGGGTTGCCGAGGGTCATGCGGGCCAGCAGCTGGGGCCGTTTTGGGTCGGGCATGCGCTCGACGGTCACGGACCACCCGGCGGCGGCCAGGTACGTACGGGCGTGGTGCAGGGCGGCGCCGCAGCTGAGCAGCAGCAGCCGGCCGTCGCGGTCGATGCTGTCGACGCGGCGTCCCGGATCGGCGTACAGGTCGAGGGCGTTGCCGGTGATCTGCCAGTTCCACGGCTGGGTGTTGAAGACCGAGGGCGCGTGTTGTGCTGCGCGGGCGGCCTGCTCGAGCGGTGTCATGGTGGGGACCTCCGTCGTCCGGTATCCCCACCACCGTGCCGCCTCCCTCGGCCACTGGTCAGGGCCGAAGGTCCTTCATTCAGCCGCCGATCGGAACGCGCCAGGTCAGCAACGTCCCGCTGCCGTCCCGTGCGGCACCGATCTCGAAGCTGCCGCCGAGATCATGGGCGCGCTCGCCCATGTTGACGACGCCACCGCGGGCGCGGGCAGGGTCGAAACCGACGCCGTCGTCCTCGACGCTCAGGATCGCCTCACCGCCGGCTACCCGCAGCGAGACCCGGGTGCTGGTGGCCTCGGCGTGGCGGGCGATGTTCGACAGGGCCTCGCGGAGGACCGCGACCAGTTCCGGCTTGATGTCGTCGGGGATGGCGCTGTCCACCGGTCCGGACGTGTCCAGCACAGGCCCGAACCCCAGCGCCCCGGCGGCGGCCTCGGCCGCCTCGTTGAGTTCGGCGCGTAGGGACGGTCCTGTCGGGGCGCGTAGTTCGAAGATCGAGCGGCGGATGTCACGGATGGTGGCGTCGAGGTCGTCGACGGCGGTGTTGATGCGCTTGGCGACCTCGGGGCCGGCTTGGTGCACCGCGCCTTGCAGGTGCATGCCGGTGGCGAACAGCCGCTGAATCACCACGTCATGCAGGTCGCGGGCGATGCGCTCGCGGTCCTCGAGCACCACGAGCTGCTGGCGTTCCTCCTGGGCGCGGACTCGTTCGAGCGCGAGCGCCGCCTGGCCCGCGAAGGTCGACAGCTGCGCGGCGTCCTTGTCACTGGGTGGCTGTTCCGCGGGCTGGGTGACGATCAGCACGCCGTGCAGAGTGTCCGGGCCGGCCAGCGGCACGGCCATCGCCGGACCATCCGGAACGGGCCCGGGCCATTCGGTGACAGCCCGCAGATTGTCGATGGCCCGGTACTTCTCCCGGCCGAACTCCGCCGCTGCGGCCGGCTCCACGGGCACGACCTTGCCGGCGAGGTCGCCGCACGAGGGGTCGGCGCCGTCGGCCACTTCGATCGTGTAACGCGCGTTGTTCTCGTCGTAGAGCATGACCAGAACCAGGTGGGCGCCGGAGACCTCGCGAGCCCGCCGGGCGATCAGGCGTAGGGCGTCGGTGCGCTGAACGGTGCCGAGCAGCACGCTGGTGATCTCGGCGGTGGCGGCGAGCCAGCGTTCGCGGCGCTGGGCCAGCTCGTAGAGCCGGGCGTTGTCGATCGCGACGCCGGCCGCGGCAGCGAGCGCGACGACGATCTCCTCGTCGTCCTGGCTGAACTCGTCGGCGCCCTGCTTCTCGGCGAGGTAGAGGTTGCCGAAGATTTGGTCGCGGGTGCGCACGGGGACCCCGAGGAAGCTGTGCATCGGCGGGTGATGCGGCGGGAAGCCGTACGAGTCGGGGTGCTTGGTGATGTCCGGCAGGCGCACCGGATGCGGGTCGGTGATCAGCACGCCGAGGACGCCGCGGCCGTGCGGCAGGTCACCGATCTTCGCGTGCGCGGCCGGGGCGATGCCGTACGTGATGAAGTCAGACAGGGTGGCGCGGTCGGCGCTGAGCACCCCAAGGGCGCCGTAGCGGGCGCCGGCCAGCGCACAGGCGGCCTCGACGATGCGCTGCAGGGTGCTACGCAGGTCGAGGTCGGTGCCGATGCCGACGACGGCGTCGAGCAACGCGCGCAGCCGCTCCCGGCTGGCCACGACGTCGCCGACCCGATCGAGCATCTCTTGCAGAAGCTCGTCGAGCCGGACGCGGGAAAGAGGGGTGAGGCCGAGCGAAGGCGGATCGAGCCGGTCGTCCCGCAAGTGACGTTCCACCATGACGATGAGAGTAGTGCCCGCCCCGGCCTCGCGGAACGTGCCGGAATCCCTGACTTCCCCCATGGTCCCGGATGGTCGGCCGGCGCCCGTGATGCGGCTGGAAGGGGGGCCGTTGGCCCCTACGCTCAAGCCACTCGGACGCGGTAAGAAGTACGAATGATCCGTGTCTTTCTGCTCGACGACCATGAAGTGGTGCGTCGCGGCCTGGTCGATCTGCTGCAGGCCGACGGCGACATCGAGGTGATCGGGGAGTCCGGTCTTGCCCAGGAGGCGGCTGGACGCATCCCGGCACTGCGGCCCGACGTGGCGATCTTCGACGCCCGGTTGCCCGACGGCAACGGCATCGACGTGTGCCGCGACGTCCGGGCCGTCGACTCGTCGATCAAGGGACTGATCCTGACCTCGTACGAGGACGACGAGGCTCTGTTCGCGGCGATCATGGCGGGCGCTTCCGGCTACGTGCTCAAGCAGATCCGCGGCAACGACCTGCTCGATGCCGTACGCCGGGTAGCCGCCGGCCAGTCGCTGCTGGATCCGGCGGTCACCCAGCGGGTGCTGGAGCGCATCCGCCACGGAGTCGAACAGCCCAAGGAACTGGCGTCGCTGACCGACCAGGAACGCCGCATCCTCGAGTTCATCGCCGAAGGGCTCACCAACCGGGAGATTGCCGGACGTCTATTCCTGGCCGAAAAGACCGTCAAGAACTATGTCTCGAGTCTCTTGGCTAAGCTCGGCCTGGAACGGCGTACCCAGGCGGCAGTGCTTGCCACCCGCCTGCTCGGAGACCATCCGCACGGCTGATCGGCAGTGATCTCACCGGTGCCGGCCGTCAGAAGGCAGGCAGCCCACCGCGGCGTCGTGATCGATAGGTTGAGCGTTTCCCGGCAGAATGTGGCGCGGTGATGAGCGGCGCGCGTTCAGCACCCGCGCCGGGGCGGAAGGTCCCCCGAACGGTGAACTCCTCCTCGAAGCCCGCGGGCTGCAACACCACCCCGATGCGCGCACGGTAGGCCGAGCCGCGGGTCGAGGGATCGAACCCGAGGATGTCGACCGGGGCGGAATCGCGGGTGCGGTAGCCCCCCGGGATCCCGACGATGGTGGTCTTGCCGCCGCCGTTCGGACCGAGCAGTGCGAAGACCTCGCCGTCGCCGACGGAGAAGCTCCCTGGTCGACGGCACCCGCTTGCCCGTACGTCTTGCTCACATCCTGCACGGCGATGCGAGACGCCGATTCGCCCGGTCGCAGTGGCTGCGGCCGGGCGAGGGTGTCCCGTCGGTGCGTACGCATGGCGTCAGATGAGCCAGCGGTTCTTCTGGACGACGGGCAGGGAGGCCCACCACTTGCCCAGCCCCCAGGTGTGACCGGCGTAGGTCAGGGCCAGGACGATGCCGGCGAGGCCGTAGATGATGTGGTAGTCGACGATCGGGTTGGTCGACATGCTGGGCTCGCCCGCAGCGGTGGTCTTGTCGAGCGGCCATTCGGCGGTCCACATGAGCAGCATCATGAGCGCGCCGGCCCCGGCGGCGAGACGCACGCCGATGCCGAGCACGAAGGCCAGGCCGATGGCGAGCAGGCCGAGCATGAACAGCCAGTCGGCCCACGGGTCGCCGGCGATGTTGTGGAAGAAGGTCTGCAACCAGCTCGGGCCGACTTCGACGCCCGACAGGAAGCCCTTGGTGGGCGAGCCGCCGTTGATCCAGGCGCGCTCCGAGGTGGTGGCGAAGCCCCACCCGAACAGCTTGTCGAAGAACGCCCACAGGAAGACGAAGCCGGTGGAGATGCGCAGCACGGCCAGCGCCCTCGCGGCGGTCTTGGTGAGCATGGAGCCGGGAGCCTCGACGTGCTCCAGGTGAGCGGCAGTGCCCCGGCCGATGGTTGTCATGGTGTCCTCCCTCGTCGATGTCTGTGCCTTGAGCCTGCGCCGGTCAGCGGGCGGAATCCCGAGGCGATGGCCCTGATCTGGGAAGGACGAAAGTCCTGTTCGCCTGACCGTCGGGAACGAGCGGGTGTCAGCGTGATCCCGTCTTCGTCGGGCCGGACGGACGTGGACGGCAGGGCCGGACGGCCCGATCGATGGTGCCTACAGCCCGTGACGCAGGCCGCTCCTGCGTGCCTACGTTGCGACTATGCCCAGCGATGTGTCGACACTCCGGAACCGGCCGGTCATGGTCGGTGTCAATGGTTCGCGTACCAGTCCGGCGCTGGTCGATCTTGCGGTTGCGGAAGCGGTTCTGTACCGGGCCCCGTTGCTCATCGTGCATGTCTGGCCGGGCCGGTACACCGGCGCCTACCGTGGACGGGGAACCGTGCCGTCCCGCTACGACGCCCAGCGGCTGCTCGATCTGGTCGCCAGCCGCGCCCGGCTGACCGCGCCGGATCTGCCGGTCGCCACCGAACTGCTTGACGGGGGCGCCGCCAACCTGCTGACCCAGCTCTCGGGACGCGCGCGGTTGCTCGTGCTGGGGCACCGCGACGACGCGTACACCCGACCGGCTTGGGGCTCGACCACCGCCTATCTGGCCTACCACAGCGCCTGCCCGCTGCTCGTCTATCGCGGCACCATGCCATCCGACGGGCCGATCGTCGTGGCGACCTCGGCCCGGCCGGAGTGCGATGCCACGCTCGGGTTCGCGTTCGAGCGCGCCGCACTGGCCAAGGCCCCCCTCACCGCGATGCACATGTGGACGCGGCCCGGCGCCGCGGACGGCGTCCCGCCCGCCGTGCAACCGGGCGCGTACGCCGAGGAACGAGCGGCCGCGGAGCGGGCGTTGGCCGAGGCAGTGGCCGGCTGGGTCGCCCGGTTTCCCGATGTTCCGGTCGAGCCTCTCGTCGTGAACGACTTCGAGGTGGCGTACACCATCGAACGTGCGCTGCGGCGCAGTCGCCTCATGGTCGCCGGGATCGGCCGCAGCGGCAGCTTCGCCGAGCTTCTCCGCAGCGCCCGGGAGGCCTACGCGGGGGCGCGGAAGACCAGCCCGACGGTGCTGATCCCAGCCCGGTGGCCGGTCACCGCCGACACCATGACGACGTCGCCCGGGCACGCATCGGCGATGTGAGGAGGAACGATGACCACGACGATCACGCCACCGGTTCGAAAGGTCCTGCTCGACTGCGTGCGCACCGCGACGGCAGCACCGTCCCTGCACCACGGCCAGCCTTGGAAGTTCCAGGTCCGGGGCGGTCGCGTCGACGTGTACGCCGACCCGTCCCGTCGTCTGCACGTGCTCGACCCGGACGGGCGTGAGCAGCTGATCAGCGTGGGTGCCGCCGTGTTCACGCTGCGCCTCGCGATCCGGAACACGCTACCGCTCCGACTTCACGCTGTTCCCGGAGTCCGACGAACCCGGCCTGGTCGCCCGGGTGATCGCCACCCGCCCCTCGCCGGTCACCCGGGCTGCGGAGGCACTCGCGGCCGCTGTGCCGCATCGGCACACCAACAGATGGCCGGTCGCTCAGATCCCCGTCCCGCGCGTGGCGCTTGATCGGCTCCGCGCCGCTCGCCGCGAGGGCGCCGTGCTCGCCGCCGCCAACCCGGCCGGCCGGGACGCCGTGCTCCGGTTGGCCCGGCTCGCGGACGCGGAGCTGCGGCGGCGGCGTCCTGGCTACCGGGACGAACGACTCGGGCACCGCCCACGGCGAAGCCATTCGTCTGGTCAACGTACTCGTGGACGAACATCTCAGCGCGGCCGGCATGACCGTGGAGCGTGACGTCGTACACGACTCCGATCCGGCCAGCGCGCTCGTTGATGGCAGTGCGGGCGCGTCTGTGCTGGTCATCGGGGCGTCCAGCGACCAGGACGCGTCGACCGGCGGCACGGCGGAGCGGTGCTGGTCCGGGTCCGCTGTCCCGTGGCTGTCGTATCGGCCCGGCCGCGTTCGGTCACGCAGCCTGCCTGGTAGGTCGCTGACCGCAGACCGGGACGAAGGTCCCGCCGCTGCGGGACAGTCGGTTCTGTCCCGGCCGCAAAGTCGCTCCTAACGTCGGAAGTGACAAGACCGAGGAGGGCCAGACGTGAGGACCCGGATCGTGATTCCGCACCCGAGTTCGCCTACAACGACCGCGAGGCGCTGACCTCGGGCATGTTCTTCGGTGTCGCGTGATCGCGATCGGCGGGAGAGGAAACGTCATGACTGTGGAGACTCTCGTGGCCCAAGGGCTGCGGGCACTGGACGAGTACGCCGCTTTCGACCAGGAACAGATCGACCGGATCGTCAAGAAGGCGTCCGTGGCGGCCCTCGATCAGCACGCCACGCTGGCTCGGCTCGCGGTCGGGGAGACCGGCCGTGGCGTATTCGAGGACAAGGCGGTCAAGAACCTGTTTGCCTGCGAGCACGTCGCCCACAGCATGGCCAAGCTGCGTACGGTCGGGGTGATCGCCGAGGACGACATCAACGGCATCGTCGAGATCGCCGACCCGGTCGGGGTCATCGCCGGCATCACGCCGGTCACCAACCCCACCTCCACGACCATCTTCAAGGCGCTCATGGCACTCAAGACCCGCAACCCGATCGTCTTCGCCTTCCACCCAGCGGCGCAGCGGTGCAGCGCCGAAGCGGCCCGGGTCGTGCGTGACGCCGCCGTCACGGCGGGCGCACCCGAGCACTGCATCCAGTGGATCGAAAAGCCGTCGGTGGAGACGACCACCGCACTGATGCACCACCCGGGCATCGCGACGATTCTGGCCACCGGCGGTAACAGCATGGTCCGCGCCGCCTACTCAGCCGGTAAGCCCGCGCTGGGCGTCGGCGCCGGCAACGTCCCGGCGTACGTGGAAGCGAGCGCCGACCTCCGCCGGGCCGTGCACGACATCGTGCTGTCCAAGTCGTTCGACAACGGCATGATCTGCGCCTCCGAGCAGGCCGTCATCCTCGACGACGCCATCTACGACGCCGCGCTCGCCGAGTTCGGCCGGCTGCATGCGTACGTCGCCACGCCCGCCGAGAAGGCGCAGCTCGAGCAGTTCATCTTCGGGGTCGCGGCCGGCGGCACCGGCTGCGACGACGATCGGCTGAACCCGGACGTCGTCGGGCGGACCGCCTCGTGGATCGCCGAGCAGGCAGGCTTTCAGGTGCCACCGGAGACTTCGATCATCCTGACCGAGGTCGGCGAGGTCGGCCCAACCGAGCCGCTGACCCGCGAGAAGCTCGCGCCGGTGCTGGCCGTGCTGCGCGTACGCTCCCGCGAGGAGGGCCTGAGCCTTGCGGCTCAGATGGTGGAGTTCCACGGGCTCGGGCACAGCGCGGTCATCCACACCGAGGACGACGAACTGGTCAAGGAATTCGGGGGCCGGATGAAAGCCGTTCGCATCATCTGGAACTCACCCGCCTCGCAGGGTGGCATCGGCGACATGTACAACGCTTTCCTGCCGTCGCTGACCCTCGGCTGCGGCAGCTACGGCGGCAACTCCGTGTCGAACAACGTTTCGGCGGTCAACCTCATCAACGTCAAGCGGATCGGCCGGCGCACCAACAATCTGCAGTGGTTCAAGGTGCCCTCGAAGATTTACTTCGAGCCGCATGCGATTCGCTACCTCACCGACATGCGGGACGTGCAGCGCGTCACGGTGGTCACCGACGAGACGATGACCCGCCTCGGCTTCGTCGACCGCATCAACCGAGTCCTGCAGAGCCGGTCGAACCGGGTGGCCCTGCAGATCATCGACGATGTCGAACCCGAGCCCCGGATGACAACGGTCGACCGGGGAGCCACGCTGATGCGCTCGTTCCGTCCGGACACGATCATCGCGCTCGGCGGCGGCTCGGCCATGGACGCGGCCAAGGTGATGTGGCTCAAGTACGAGCACCCCGAGGTCGACTTCGACGACATGCGTGAGAAGTTCTTCCACATCCGCAAGCGCGCTTTCGCGTTCCCCCCGCTCGGCGCGCTGGCCCAGCTGGTCTGCATCCCGACCACCTCGGGCACCGGCGCGGAAGTCACGCCGTTCGCGGTCATCACCGACCACGTCACCGGCAAGAAGTACCCCTTGGCCGACTACGCGCTCACCCCGACCGTCGCCATCGTCGACCCGGCACTCGCGGCGAGCCTGCCTCGCGTGATCGCGGCGGACAGCGGCTTCGACGCCTTGACCCACGCGATCGAGGCGTATGTGTCCGTCTACGCCAGCGACTTCACCGACGGCTTGGCGCTGCACGCCATCCGGCTCATCGTCGCCAATCTCGAGCGGTCGGTGGTGGCCGGGGACGCGGAGGCCCGCGAGCACATGCACAACGCGGGCACGATCGCGGGCATGGCGTTCGGAAGCGCCTTCCTGGGCATCGTGCACGCCATGTCGCACACGCTCGGCGCCACGTTCCACATCGCCCACGGCCGTACGAACGCGGTGCTGCTGCCGCACGTGATCCGCTACAACGGCACCATGCCGTCGAAGTTGTCCGGCTGGCCCAAGTACGAGAGCTATCGAGCCCCTGAGCGTTTCGCCGAGATCGCCCGGATGCTCGGCCTGCCCGCCACCACAGCGGACGAGGGAGTGGCCTCGCTCGCCGCGGCCGTCGAGGCGCTGCGGGACGCGGTCGGCATCGAACCCTCCTTCGCCAAGCTTGGCGTCGACGAGAGCGACTTCCTCGCCGCTCTGCCCCGGCAGGCTCTCAACGCGTACGAGGACCAGTGCGCACCGGCCAACCCGAGGATGCCGCTGCTGGACGACATGCAGCAGCTGATGAGGGACGCCTACTACGGTTGACCGGCCTATAGGAAAGGGCGATCAGTCGTGCGGGCCGTCGTTGCCCGTATCGGTCGCAGTGGTGCTGAAGTTGCCGGTCCACGCGGCCTTGGCCCCCAATCGCCGATGCGGTAGGCGCCATAGACGCCGCGGCCGCGGCCGCGATCGCCACTGCGGCGACGACCCTCGTCACGACCAGGGATGAGGGTCGCAGAGAACCTCGGCGATCGAGCGTCGCGGGGTGGCGGGCCCGGGATCTCCGCCGGCTGGCTTATCGGGGTGGTGGCCAGGTACCGCCGGGTCGCAACCAGCAGCACCCGCTACAGCGCCCGCCCCGCGTGCACCCAGTCGGCCGGGCCGGATCAGCTGGGCAACAACACCGGCGTCCGACCGGTCGCGATTCCCGCCACCGCGAATGACGAGAGCCGGTTCGCCGCGACCGTGGACACGATGTGAGAACAGCGAAGGTCAGCGGCACGTGCGGCGTCGGCCAGGCCACTCGGCGCGGTGTTCCGCGCGCTGCACCGCACCGGTCTGCAGCGGGTGTTCATCGACCACCAGCGCCTGGTGCCGCTGGTGGCCACCCCGGGCAACACGGGCGTCACGTTCGCGGCGCTGTCCTACGCGGGCGCCTGACGGTCACCGTGATAGCTGATCCCGTCATTGCGCCCGTGCACGACGCCATCGCCGCTGCAGTGCAGAAGACCTCTACCGCCTTGGCGGCAGTTCGCATCCAGGCTCCCCCGAGAGCTCATAGGCACAGAAAGATTCCGCCGTCCTCGGTCATCCGAGCCCAGGCATGGATGGCGACGATGACAGTCGGCATTGTCTGCAGCGAGCACCGCGGCGGCTGGTTCAGTGCACGGCCAACCCGTGGTCACGGAACTGGTCGTGCACCCGCCGGAGCAGGGCCTGGCCTGGCGGGGGTGTTTCGGCAAGAGGTAAGGGCAGACCGAGGGCGGCGTACTTCTGCGCGCCGAGGCGGTGGAACGGCAGCACCTCGACCCGTTCGACGGTGGGCACGGAGGCCGAGATGGCCGCGACCGCGTCAACGTTCGCGGGGTCGTCGGTGAGGCCGGGGACGAGCACGAAGCGGACCCAGATGGGCATGCCGCGGTCGGCGAGGCGGTGGGCGAAGCGCACCGTTGGCGCGAGACGGCCGGTGCGGGTCACGGCCCGGTACGTGGCCGGGTCGCCGGACTTGATGTCGAGCAGTACCAGGTCGGTGGCGTCGAGCAGGGCGTCGTCTGCGCGGTCGCCGAGGAAGCCGCTGGTGTCCAGGGCGGTGTGCAACTGCATTTCCTTGCAGCCTCGTAAGACTTCGCGGGTGAAGGCGGGCTGTTGCAGCGGTTCGCCGCCGCTCATGGTCACCCCGCCACCGGCAACCTTGAGGAAGCGCTCGTACCGGCGGATTTCCGTGAGGAGCTCGTCGGCCGTCCGCGAAGTGCCGTAGCGGCGGTACTGGGTGTCGGGGCTGTGGCAGTACTGGCAGCGCAACGGGCAGCCGGCGACGAACGCGACGAACCGGGTGCCCGGCCCGTCCACCCCGGTCGACAGGTCGAAGGAGTGGACGGAGCCGGTCACCGCGGGCGCGGCGGTGATGAGGCCGGTCATCACAGCGACCCGTGGAAGGTACGGGAGATGACGTCGCGCTGCTGTTCGGGGGTGAGCTTGACGAAGTTGACGGCGTAGCCGGAGACCCGGATGGTCAGCTGCGGGTACTTCTCGGGGTGCTGCATGGCGTCCTCGAGGGTGGCGCGGTCGAGCACGTTGACGTTCATGTGGAAGCCGCCGCCGTCGGTGTAGCCGTCGAGCACACCGGCCAGGTTGGTGATGCGTTCGTCGCGGGAATGGCCGAGGCCGTCGGGGGTGACGGTGATGGTCAGGGAGATGCCGTCGCGGGCCGCCCTGTAGGGCAGCTTGGCCACGGACAGGGCGGCGGCGACCATGCCGTGCTTGTCGCGGCCGTTCATCGGGTTGGCGCCGGGTGCGAACGGCTCGCCGGCGCGCCGGCCATCGGGGGTGTTGCCGGTCTTCTTGCCGTAGACGACGTTCGACGTGATGGTCAGCACCGACAGTGACGGCTCGGCACCGCGGTAGGTGGGCTGCCGGCGGATCTTGGCCATGAACCGCTCGACCAGGTCGACGGCGATCGCATCGGCGCGGTCGTCGTTGTTGCCGAAGGCAGGGTAGTCGCCGTCGACGGCATAGTCGACGACCAGCCCGGTCTGGTCGCGCAGCGCCTTCACCTGGGCGTACTTGATGGCGCTCAGGCTGTCTGCGGCGACCGACAGGCCGGCAATCCCGGTGGCCAGGAAGCGGTGCACCGGATAGTCGTGCAGGGCCATCTCGATGCGCTCATAGGCGTACTTGTCGTGCATGTAGTGGATGACGTTGAGCGCGTCGACGTACGTCTCGGCCAGCCAGTCGAGGGTCTTGTCGTAGGCGGCGAGCACGGTGTCGTAGTCGAGGACATCGTCGGTGATCGGCGTGCTCTCGAACAGCCGCTCGCCGGTCAGCTCGTCCCGGCCACCGTTGATCGCGTACAGCAGAGCCTTGGCGAGGTTGGCGCGGGCGCCGAAGAACTGCATGTCCTTGCCGACCCGCATGGCCGAGACGCAGCAGGCGACCGCCGTGTCGTCGCTGTAGGCGGGCCGGATCAGCTCGTCGTTCTCGTACTGGACGGAACTGGTGTCGACCGACACCTGGGCGCAGAACCGTTTGAAGCCGTCGGGTAGCGCGGGGGACCAGAGCACGGTCAGGTTCGGTTCTGGCGCGGGGCCGAGGTTGTAGAGGGTCTGCAGGTAGCGGAAGCTGGTGCGGGTCACCAGCGGCCGGCCGTCGCAGCCGA